>NZ_JNAC01000114.1:0-365968 GCF_000722555.1 Sphingobium sp. DC-2 | reverse complement strand
AATCTCCGCCAAGCATGCTCAAGCTTCACGATTTTTGCAACAGAGCCCGCGTGCCTATGCCCGCTGGGCGGGCAAGGCGCTGCCGACCGAGGCGGAATGGGAATATGCCGCGCGCGGCGGGCTGGACGGACAGGAATATGCGTGGGGGGATCAGCTCGCGCCCGAAGGACGCATGCTGGCCAATTATTGGCAGGGCGCCTTTCCCTTCGCGAACACGCTGGAGGATGGCTGGGAAAGGACCTCGCCCGTGCGCAGCTACCCGGCCAACGGCTTTGGCCTCTATGACATGATCGGCAATGTGTGGGAGTGGACCGCCGACTGGTATGCCCAGCCGAAGGTTGAGGCGAAGGCGCGAGGCAGTTGCTGCGTGCCCGCCAATCCGCGCGGCGCCACCCGGCACGAGAGCCTTGAAAAGGATTCTTCGCCCGTGCCGATCCCGCGCAAGGTGCTGAAAGGCGGATCGCATCTTTGCGCGCCCAGCTATTGCCAGCGTTACCGGCCTGCCGCGCGGCACCCGCAGGCGATCGATTCCTCTACCAGCCATATCGGCTTTCGATGCGTGGTGCGGGCGGCAGGCTGAACGCGTCCTTCCCAGTCAGTGCTGGCGGCATTCATGTCCAGCGCGCCTGCGCCTGCATCGCGAACGGGCCATCGGGCCTTGCGCTCCAAAGGTCCATTCTGTCCCCGGTGCGGGGTCCGGCATGCAGGCAAAGCGCCTCATTCGAATAGAGGGGCGAAACGCTTTTGAAGGTGAAGCCGTCAGGCGCGCGCCCGCCCTGTTCGCTCGCGGCAAGATGCAGGAGGAGGGTCGCCTGGAGCGGACCGTGCACCACCAGACCCGGATAGCCTTCGACCTCAGTCGCATAGGGGTGATCGTAATGAATGCGATGGGCGTTGAAGGTCAGCGCCGAATAGCGAAAGAGCAAGGTGGGTTGGGGGTCGATCGATTGGACCGTGCTTCCCGCCGGAGCCGTCTCTGCCGGGCGTGCCGGGGCCGATGTAGCTTCCCGGTAGACGATCGTCTGGCGGTCATTGATGCTGCCGCCTGATGCGCCGGTGATGCGATGATCCACAGTGACGAAGCAGAGGGTGCCCGTCCGGCCCGGCTTCACCGCGACGTCGCTGATCCGCGACACGCGCCGCACTTCTTCTCCGACGATCAGGTCGCCTGCAAATATGATATCGCTCCCGGCCCACATGCGGTTGGGCAGCGGTACGGGAGGCAGGAAGCCCCCGCGGGCGGGATGGCCGTCCTCCGCCAGCGTGCTCGTCGGCACGATGGGCTGCGCCAGGCAGAAATGGATCAATCGCGGAGCCGCGACGCCGGTTCGATATTCCTGTGCCGGAAGCCCCAGGGTCGCGCTGAAACGGCTGGCGAGACCAGGGGTCAGCATATCGTCCGCCGCCTCCTCCGTCCCGATCCAGCGGCGAAGATGGTCAATGTCGACCTGTTCGGGCATCCATTTTCTCCTTCACTCCGATTGGCGCGGAGATAATCTCCCCCGCCGGGGAAAGCGCAGCCTGTGAATGGTCATAGCGCCGCTGTGGGCAAACTCAATTTCGGATGTCTTTACGCGAAAAGTGATTCAGGGATGTCATTTTTGCAAAGTGGCTGTATGCCTACGGGGTAATGAGAGCCGCCGATGGTGCTTCGGCGGCGAGGGGATGTACATTTTACAAGGTGATGCATGAAGCGCTTGTACCAGTCGGCGTCCCGCTTAGCTGTCGCTCTGACATTCGCATTGCCCCTTGCCGGGGCCTCCGGCGTCGCGGCGCAGGGTGCGCCTGCTGAAACGGGCATGCCCGCGCCCCCCCCACGCCGGTGCTCGACAAGCTTGCGGCGGGCGGCGCGCGATACAACCGCTTTCACACCACGTCCATCTGTTCGCCTTCGCGCGCGGCGCTGCTGACGGGGCGCAATGCGCATCAGGCCGGTCAGGGATCGGTCGGCGAAATAGGTTATCCGGGCTATACCGGCATCTGGAGCAAGGATACCGTCTCCATGGCCGAAGTGCTGCGGCGCAATGGCTATGGCACCGCGATCTTCGGCAAGTGGCACAACACGCCGTTCCGCGAAATCTCCCCCGCCGGGCCGTTCGACCGCTGGCCCACGAACCTGGGCTTCGAGCATTTCTACGGCAATATGCTGGGCGCGGCGAGCCAGTGGACGCCGCTGCTCTGGAACGATACCCAGATGGTGCCGCAGCCCAAGAGCCGGGCTGAGGGCTATCATTTCACTACGGATATCGTCGACCGGTCGATCGACTGGATTCAGACCCGCAAGGGACTTGCGCCGGAAAAGCCCTATTTCCTCTATTTCGCGCCGCTCGCCGCCCATATGCCGCATGACGTGCCCGCCGAATGGATGGCGCGGTACAAGGGCAAGTTCGATGGCGGCTGGGACAGGCTGCGCGAGGAAATCTTCGCCCGGCAGAAGCGGCTGGGCGTCATTCCCAAGGATGCGAAGCTGACGCCGCGTCCCGCCGAACTCCCCGCCTGGGACAGCTTGCCGGAAAAGCAGCGCGCGGTGCTCGCCACGCAGATGGAAGCCTATGCGGCCTTCATCTCGCATACCGATCATGAGATCGGCCGTCTTCTGGACGCGGTGCGCAAGGCGCCGGGCGGGGAAAATACGATCGTCATCTACATTGTCGGTGACAATGGCAGCGCTGGCGAGATGGACACGCAGCGCGCCTTTACCATGGCGGCCCTGCAACCGCAGATGAAGGATTCCTTTTACGCCGCGGGCTGGGCCTGGGCGGGGAGTACGCCGTTCCAATGGTCGAAGGGCGTCGCTTCGCATCTGGGCGGCACGCGCAACCCCATGGTCGTGTCCTGGCCGGGCCATATCAAGAATAGCGGCGCGATGCGGACCCAGTTCACGCATCTCAACGACATCGCGGCGACCATCTATGACATCACCGGCATTCAGATGCCCGACATCGTGGATGGCGTGAAGCAGAAGCCGCTGGAAGGCAGCAGCTTTGCCGACAGCTTCGCCAATCCCAAGGCTTCTTCCCATCACCGGACGCAATATTTCGAAGTCTGGGGCAATCGCGCCATCTATCAGGACGGCTGGATGGCGTCCGCGCGGCATGGGGTGCCGTGGCAGATGAAGGAATATCACCAGCCGCTCGATCCGCAGGACTCTTTCGCGCGCGACAGGTGGGAACTGTACGACCTCGACCATGATTACAGCCAGGCGACCGATCTTGCCGCGCGCTACCCCGACAAGCTGGCGGCGATGAAGACGCTGTTCGATAAGGAAGCGCGGCGCAACAATGTCTATCCGCTGATCTCCAACAATATGTACGGCGCTTATCCGCCCGCGCCGGGCAAGCCCGCCAATGTCACCTTCGGGCCGGGCATGCCCACTATCCTGGCGCTTTCCGCTCCCGACTTCGGCGGCAAGTCCTTCGCCATCAAGGCCGATGTGGTCGTGCCGCCGCAGGGCGCGCAGGGGGTGATCTTCTCCCATGGCGGAACCTTCAGCCTGTATATGGACAAGGGCGACGTGGTGGTGGAAGGATTGCCGATGATGGGCACCAAGGCGTTGCGCGCGCCGCTCTCGCCCGGCGCGCACAGGATTTCCTATGCCTTCACCATCAATCCGGGGATGAAGCCGGGCGCCTATATGCCTGCTGCGGGCGTGGGCACGCTCAGCATCGACGGCAAGGCGGTGGATGAAGGGAAGATGGGCATTTTGCACTCATCGATGCAGGAGATCGACATCGGCAAGGACACGGCCGCCCCCGCCAGCCGAAACTATACCGCGCCCTTCCCCTTCACCGGAGAATTGTCCGGCGTGCGGATTGAAACACAGCCTGAAAAGTGAATGCCCCGGCAGGACGCACGCCTGCCCTGCCCCTCTTCTAAATGTCCTTGCGACCGAAAGTCTTCATCAACCGGCCTGAAAGGTCCCGCCATGATTTCCCGCGCTTTTGCCAAGTCCTTGCCGGTGGTGTTGACCGCCTTCGCCATTCTGCCCCCAGCAGCAGCGGAGCCCGCCCAGCCAGTGGCGCAGGGCATGTGCACGCAGAGCCGCTTCACCGGCGATCCCGACATTGCGGAGATGCGCGACGCCATCCTGTCGCCCGAAGGCCCGGCGGCGATGGCGAAGGCTGCTCCGAAGCTGCTGCCCAAGCTGGCGGACATCGGCAAGGAAATGCAGCAGCGCAAGGAACAGGATTGGCCGTTCCTGTGCCGTTACCGCGCCGAAAATGCGAAACTGCTCCAGTCGGGCGCGCGTCCCGCCGTGATCTTCCTGGGCGATTCCATCACCGAGTTCTGGAGCTATGGCGATCCCGTGCTGTTCGGCAAGGGTGTGGTCGATCGCGGCATCAGCGCGCAGACGAGCGGGCAGATCCTGTTGCGCTTCTATCAGGATGTGGTGGCGTTGAAGCCCGCCGTCCTTCACCTGAATGCTGGGACCAATGACATTGGCGGCAATGGCGGACCGGCGATCACTGACGATGACATCATCAACAATCTGAGCGCCATGACCGACATGGCCAAGGCGCACGGCATCCGCGTCGTGCTGTCGAGCATCTTGCCCTCGACCGCTTCGGCGCAATATCAGGGCGCGGGACAAACGGCGCGGATCGTCGCACTCAACAAGCGCATCCGCGCGCTCGCGGCGCAGCGCGGTGCTGGCTATGCCGATTATCACAGCGTTCTGGCCGACGCCCAAGGGCGCATACGGCCGGAAATGTCGAATGACGGCGTGCACCCCAACCGGCGCGGCTACGACGCCATGCGTCCGATCGCGCAGGCGGCTTTGGCCAAGGCAAAGCGATAAGGGCAGTAACAACTTCTGTCCCGGAGCCGGAATGCCGCGAGGTCCGGGACTATGATCAACATATGTCAGTAATGGGAGAGCATCATCATGGCGACTTCATCGGGCCAATCCTGCCTTGCCACCAAGCATCCTGAAATGGTGGCCAACCTGATGCGCAGCAGCGCCACGGCGATGATCGCCGCAGCGTTGATGGCGTCCACTCCGGCCAGCGCGCAAGATGCGCCCGTGGCGGCCGAAGGCAGCTTCGCCAATCCCGCCATGCCGGATCGCCCGATGTACCGTTTCTGGAACAATGGCGGCATGATGACGCCTACCTCCATCACGGAGCAGGTGGCGCAGATCAGGTCGTCGGGCGCTGGCGGTTTCGAAGCCAACCAGTTGAGCGGCGTTCCTTCGGTCAGCAAGGTTCCGGGCTATGATCCGCAGCGCCACGGGTTCGGCACGCCGGAATGGACCCGCGCCTGGACGCAATTGTTCAAGGCCGGGAAGGCGCAAGGGTTGCGCGTCGATCAGATCTACACGCCCGGCTGGTCGGCGGGCATTCAGGGCCTGTCGCCCGACGCGCCGGGGACGGCGAAGGAAATCACCTTTGGCTCCGTCTTCGTGAACGGCGGGGAAAGCTATGAAGGCGTGGTTCCTGAGGCCAAGCTGCCCGCCGGAGTCACCAAGCGCACCCTGCTGGGCGTGGTCGCCTATCGCTGCGACAGCAATTGCGAAGCGGGATCGAAATCGCCGCCGATGCTGGACGCGAGCACGGCCTTGGACCGCACGGCCAGCGTCAAGGACGGCCGCATCCGCTTTGCCGCGCCCGCCGGGCCGGGCCGCTATGTGCTGGTCGCGTCGTGGATGAACGGCACGGGTCAGGTGATCGAACTCGCCCAGACCCCCACGCCCAGCTACATGGTCGATCACTTCGCTTCCTCCGGCGCGCAGGCGATCGTCGATTATTGGGAGACGAAGGTCCTGAACCCCGAATTGCGGCAAGCGTTCAGGGATAGCGGCGGATCGCTATTCTTCGATTCCTTTGAACTCAACCGCCATGGTGAGGAGGTCCGCCATTGGACCGATAATTTCCTGAGCGAATTCCGCAAGCGGCGCGGCTATTCGCTGGTGCCGTATCTGGCGGCGATATCCAATTCGTCCAATCCCATGTTCGAATTCAGCAATGGCGTCGGCACGCGCATTCGCGAGGATTACCGCCAGACCCTGTCGGAACTGTTTGTCGGCAACCATATCCTGCCGCTCAAGCAATGGGCCCATTCCTACGGCATGACCTTGCGCGCGCAGGGCTATGCCGGGTGGGGTCCGACAGCGGTAAACAATTCCGACGCCGCGGCCGCTATCGACATACCGGAGCAGGAAGCGAACAACCGCAGCAAGCCGATGTTTTCCACCGATGCTTCCGACGCCTGGCGGCAGGTGGTGAGCGCGAACGCGCAGATGGGCAGGACCATCGTATCGAGCGAGATGGGCACATTCGGCCGCACGGATGGGCTTTCGCGCGTGTCGCTGGTCATGCGAATGAATGAGGTTATCGGCCTTGGCATGAACAAGGTCGTCTATCATGGCTGGCCGGACCAGACGCCGGGCGGTTCCAGCAGATGGCCGGGCTATATGCCCTTTGGCAATGCGGTGGGCGACAATTATGGCGTCCAGATCCCGACCTTTGCCGATGACGTGACGATCAACGACTATGTCGCGCGCCTGCAAACCGTCCTCCGCCGGGGCGAGCTTCGCAACGAAATCGCCATGTATTGGGGCGGCCCGGACGAAGCGCGCTATGGCGATCTGGGGCTGGAGCGTTCCGGCTATACCTACGGCTTCATGAGCGATGCTCTCATGGCGCACCCATCGGCGAAGATCGTGGACGGCCGCCTGACGAATATGGGCTACAAGGCGTTCGTGCTGGACGCCCAAGGGTCCGGCATTCCAATGAACCTCGCATCGGCCAGGCGGCTTCTCAGCTGGGCGCGCAGCGGCTTTCCGATCTTTGTCATCGGCGAGCTTCCGGCGCGGGTGAGCGGCTATCATCCCGCTGACGACGCCGCACTGCGCAAGGTCGTAGCGGCGCTGTTCGCCCAGAAATCGGTGACGCGGGTTGCGGATCGCGCGGGCGTCGTGAACGCGTTGAAAGCGGCGGGCATCGGTTCGGCCGCTTCTTACGACGCCAAGCCGCTCGTGACGTTGCACCGGCAGTCGGAGGACAGCGACTATTATTATCTGTTCAACGCGGCAGCGGACAGGACCAAGGCGGAGGTGACGCTGGAAGGAAAGGGCCTCCCCTACCGCTATGACGCCTGGACAGGTCAGGTGCGGCCCATCAGCCTGTTCACCCGGACAGACAATGGGGTGAAGATTGAGGTTGATCTGGCGTCGGGCGACAGCACGCTCATCGCCCTCACTCCCGGCAATCAGGACACGCCCAAGCCCGTCTGCAAAACCGCGGCGGTAAGCACGAACGCCGATGAGCTACTCAGCCTGGACGGCGGCGACCCGGTCCTGCGCGACACGGCGGCGGGCCGATATGCCACCACCCTGGCCGACGGGCGGCAGGTCAGCAGCGAGATCGCGGCGGTGGGCGCCAGAAAGACGCCTGCCTCCTGGACGCTCCAGGTCACATCCTGGCAGGCTGGCGCTGGCGTGAACGACATTGCGAAGGTCGCGCTCACGCCCATCACCCTGACCCCCGGCGCAGACGGAAAGCTGCCGGATTGGCAGCATGTGCCGGGCCTGGAAAACAAGTCGGGCACGTCCACCTACAAGGCTTCGGTCGATATTGGCTCTGGCTGGACCGGCGGCACGCGTGCCTATCTCGACCTTGGCGCTTTTTACGGCACCGCGCAGGTCAGCGTGAATGGAAAACGCCTGCCCCCCATCGATCAGGCCGATGTCAGCCGCATCGACCTGGGCGGTTATTTGCGGCCGGGCGTCAACGACCTTCAAGTGCATATCGCGACGCCGATCTACAACGCCGCCTACAAGACCAAGAGTCCCTATGGGCTGGTGGGCCCGGTGACCGTCATTCCCTATGGCCAGGTGACCGTTCCCATGGGATGTGGGGGCAATTGACGCCTTCGGCGTGATGGATCAGGGATGAGCCGAGATTGCCATCCGAGGCGTTGGGAGTGCACGAGTCAGCACTCCCAACGCCCTCGTGGCATGTCATTGAAAAGGCGCGTCGTTCTTCAACATCGATCCTGCTCTACAATGCCATGGACTGGGCGGGGCATGATGCCGCTCACCATTTCAACGTAAATGCGTCGGCCAGGGCCTGCTGCACCGCTGCTTCGAACCGCTGGGAAATGCCTGCCTTGGGAGCAGCGCCTTCGAAGCCGTGGAACGCGCCGGGAACCACGACAAGCTGGGTCGGAATGCCCTCTGCCATCAGGCGATTGGCATATTCCACATCTTCCTGCACGAACAGGTCGATCGAGCCCACGCCGATGAATGCCGGCGGCAATCCCTTGAGGCTCTCCACCCGCGCAGGCACCGCTCCCTTGGGCGGACGCGGCGAGCCAGCCTGCATGCCGAGGAAGGACGACCAGCCGAAGCGGTTGGCGGCAGCGTTCCAGGTGATCGCGCCCATAGGCGGCGGCACCGCGCGGCTGCTACCCGTGCGATCATCGAGCATGGGGTAGATCAGCATCTGGAAGAGGATAGGCACCTCCCCCCGGTCGCGCGCGGCGATGGCCAGCATGGCGGCGAGCCCGCCGCCCGCGCTGCCGCCCATCACGGCGATCCGGCCGGTATCGACGCCCAGCGTGCCTGCATTGCCGTGGACCCATTTGAGAGCGGCGTAGCAATCCTCAAGCGGGCCGGGGAATGGCGTTTCAGGCGACAGCCGGTATTCGACAGTCACGATCACGCAGTCGAGCGCCTTGGCCAGTTTCAGCAGCTTGCCCGTTTCCGAAGCCGCATTGCCCGCGATGAAGCCGCCGCCATGGATGTGAAGGATGGCAGGGCGGCCGGATGCGCCCGCCCGCTCGTTCAGGACATAGACGGGGACGTCCGGCGCGCCATGGCCGCCGGGAACGCGCACCATGCGCGCGGCAGGGTTGGCAGGGCCGCCGCCCAGCATCTTGCGCAAGCCGGGCAGCGCCGCGCTCGTCATTTCGCCTGCCGACTGATATTTGAGGAAAATCGGAACAAGGAAGCGGAGTTCGGGATGAACGAATGGCGTGATGTCGGCGGGCGTAGCAGGCCCGGCGGCGGACGTCGCCGCTTCGGCCAATTTGCCCTGCCCCGCCAGCGACAGCAGCCCCGCTCCCGCGAGCAGCCCCATTTCCCTGCGACTGAAGTTCATGAATCTGATCCTTGTGATAACTGGATGGAGCATCGTTAGAGATTAGTCAGCCGCCGCGTCCAGCGATCCCGGCAGCTTTTCGACATTGTTTCGAAAAGAGGCCGCGCATTCGGACGAAGAAGGGGACCGGAAGCAAGCTCCCGGTCCCCGAATGCGAAGTTATCGCAATGCTCAGTCGCTGCCGAAGACGAAACGGGCCGTGATCCCGATTTCCCGCGGTGCGCCGTAGCGGACTTCATGATAGCCGGTGTTGATCAGCGGGTCACTGGCTGACGACCCCGGAACGCTGGTAACGATATCGGAGCCCCTGAACGTCAGCTTCCGCGTATCGAACAGGTTTCTGGCGAACAGCGTGAGTTCCAGACCTGGAACGATTTCGCGAGCGCCGACATAGAGGTTCAGGATCGGTTCTGCGGCATAAGTATAAGCCCCGGACACATCGGACCTCTTCCCCTGATAGGTGAACAGTCCACGAATGAACCCTTCCGTGTTGCCGGAAAGGGGATGCGTATATTCCGACTGAACGGTGAAGTTCCACTTGGGGACTTCGGATATCGGCCCATTCGAGGTTTGGAAGAAGATCGGATTAGCGGCAGTCAGGGCACCCGCCAATTCGTCGTTGGTATCGGGTATGCCATCGGGAGTCCCGCTAGGACCGGTCAGGTCAGGGCGGTATGGCACTTGCGCATTTTTGAAGTTCGACTTGGCATAGGCCACAGTACCGGACGCTGTCCATCGGTCAGTGATATTGGCAGAAAGCTCCGCTTCGAACCCGCGGACACGAGCATTGCCAGAGAAGACAACCTGTCCAAAGCCTACGCCTGCCGGAGTTCCGCAGGTTCCTTGAGCTTGTCCTGAACCGGTGCAGAACGGAACGTCACCCACGACACTGTTAAAGCCCTTATAATCCTGCTGGAAGACGTCGAAGTTAAACCGGATGCGCCTGTCGAAGAAATCACCTTTGAAGCCGATTTCATAGGAGTCGCTCTTTTCCGGCGGCAGGACGCGGAGGAAATCGAGCGCTGGAAGGTCAACGCCGCGATTGGCTCCGGGGCCTCGAAAACCACGGCCGTAGGAAAAGTATATGATCTTGTCGTCGTCAAGATGCTGCACGACCTTGGCGTCATATACCCACGCCTTGATGCTTCTGCTTGAGGGAGAGTCGAGCAGCGGCTGGGTCGGCGTTTGAAGAACCAGCGGCGGCAGCGGCGGCGGCAGCGGAATGGCGAGCGTGTCGCGCACGCCATCCGTGGTCAGCCATAGCTGAAAGCCCTGATCGCGTTTAAAATGCAGTCGGCGGGCGCCAAAGGTAATGTCCGTGCGCGTCGGCAGGTGAAGAGTGGCGCTGGCAAAAGCCGACTTATCCACACGGTTTTCCGGGATCAGAATGTCAGTGCCCAGCAATGTTGCCGGGCCAGACGGCGGATTGACCCCCGGAATGACTGCATAGCCGCGATTGGACCCAACGTTGGTTGGCTTCCGATTTGCGGTTTTCAGATAATTCACGCCGATTGAATAGTCGAATAGACGGTCGCCACCCATGGAATCAAGGCGCAATTCATGCATTGTGCCCTTGCTGTCGGTATGGAAAAGCTGACCAGGAGAGTAATTGAGAACAGCGTTGCCGGTGTCAGTATCGCCGGAATTAAGACCGGTGAAGGACTTGAACTGGGAATAGCCGAAAATGTAGCTGAGCGAAGCCTCATCGGCGATGTTCAGCTTGGCATTGATCGAAGCATTGTTCGACATGAACTGCCGCAGTGTGACGTTTTCCTGAACGGCGATCCCATCACGGCCGTCCCTGATGACAGGACCATTATAGCCCGCCGGGAAAGGCTGATCCGCGGTCGGCACGAAGCCGGTTCCTTCGACACGGGTAAGGTCGTACCTGTTGGCGCGCATATATTGATAATAAGCGAAGATGCTGAGCGGGTTGATCGGCTGGAACAGCACCGAAGCGCGGATGCTCTTGGTGTCGGCGCGCGACTTCACGTCAGTTACGGGGTTATGAAGATCGCCATTACGGTTGACATCGAACAGTCCGGCGATACGGACCGCGAGCTTTTCCTTGATGATTGGCACGTTGACGGCCGCTTGGCCGTTGAAACTTGGTTGATCGGTGCCGGTTGCTATGAAAGTGCCGCCATAATCGTTGAGATCGGGCCGCCGCGTGCCGATGGTGATCGAACCGACCGGAGCCGCTACGCCGCGAAGCGTACCCTGGGGACCGCGCAGCACTTCGATCTGGCCTATGTCGTAAATGCCCTGGAAGGCCACGAAATCGTTGATCGGTACTTCGTTGAGGTAGATGACGACTGCGGCCGGGGCGGAGGTGGTCACCGTACTGCTGATGCCACGCAGCGACGTCACAGTACCTTGTGTGCCGGATTCGCGGAAGGACAGGCCGGGCGAAAGCACCTGGACATCCTGGAAATTCTTGATTTGCAGATTTTCGATCTGCGCGCTGGTGATTGCGGTGACCGTCACCGGAACATCTTGCAGACGCTCGTTCCGGCGGGTTGCCGTGACGATGATGTCGGAACTGGCAGTCTGATCCGAGGCAGAATTTACGGGTGCGACGTCAGCCCCGCTGGCGGGTTGGCCAACCTGGGCCTGCGCAGCCGCCGCAGACGCCAATGTCCAAAGCGCAACACCGGAAAGACGTGCTGCGGCTCTGCTTATTCCTATGGTCATAACATCCCCTCCTAATCGGCTGATTCAGCCGTCGATCTCCGCGAGATCGTGCCTCCAGAAAGCGGTGCAGCCGGTGGTCGGCTTTTCTCCCGCACAGTCAGAAATACTCTGACATAATAGAAAGGGCAACTCATTTAAACGGAACAGGTGCGTAGTAATTTTAGCCGGGTTGCCCGCATTCTGTAGGGAATGTTTCTGACCGTTAGTCAAATTCGTTAGAATGTCACCTTGGCCGCGTCCCGGATGGCAGCATCCGCATCGGCTTTCTGGAGAATGCCCTCCCGTTCCGCCTTGCGTGCTGATTCAGTGAATTTCCTCAAATAGTTACTGGGGGTGCCATAGAGGGATTTCAGCTTGGCCTTGTCGAACCAGAAAGTCCTACCGGCGGTGCCAAGACAGGTGCCGCCAATGTCATAGCGCGCGATAGGCACATCCACCCAGGGCGTTCGAATGCCGCCCGCCATATTGCCATGCTCATCCTCTTTACCGGCCTCGACCGGCGGGAAATGCGGCGCAGGCGGCCCCCCATTCATCCATCGATGCACCCACATGATTGCGCTGCCGGAAATATATTGCACCGGAAAATTATTGGCGAAGTCCGCTGCACAAGGCTGCGTATCGTTTGAGAGAGCGCCCGGAAGGTCGCGCGCACTGGTCTTCGCCACCCTTTGCATATAAGGTCCGGTGGTGTGGCCCGACCCAGCCGCATTCCATACGCGCAGCATTGGCCCTTCCGCTAGGGGAACATGGAGGGGTCCGGCTGCCCAGAACTGGATCACCGGCACGTTCACGTCGGTGCGAAGCTGCGCCTCCTTCATTTGTTCGGTGCCGCCGAGACGCAGAGGGTTCATCGCGTCCTTGATGACGAAACCGTTGATGGCGCGGGCGCTTTGCTGCACGCCGTTAATGTAGGTGGTCAGCCGGGCTCCCGCGATCGTGTCACCCACGGCCATGACATGGCGGACCTGCAATCCCTGAAATGGATCGACGCCCGTGCGCGGCCGATCCGGCCCGACCGCGCGCGCGACCTGGCTCAAAATGTCATAGGACATTTCGGAATCCGGGATGGACAGCGATCCATAGCGCGCCGGGTCCCATTTCGTCAGCGCCGGGCCGAGGGGGATCTTAATGCTCTGGTTCGATCCGGTATAGTTGGCGAATTCCACCCCCGGCGGCGGGCCGTTCACGCCCTCGCGATGCAGCGAGACCCCTACCCAGCCGAATCCGTTGCGCAGGAAGGTTTCGGCGTTCCACCGGAAATTGGTGTCGGCTTCGCGGCTGAAATATTCCTGCATGAATTCGATGACGACGGTGCCGTTGAACTTGGCCGCTGGCGGCCTCCGGACGATCATCCGCGTGCGATAGGGCTGGTCGGGACCGGCGGGGACGAATGTCCAGCGGCCGTCTGCCGTCAGGCTGGTGCCCGGTGCGGGTTGAAAGGCGTGCGCCTTGCCGGAGATGAGATATTCCTGTTCGGTGTAGCCATAGGGTTTGAGGTCCACTGCCGACGCCGCGAAGATGCGGCCGTTGCCGCCGGTGATCAGCCCTTCGACTTTCGCGGCGGGACCCGCCATCTCCTGCTGGGCCGGGGATGCGATGGACAGGCCAGCCGTTGCGGCGGCAGCGAAAACGAGGGAGGCGCCAAGGAACCTGCGGCGATGCTCAAAAATCATCTTCCTCTCCTATTTTCATGATCGGGAATGTCGTGTGGCCGCTAAGCCGGTATCTCCGAAGCGAACGCCTCCAGATCGATGATGGAGGAGATCGCAACCGAGCCGGGCGCTGGAAGGCTGTCGGGCAGGAATGTCCCATCCTTCGGCCAGATCATCACGACCGCCTCGCATATCGAGCCCACCGGCTTGCAGGCGAGAATGTCCTCGATCGGGCCGGATTGCATATAGAGGCTGATGCGGTCGCTTGCCGCACCGAAGCTCTGCGCCACTGCCGCCGCGAACTGGGCAGCTCCCTGGGCGAAGACGTCCGCAGAGGCGTCGACCGGCCGCCGCAGCAGGATCGCGCGCTTGAGCACCGGCCCTTTCTGGAAGGGCAATGGCGCGCCGGAGATCAGGGTTTCGCGGACCTCCATCACATGGCTGCTTTTCCAATTCGGATCGTTCGGCTTGCCGCACATGCTGGGCTTCGTCGCGCCGGGGCGGGAGCCGAATTCAGAAATGACGTCGAATGGCGGCCGGGTGCCCACCGAGCGGCGGACATAGTTCCGCTCATAATGAACGATGCCCCATTTCGCGAAGATGGCCACCGCACCTGGAGCATGCTGGCCCTCATAGCCCTGAAAGAGTTGGGTCGCGCTGATTTCTGGACGTTTGGCGATGAAGGACCAGCCGATCGTGAGATTGGGTTGCGCCACCCCCATCGCCGGGGCGGCCGCTGTCAGTCTGGACGCCAAGGGCAAGGTCGCGAGAGCCATTCCCCCGCGCAAGAACTGACGGCGCGTGCCATCCGGCAAAGCCCCTTCTTCCATTCCTCACTCTCCCCTATTTTCATGTGCTTACATTATCGGCACGGCAAGAGAATGCCGCCTAAAATAATAATTGGCCAGCATTATTCATATTCAGACTGAAAATATGAAGACGCAGGCAGGAGCGATGGAAGCAAAGGAACGGGATGAAGCCGTTACCGCGCAGCCCATGTCACAGCGCGGCTTGGCTCAATTCATAGCATCAGGGTTCCCCCGATCAGCCCAGTGTAACGCTCCCATCGCGCAAGCCCTTGGCGGAGACCCTTATGCTGACCCGCCCGGATTTCCCCTGCCCGCGCAGGATCGCAAGCGCCCGGCCGCGAAAAGCGGCAGTTTCGGGTGACTTGACCGATCCTGTCCATTTGGGGTCGGCACTGCCGAAAGCGAGAAGTTCGGCAGGCCCCTTGACGGTTATGGCAAGGCGGTCCTGCGCTACCGGAACGATCCTGCCTGAAGCATCGAGTATTTCGATCTGCACATAGGAAAGCTCATCCTGTCCGCCCTGCCATTGCCCTTGCTCGGCGGTGCAGCGTATCGCCGCAGGCGCGCCGGTCGTGGTGAGGCGGCGGCGGCCGATCACTGTTCCGCCGCGATAGGCGACCGCTTCGATCGTGCCCGGCGCGTAGGGAACAGCGTATTCCGCGCGCATCTTGTCAGGCGAAACCTTGGCCTCGCCGATCTTTGAGCCGTTGAGCAGCACCTCCACCCTGTCGCCGGGCGTATAGAAGCGCACCGTCAGCGGCTTGCCTTCCTGCCCTTCCCAGTTCCAGCTCATCCTCTCGTCGGGCCAGCCCCAGCTCGTCACATATTCATACATGCCTTCGGGCACGGGATAGTGGACCGTCATTTCCAGCTGGCTGAGCCCCCAGACGACATCGCGCGCCAGCGAAGCAGCCTTTTGATGGCCGATCAGGTCGATATCGCCGCACCATGCATTGACCCATGGCCAGCCCGTACTGCCGAAGGGCGGCGTGCCGTTCTTCAATTGAACGGTGGCGCCAATGCCCGCTTCGCCGATATAGTCCATCGCCGTCCACAGGAACTCACCCAGGAACCAGGGCTCCCGCTCCATCAGCCGGGCATAGTCCACCATGTTGCTGGCGAAGGTTTCGGAGGCATAGACGACGCGCTCAGGATACTGCTTGCGCTCGCGCTGGATATCGTTGAGCCGGTAATTATAGCCGGGGATGTCCAGGAAGATGGTGGAGGCATTGTCCACTTTCCCCGCCCTGCCCGGCCGCGCCGTTCCTTGGGCGGCGATCATCGGCGCGCCCAGTGACCCGTTAATGCCCGCAGTAACGGGCCGGGTGGCGTCGAGACGCTTGACCGCATTGGCGAGCATCCATTGCCACTTCACCCCTTCATCGGTCGACCGGTCCGGGATTTCGTTGCCGATGCTCCACATGATGACGGAGGGGCTGTTGCGCGCAGGCAGGACCATCGCGCGGATCACTTCCTCCCAATGGGCAGGGAATTGCGTGGCGAAATCCTGCGGCAGCTTCGCCACGTGCCAGGCGTCGAACGCTTCCTCGATCAGGAACATGCCCAGCCTGTCGCAGGCTTCGCGCAGATGAGGGGAGGAGGGATTGTGCGAACTGCGGATTGCGTTGAAGCCGCGCTCCTTGAGCAGGCGTACGCGCCGGTCCGCCGCGTCGGCGAAGCTGCATGCGCCCAGCAGGCCGTTATCATGGTGGACGCAGCCGCCGCGCAGCTTCACCGGATCGCCATTCACGCACATGCCGCGTTGCGTATCGAATGTGATGATACGGATGCCGAAAGGCTGCGTCACCAGATCGACGGTCTTGTCACCATCCAGCAGCACAGTTTCCAGTGTATAGAGCGAAGGCTGAGCCGCCGACCATAATTTCGGCCCCCGAACCGAAAGCGACTGTTCGACTTGCGCTGCGGCGGGCGAAATCGCCTGCGCCACCACCTTGCCATTGTCGTCGCGCAGGCGCGTCGCGACCTTCAACCTGGCATCGGGCTGATCGACGCGTGTCGAAAGGGCGATGTCTGCGCGCCCGCCGCTCAGGCTCCGCGTCCAGGCGCTTACCCCCCACCGCGCAAGCCGCGCACCGCCTGGCAATATGTTCAGCTTCACCGGCAGATAGATGCCGGACCCCGAATACCAGCGGCTGTTCTTGCCCGGATTGCGCACCCGTACAGCCAGAACATTGTCGCCGGTGCGGTCGAGGAAAGGCGTCAGGTCGAAGGCGAAGGGAATATAGCCGTGAACATTGCGGCCCAGATGCCGGCCATTCAGCCAGACATCGCTTTCCAGATAGGCGCCTTCGAACAAAATCTCGATCCGGCGGCCGGCCGGAAACTGATCGACACGGAAATGCTTGCGATACCAGCCCTCGCCGCCGGTGGTGAACCCTGTGGCCGTGCCTGCAAGGGCCTTTTTGTCGAAAGGCGTATCGCGGCCCGGCAGATCCTCGACGCTCCAGTCATGAGGCAAGGTGAGCTTGCGCCATCCGGCGTCATCCAGCGCGACGGCCTCCAGCCCCTGCCCTTCGCCCCGTTGGAACAGCCAGCCATCATCGAAGGAAAGCGCGCGCTCCGATACCTCCGGCCGGCGGCTGCGCGCCAGAGCCGCATGGGCCGCGCTCTCGACGCCGGCGGCAATCGCGACGCCACCCGCCGTCAGGGCCAGCGCGGTACGGCGGTCTGCCATCACCGGCCCGCTCACCGGCTTTTCTCCAGCGTGGCGAGTTGCTGGTCGATAGCGGAAATCCCATCCTCCTTCATCAGGCCGATATGCACCAGATCCCATAAGGTCAGATTGCCCAGATGGGGCTGCATGTCGGGGATTTTCATCAGGAAATTCATGGCGGGAATCTGCTTGAGGATGGTCTCCTTCACCCCGGCGATCGCCATCAGATCGGCAATGGCGACATCATGCGTATTGAGCGCTCGCGGCTGACGGATGGGCGCGGCGAACTGTTCCGCTGGCATGTAGATTGGGGCGTCCAAGCTGTTCTCCATCCGCAAGAAATGCGCTTCGCCTCCGGTCAGGCGATGCTGACGGCGGGAAGGTTATATTTCGATAACCTGCGGCATCGGAGCGGACCAGTGCCTTTTTGCGCATCTCCTATGCCGGGAGGCGCATCGCTCGGTGCGAATGGCCGCGCAGTTCACAGCAAGGCGCGGAGGAAGGGGATTATGGCCGCGTTGAACGCGCCGGGCTGCTCCTGCTGCACGAAATGCCCGGCGCCTTCGATAGGGACGATGTCTCTCAGGCCCGGAACCCGCCGCCGGAGCCGTTCCTCCCATTCAGGGAAGAAGCCGAAAGAGGGGTCCCGCGCGCCATAGACGAACAGGGTGGGCACAGTGACATCGGCATCCGCCCAGGCGTGCCCGATTTCCCAGTTGGCATCGGCAGTGCGATAGGAATTGAGGCCGCCGATGAAGCGGCGCGCCGGGTCGGGATGGTCGTAACCCTTCACTAACGCCGCGAACTCCTGCTCTGAAAGCCACGGCCATGGCAGCGGCGGCGCATCCGGCAGGGCGTCCAGATATCCATTCCCTTGCGAAGATACAGCCTTCCACGCCCAAAGATCGCCTTGCGCGCTCAAGGCATGGAACAGGCGCTGGAGGAATTCGGCGCTCCGTCCGGCGAGTTCCTCTTCGGCCGGACCGATCGTCTGGAAATAATGCAGGTGCAGGAAATGGTTGCGCGCCATCGCGGCGAAGCGATCGGTGGGCCGGTAGTCGGGAGACGCGGCTTCCAACGGAACGGGCGCTCCCGGCGGAAGGCGCTGCGCGCTGCCCAGCATGGCCCGTCCGGCCATATCATAATCATAGGGAATGGTAGCGATCAGGCCCCGAACCCGCTCAGGACTGCGCACGGCCATGTTCCAGGCATATTGCGCGCCGAAGTCCTGCCCGATGATGAAGGCCCGGTCCGCGCCATAGGCGTCGAGCAGGGCCAATAGATAGGCGTTCATGCGGTCAGCGGTGTAGCAGTGCTGCGCGGCGGGCCGGTCGCTGCCGCCATAGCCCAGGCTGTCGATCGCCACCGCGCGGAACCCTGCGGCGGCAAGAGGCGCCATCTGATGCCGCCAGGAATAGCCGAGACCGGGGAACCCGTGGATCATCAGGACGAGGGGCCCCTCCCCCTGCTCCATCGCGTGCAGCGTTACGCCGCCAGCATCGATCTTGCGCTCTTGCCAGCCCGGCTCGTCCATCATCCTCTCCCAGCATGTTGCGCGGCGCTTGTAGCAGCAGCGCAGCGGTTCCGCATGAGGATTTGGGAAGGGCGGACGGACGCCTTCACACCATCGGCTGCGAGACGCGCAGCCTCAACCGGCCCACCTTGCGGCGTATTTCCCTGGGATCGTGAAGCGCCACCTCGCCATTGCGCCAGCTAAGTTCGCCAGCCTGCCGAGCCTGTTGCAGGGTGCGGTTGACATGCACGGGGGTGAGGCCCAGCGCATCGGCCAGCATTTCCTGCGTGAGCGGCGTCGAAAACCGCCCGTCTTGCGCCATGCCTGCCAGTTCCAGCCGGTCAGACAGTTCCAGCAGCAGATCCTGAATCCGCTCATGCGCGCTCAACCGGCCCAGCCGCATGATCTGCCCCAGCAGATAGGCTTCATCGAGCGCATGGCTTACGGCATAGGCGGCCCTTAATGCTGGGAAGGCGGAAGGGTCCGGGGCGGCGCAGAACTTGCCGTCGGTAAGCGCGGTGACGGCCGATGATGCGATCGGCCGGTCAGCGGTGGCGACGGCGATGAAGTCCCCCGGCAGCAGGAAATGGATGATCTGGCGGCGGCCGTCTTCCAGGCAGCGGGTCCGCGCTGCCCATCCCTGCACGAGCAGGAGAGAGTGTTGAATTTCCGCCCCTTCGCGCACCAGTTCCTGCCGGGCGCTGAAGGATGCCGCGCCATCGACCGCCTCCTGCAAGGCCGTGACCGCAGGCCCATCCAATGGAGCAAGGGACCCAAGCCTGCGGATGACTGGCTCCACGGTGACATTGTTTTTGCCCAGCGGTTTCATAGCGGCCGCTCCAGGCCGGGCGAGGCTCGTCTTAAATAGGGCGGAAGACAGGGATTGCGTTTATGCAGGATGCGGGTTGCGGCGGCTTTATCGAACCTTGCATATGCGCCAGTCATGTCCGGCCTCATTCCGGGCGGGAGCGTGCCGCCCGGCCATGAAGCACAGCAGGGAAGAACACGCGTCCCGCCCCCACAATGTTCAATGCGACCATAGTTCAGGCGTCTGGATGCGCCGCCATCCGAAACGGCCAAGCGCGCCTGATCGATCCATCAGGCACGCAAAAAATATTGGGTTATCGCGGGATTGCCGGACGTGATCTCCTCCGCAGGCCTTTAGCTGCCAGCCTGCGTATTGACGGGCGGCGCAAGCGGATTGGGATCGCTATCTTCGCCCTTCTCCAGCTTTCTGCTTGCTTCGCCTGGAGCCATTTCCTCACCCTTTTGCGGTGATCCCTGTTCCGGCGCAGGGCTGTCATCATGTTCATCCTTGGGCTGATCAGGGGACCGGCGCTTTTCCTGTTCCTGGGTCATGAATGGCTCCGTCGCGGCAGGTGGTGCGGGTTCAACGCCCTGCCCAGCGGCAGGGTTTCGCTCGCCCCGCCTGTCCTGCGTCCGATCGCGCGACTTGCGCGTTCACCCGGACATGGCTCCGTCCCTGAAAGTGTTCCGCACGCCGATCGGCTTTCACGACGCCTATGTCGCCGCGCCGAGCCAGAAGGCCGCGCTTGAGGCATGGGGTGCGGACGCCAATCTCTTCGCGCGCGGCGTGGCGGAGCGGGTGACTGACGCCGAGTTGATCAAGGAGCCGCTCGCCCGGCCGGGTGTCGTCATAAAGCGGCGCAGGGCGAGCATGGCCGAACATTTCGCGTCGCTGGCCAAAGAGAAAGCACCCAGCCGGTCAGAGGAAAAGCCAAGGCCCGCCCGCCCGCGCAGGAAACCGCCTGCGCCCAAGCCACGGCCCAGCCGCGACGCTCTGGACAGGGCCGAACAGGCGTTGGCTGACGAGCAGCTTCGGGCAAGGGAAGAACTGGCCGTGCTGGAAAAGGAACAGGCGCGTATCCAGGCCGAAATCAGCAAGTTGCGGGCGAAGCAGGGGAAGCAGGCCGAGCGGCTGGAACGCCGTGTCGAGCAGGAGCGCCGCCGCCACGACGCCGCTCTTGACCGCTGGCGCGGATCGTGACCGGCTACGGCCGCTTCATCCAGATTTTTTCGGCGATGGTGCAGCAGCTTGGCACCAGATGGCGGCTGCATCGTTACCCGATCAGGAGGGTCGTCAATGGACACCCATGAAGATATTGTCGCCATCGGACTTTTGACGCAGGACGACATCCGCCGTCTGGGGAATAATTTTTCGCGCCTTTTTCCAGTGCCCCGCGATGGGGCCTTCGATGACCTCATCAAGGCGATCGATAACGCGGATCGCGAGCGGCAGCAGCGGGTTCCCGGCTGAGCGGTCTTGTCCAATTAACAGGCGGGTCCGGCTGTATGGCGCGGGGATATGGCGGGGCAGCCGGACCCGATCGCTTGACCTGGGGGGAGCCAGCGATAGCCGCCAGCGCCCCGAACGCCAGCGACTGACCTGATCCTATCGCGCCGCCGCTCACCCCGCATCTGCCCTTAATGCTGGCGGGCCTGCCATTAGGAGGAAGGTCTTGGCCCTTTAGGGTCATTGACGTCGATCTGGCTCATCTCCATGAAATTCCGGGGTAAAAGATCTGCGCGGCATTCGGGCGCTCGCAGTCTTGAGTTATCCCGCGCGCTCGCGTTATGGGCGGATGATGACCTTGCTTGCCCGCTTCACCCCGGTCCTTGCCTTGCTGATCGCCGGATGCGCCTCCTACCAGCCGGTCGCCGACAGCCCGGTGCGGATCGGGCCGCCCTACCGCGTCAAGGGGACGACATATGTCCCCGCCGACCAGCCCGGCTATGACGAGGTGGGCTATGCCAGCTGGTATGGATCGGAATCCGGCAACCGCACAGCGCGCGGAGAGAAGTTCCGGCCGAAGTGGATCACCGCCGCCCATACCACCCTGCCCCTGCCCAGCTATGTGGAGGTCACCAACCTGCTGACGGGACGAACCGCGCTGGTGCGGGTGAATGACCGTGGCCCCTTCGCCAGAGGACGTATCATCGATCTGTCGCGGGGCGCGGCCGATCTGCTGGGCATCAGGTCGCAGGGACATGCGCCGGTCCGCGTCCGCCACGTGGACCCGCCGGAAAAGGACCGCAAGAAGCTGCGCAAGGGAAAACCGGCGCGGCAACGCCCGGCCCTGACCGGCGAGGCGCTGGAAATGCAGCGCGCCCGCATCCGCTGACAGGCCGGTAAACGCCAGCAGCGTCGGGGCGGCCAGGTGCAAATAAGCGGTCGCTTGTCACGGCCAACGCTGTATACGATCCTATATGTTTCTTAAGGGGTCATCCGTGCGCCGGTACATTCATCTGCCCTTGCTCATGATAGCAGCCTTTGCCGCTGTTCCGGCGTCGGCGCGATCGAAGGGGCCCCTGGTGCTTGCCGCCGCCAGCCTTCAGGAATCGCTGAGCGCCGCCGCCGATGCCTGGGCAGCGATGGGGCATGATCGTCCCATCCTGTCCTTTGCCGCTTCCTCCGCCCTTGCCCGCCAGATCGAGGCTGGCGCGCCTGCCGACCTGTTCCTTTCGGCTGACGAGGATTGGATGAATGCCGTCGCGGCCAAGGGGTTGTTGCGGCCGGGAACGCGATCCGATTTCCTTGCCAACCGGCTGGTGCTGATCGCGCCTGCGGGCAGCAAGGGCGGCATGGTGATCCGGCGGGGGTTTCCGCTGGCGCGGGCGCTGGGCAAGGGGCGGCTCGCCATGGCCGATCCCGGCAGCGTTCCCGCCGGAAAATATGGCAAGGCGGCGCTGATGGCGATGGGCGTCTGGCCATCCGTTTCCAACCGGATCGCCGCCGCCGAAAATGTGCGCGGCGCGCTGGCAATGGTGGAGCGGCGGCAGGCGCCTTATGGCATCGTCTACATGACGGACGCGCGCGCCGCTTCCGCGGTTCGCGTGGCAGGTGTCTTTCCTGCTTCGAGCCATCCGCCGATCGTCTATCCATTGGCGATCCTTGCCCGATCAACCCATGCCGATGCGAACGGCTTCCGTCGCTTCCTGCTGTCCGCGCGGGGCAAGGCGATTTTCCGCCGCTACGGCTTTGGCGTGAAGTGACTTCGCCATGCTGCTGAGCGATGCCGATTGGGAGATTGTGCGGCTGTCGCTCAAGGTCAGTCTGGCCGGAGTGATCGTGATCCTGCCCTTCGCCTTCATGCTGGCGTGGTTGCTGGCGCGCGGGCGCTTTCCGGGCAAGCTGCTGCTCGACGCGGCGATCCATCTGCCTCTGGTGTTGCCCCCTGTGGTCATCGGCTGGCTGCTGCTGCTGGCGCTGGGGCCTGCGGGGCCAGTCGGCGCTCTCCTCGACCGCTGGTTCGGAGTCAGCGTCATGTTCCGCTGGACTGGCGCGGCGATTGCGGCCGCCATCATGGCGCTGCCGCTGATGGTGCGCGCTATGCGGCTGTCGATCGAAGCGGTGGATCGGCGTGTCGAAGATGCCGCGCGCACCTTGGGCGCGGGGCCGGGCTGGTGCTTCCTGACCATCCTGCTGCCTTTGTCGCTGCCCGGCATCGTCACCGGATTCATCCTGGGCTTTGCGCGGTCCATCGGCGAGTTCGGCGCGACGATCACCTTTGTGTCGAACATTCCGGGCGAGACGCAGACACTCTCCCTCGCAATCTACAGCGCCTTGCAGGTGCCGGGCAGCGATGCGGCGGTTTGGCGGCTGGCGCTGGTTTCCGTGGCTCTGTCGCTGGGCGCGCTCGTCGCATCGGAAGCGCTGAGCCAGCGGCAGCGCGCCGGGCGGAGCGGTCATGTCCTTTGAAGTTGAGGTGCGCAAGACGCTGGGCGACCGGATGATCGAGGCCTGCTTCGCCGCGCCCTCCGGCCTTACGGTCCTGCGCGGCGTGTCGGGGGCGGGCAAGACATCGGTGCTGAACATGGTCGCCGGGCTGCTGACGCCGGATCAGGGGCGCATCATCGTGAATGGGCAGACGCTGTTCGACGGAGCGGCGGGCACGAACCTGCCGCCGCATCGCCGCCGCCTGGGCTATGTCTTCCAGGACGCGCGCCTGTTTCCGCATATGCGGGTGCGGGCCAATCTGCTCTACGGCTATCGCCTCGCGCCAGTCGATGATCGGTGGATGACCTTGGACGAGGTCGTCGCCTTTCTTGGTATCGCGCCGCTGCTCGATCGCTGGCCGCGCTCCCTTTCGGGCGGGGAGGCGCAGCGGGTCGCCCTTGGGCGTGCACTGCTATCGGGCGCGCGCGCCTTGCTGATGGACGAGCCGCTAGCCTCGATCGATCCCGCGCGCCGCAGCGGCATCATCGAAGCGATTTTGCGTATTCGCAACGAGCTGAACCTGCCGATGCTCTATGTCACTCATGACCCGGCGGAGGCGGAGCAGTTGGCAACGCAACTGGTGACGATTGGCGGTTGAACGCCGCTGTCAGTTGCTTTGAAACATTCCAGAATGAGAAGAAGCCCGCCGCGATCCAGCGCGCCGGGCTTTCTCTCTTGTCCTTGAACCGCAGGGAATCAGTGCAGACCCGATCCGCCGCCGCTGAGTTCCTTGGCGATGGAGCCGACCATATCCTTGGCGTCGCCGAACAGCATCTGGGTGTTGCTGTTATAATAGATCGGATTGTCGATCCCGGCGAAGCCAGCGTTCATAGAGCGCTTGATGATGAAGACCGACTTGGCCTTGTCCGCTTCGATGATCGGCATGCCAGCGATGGCGCTCTGCGGATCGTCACGAGCAGACGGGTTCACCGTGTCGTTCGCGCCGATGATCACCGCCACGTCCGCCTGCGGCAGTTCGGGGTTGATGTCGTCCAGATCGACCAGCTGCTCATAGGGCACATTGGCTTCGGCCAGCAACACGTTCATGTGGCCGGGCATACGGCCCGCCACGGGGTGGATCGCGAACTTCACGTCCACGCCCTTCTTTGTGAGCGCCTGATAGAGTTCGCTGACCTTGTGCTGCGCCTGGGCGACGGCCATGCCGTAGCCGGGCACGATCACGACGCTGCTGGCGTTTTCAAGCTGCATCGCGGCTTCTTCGGCGGAGGCGGAGCGGACGACGCGGTCGTCCTTCCCGCCCGCAGCGCCAGCAACCACATTGCCGAAGCCGCCGAACATGACGTTGGCGAAGCTGCGGTTCATCGCCTTGCACATGATGACCGCCAGGATGAAGCCCGAAGCGCCGTCCAGCGCTCCCGCGACGATCAGCAGCTTGTTGCCCAGCGCAAAGCCCATGGCGGATGCGGCAAGACCGGCATAGCTGTTGAGCAGCGCGATGACGGTCGGCATGTCCGCGCCGCCGATCGGAATGACCAGCAAGATGCCGAACAGCAGCGCCAGCGCCACGAAAGCGGGGAACAGCCAGGTCTGTGTCGGGTCGAGCGCCAGCATGGTGCCGATCACCACTGCGCCCAGCGCCACCGCGCCGTTGACGATGCGCTGACCGGGGAAGGACACCGGACGGCTGCCCATCAATTCCTGTAACTTGGCGAAGGCGATGACCGATGCGGTGCAGGTGAGGAAACCCAGCAGCATTTCGAACATCAGCGCCCACATGATGAAGCCGCCCGCATATTCGGCATGGGCATGCTTGTAATATTCGGCGGCGCCGATCAGGCCGACGGCCAGCGCGCCGAAGGCGTGCGAGATGGCGGTCCGCTGCGGGATGGCCGTCATCGGCATCAGCAGCGCCATGGGAATGCCTACGGCCGCGCCTGCGATCATCGCGATGATGATCAGGTCGTAACTGACCACCTCATGCTGGACCAGCGCGCCGATAATGGCGATGACCATGCCGATCTCGCCCGCGCGCACGCCGCGCCGGGCAGTCGAAGGATGGCTCATCCACATCAGGGAGAGGATGAACAAAGCCGATGCGGCAATCGCCGCGAAGGGTACGAAAGCGTCCATCTGTTACTTCCCCCGCGGCTTGAACATCTTGAGCATGCGGTCCGTGATCATGAAACCGCTGACCAGATTCACCGTCGCGCAAAAAACGGCGATGAAGCCGAGGGTGCGGGCAAGCGGCGTTGCGCCTTCCTCACCCGTGATCGTAATCGCGCCGACAATCACCACAGCCGCGATCGCATTGGTCAGCGACATCAGCGGCGAATGGAGCAGCGGCGATACCTTCTTGATCAGCTGAAAGCCGAGAAAAGCCGCCAGAATGAAGACGAAAAGATAATCTGCATTAAGAGCGTTCACTGTTACATCCCCTGTTCAGGAGCCAGCATTCCGGCCCTTCCCGTGCCGAAATCTTCCAAGGTCGCGCACGCCGCACGCGGTGCGGCCGCATCATTCAGAATCGCTGATTCCCCTCAATCCCCTCCAGAATTGACCCTGCCCCTTATGGCCACCAGCCATTGCAGGCAAAGCAGAAAATGCATCGGGAAGGCATAGAGTGCAATTTTTCTATAGCGGAACGGCCGTCGAATGTTCGTTTCCAATAGTTTGCGCGTTTCATTTCTTGAGCGTCAGGGGAAGTCCCGCAGCCACAAGGACGGCTTCGTCGCACACCGCCGCCATCTGCTGATTCAGCCATCCGGCTTCGTCCCGAAACCGGCGGGCAAGCGCATTGTCCGGGACAATCGACAGGCCGACCTCGTTCGCGACCAGCACGAGCGGCACGGTACAGGAGCGCACGGCCTTCGCCAGTTCAGCGCTCCACGCCGCTATATCCTCATCGGCCAGCAGCATATTGGAAAGCCAGAGGGTGAGGCAATCCACCAGGATCGCGCCCGCCGTGCCAGCCGATGCCCGGATGGCGTCAGGCAATTCCAGCGGCGCTTCGATTGTCAGCCACCGCTCGCCCCTGTCAGCCCGATGACGGGCGATGCGGTCGGCCATCTCATGGTCATAGGCCTGCGCCGTGGCGATGTAGGCGAGTTGGCCGGAAATGGCTTCGCACCGCCCCTGCGCATAGCGGCTCTTGCCCGATCGCGCGCCGCCCAGCACCAGCAAATGATGGGCATGGTTCACAGGCTCAACTCCCACAATGCCGCCAGCACCCACAGCAAGGCGCAGGCGCGCAGGAAAATGCGCATCGCGCGGCGCACATCTACCGCACGGATGTGGCGTCCGCCTTCACCGATCCATGGCTTGTCGTTCAGCACGCCATCATAGCGGAGCGGACCGCCCAGGCGCACGTCAAGCGCGCCCGCCATCGCGGCTTCCGGCCAGCCCGCATTGGGGGAGGCATGCCGCCCATGGTCGCGCCACATCACCCGCCATCCCCCCTGACCCGCAAGGCAGATGAGCAGCGCCGCCAGCCGCGCAGGCACAAGGTTCATGACGTCGTCCAGCCGGGCGGCCGCCCATCCGAATGGACCATAGGGCTCCTCCCGATGACCGATCAGGCTGTCGGCCGTATTCACCGCCTTATAAGCCCAGATGCCCGGCAAGCCGCCCAGCAGCAGCCAGAAGAGGGGCGCGGTTACGCCGTCGCAGAAGCTTTCGGCGAGGCTCTCCACCGCTGCGCGCGCTACCCCCGCTTCGTCGAGGCTGGCCGTGTCGCGGCCGACGATCCAGCCAACGGCGCGGCGCGCCTTGCTCAATCTGCCAGCGTCCAGTTCCCGTGCGACCGCCAGCACATGCTGATAGAGGCTGCGCTGCGCCAGCGCGGGCCATGCCGCGAACGCCATGCCCGCCCAGGCCCACTGCCCCAGGCTCCACCGGATCAGTTTCTCGGCGGCGTAGCCGCATCCCGCGGCGGCTGCCAGCAACAGCAGCACGGTCGCGATGCCGCCTGCCCGCCGCACATAATTGCTGCAATGACGGCTGTTCCAACGCCGCTCGCAAAAGGCGATGATCCGCGCGAAGCCGCCCACGGGATGGCCGATGCGCGCATGCACGCGGGCGGGCCAGCCCAGTGCCGCATCAAGACCCAGCGCTCCCAAGGCGACCGGCTCAACCATCGGCAAGCGCCCTGTCCAGCCTTTCCATCGCGGCGTCATCTGCTGGCAGGCCGAAGCGGAGCCAGTCTGGCCGATATTCGAACGGCCGGGTAAGGATCGAGCGGCGGGCGAGGCGATCGAAGACCTGCGGCGCATCGTCATGCTCGATCAGGCGGAAAAGCGGACAATGCCCTTTCGCTTCCAGACCGTGGCGGGCGAGCAGCCTGTCCATCTGCCTCGCGCGTTCGCCCAATGCGTCTATGGCGGCATCGATCCACGTCCGATCGCGATAGGCAGCACTGCCAAAGGCGATCGCCGCTGCTGAAACCGGCCAGTCGCCCAGCATCCTGCGGCAAGCGGCGATGATGTGCGCAGGGCCAAGGATGAAGCCGAGCCTGACGCCCGCCAGCCCGAAAAACTTGCCGAAGGATCGCAGCACGATCAGCTTGCGTCCGTCCCCAATCTGGGATGCGACGCTGATATGCGGCATGCAATCGGCGAAGGCTTCGTCGACGATCAGCCATTGCGCACGATCCTCCCACACCCGCAATTGCTCGCGCATATGAATGCGCCCATCGGGATTGTTGGGATTGGCGAGCAGCATGATCGCGCCAGCGGGCGCCTGACCGGGATCAGTCACCGGCGCCGCCCGCGCGAAGGCTGCGCCATGGGTGCGATAACCGGGCGTCAGGTAACAGGCGGGCCCGTCCAGCAACTGCCCCATCATCCGCAACCCGGTCTCGCTCCCCGGCACGGCGCAGACATGCGCGGAAGCAAGGCCGAAATGCGCAGCGGCGGCATCCTCCAGTTCCGCCAGGGCGGACGGATCGGGCAAGGATCGCCAGTCCACGTTGATCGTGGACGCACCGGCCCATGGGACGGGGTTGATGCCGGTGGACAGGTCCATCCACGCTTCCGCGCCGCCGCCATAGTGCGCCCGCGCCGCGTCCAGCCTGCCGCCATGCCAATGAAAAGCGTCGCTCATCGCGCGACGATCAGCGCCGCCAGCAGGGCGCTCTCCATAATCTCTATTCCCGCGCCATGCCCGTCGCCGGAAATGCCGCCGACCCGCGCGCGCAGCCACCATGTCCATAAGGGGATCAGCGCCGCAGCCATCAGCAGGCCGGGCATCCACCAGCCGAGCGCCAAGGCCAGCGCGCTCCATCCCAGCAGGTGCATTGGTGTGACACGGCCGCGAAACCGGCTCGCCAGTCCTTCATGCAGCGGCGGGAGCCAGCGCGCCCAGAAGAGTGGTCCCATTCGCGCAATCATGGCGACGCCGATCAGCCACCAGGCCGGGAAAGAACCAACGCTCATCCGCAAAAGCACCAGCTTCGTCAGCAATTGCAACACCACCGCCACGACGCCGAAGCTGCCGACATGCGGATCGGCAAGCACCAGGGAAAGCCGCGTCTTGTCGCCATGCGCCGCGCCCGCCGCATCGGCGATGTCGGCAAGGCCATCCAGATGCAGCGCCCCGGTCACGCCTGCCCACAGCAGCAGCGCCAGCAGCGCCCCTGCCCACGGATCGACCCTGCCGCCCAGCGAAAGGCCGCCAGCGATGCAGGCGCCCACCACGATCCCCGCTGCGGGGAACCAGCGGATGGCGGCGGCGAAATCCTGCTCATCCGCCTTGACCTGCGGCAACGGCAGGCGGGTCATCAGCTGCATCGCCAGCACCAGCCGCCTCATGCCGCAAGGCCCGTGATCTGCGCCCCCGATCCGTCCGGCCAAAGCCGGAGGCTCAACAGTGCGCCATGGGGAAGGTCGAAGGTCCAGACCTGGCGATGATCCAGCCCGCACAGCACCGAAAGCGCTGCTCGCATCGCGCCCGCATGAGTAAGGACCAGTGCCGGGGCGTCGATCTCGCCCAAGGCCGCGCTGACGCGCGCGCGCAGGCTTGACCAGCACTCCCCGCCCGGCGGCGGGCTGCCATCCGGGTCGGCCCAGAAATCGGTGAGCGCCCCGGCGGGAAGATCGGCCGCATCGGCGCAATCCCACGCGCCGAAGTCCAGTTCCCGCCAGCGCGGATCGACGTGGAGAGCCGCCTGCTTTTCGGCGGCGATGAATTCAGCGGGAATGCGCGCCCGTGACAGATCGGACGTCAGGATGCGGCCGCAGTCGATGGGGCGCGCGCGATCGACGCAGAGCGCGACGCCATCCGGGTGCGGCGGCGCATCATGATGTCCCAGCAGCCGGCCCGTCATCCCGGTAATCCCGTGCCGCATCAGGTGGAGCGTGATGCCCGTCATAGGCCGCCAGCAACGGCCGCTTCGGCGAAGGTCGCCATGCCCGCATGCGCGGCAAGGGCGGACCGGACGATCTGCGCCGCCACCGCAGCGCCGCTCGCTTCGCCCAGCCGCATGTCCAGCCGCAGCAGCGGATCGAGACCCAATGCTTCGAGCAACCGGGCATGCCCTGCTTCGGCCGAACAATGAGCGGCAAGGCAATGGCCGGTGATTTCTGCATTGTCGCGCGCGAGGGGCACGACCGCCGCGCCGCAGATGAAGCCGTCCAGCAGCACCGGCACATGATCCATCCGCGCCGCCAGCACCGCGCCCGCAATGGCGGCGATTTCCCGACCGCCAAGGCGGCGCAGCGTTTCGAACGCGCCGCTGCATGCTTCCCCATGAAGCGCCAGCGCGCGACGCACCGCCTCCTGCTTGCGCTCCAGCCCGCGCGCATCGAGTCCGGTGCCCCGGCCTGCCCATTGCTTGGCTTCCCCGCCCAGTACCTGCGCGCAAATGGCGGCGGCTGGCGTCGTGTTGCCGATGCCCATCTCGCCCAGCAGCAGCAGGTCGATGTCTGGCCGCACCGCCGCCGCACCGGCATTTATCGCCGCCAGGCATTCCGCTTCGGCCATCGCCGGGCCGTCGCAAATATCAGCAGTCGGCCGGTCCAGATCGATCGGCACGATCACCAGCTCCGCCCCGCACGCGGCGGCGAGCGCATTGATCGCCGCGCCGCCATTGTGGAAATTCGCGACCATCTGCGATGTCACTTCCGGCGGAAAGGCGCTCACCCCGCGCGCCGCAACGCCGTGGTTGCCAGCGAACAGGGCGGCACGGATGCGCTCTGCCCGTGGCCGTTCGCGCCCCTGCCATCCCGCCATGAACAGCGCGATCGCCTCCAGCCGCCCTAGCGATCCCGCAGGCTTCGTCAGCGACGCCTGACGGCTCGCGGCCGCCTCCCTCGCCAGCATGTCGGGGCCGGGCAAGGCCGCCAGCGCCCGGTCGAATGCCGCGCGATCGCGAAAACGGGTCATGTGCAGACAAATCCCTCAGGCGGGGTCCGCACGATGAAGTGGCCCTTCACCCCTTGCGGCCAGTCGGCATAGCGCACCACGCCTTCGTCGCTGGCGGCATGGCGGATGGCATAGTCGAGTATCGCCCGCGCGGCTTCTTCATCCGGCGTGAAGTCACCCAGCACATAGCCCACCTTGCCAGGCGCGCGCAGATGCACCGTGCAGTGGCGCTGGCAGGCGAAGAGGCAGGGCATTTCCTGGACCTCCACGGCGGCATAGCTGCTGTCGCTTGCCTGGACGGAACGCAGCGCCTGCGCCAGCAAAGCGCCGCCGCGCCGCCCTTCCCCATCTTCCCTTTGGCCGGCGGACAGGCGGCAGGTCGAACAGACCACCACCGCCGCCCCGGCCTCAACCCGGCGCAGCATCAGCCGCGCCCCCGCGTCACATCATGGATCGTCATTTCCGGCTCCCCGCTTCGACCGCAAACAGCCTTGCGGACGGACGAAGCAGGGGCGCACAGCGATACGCGTCCTGCACGGCCGCACCGGCAAGGCGATGGCTGTCGCTCAGCGAGGGATATCCCCGTTCGTCCGGCACACCCTGTCCGGTCGAAGAACGACTGCGGCAGGCAGGTCTCCTGGCTCGCGGGTCGGTGCGTCCGGCCGCCTTCTCGGAAAGCCCCTGCGGGGGGTTCCAATGGCATGATGGCCGTACGCTCTCCGCTTACAGTTGCAGGGGCAGCGCGGGCTTTGACCCGACTTCCCTTTTCATCCCCTTGATGGGGAACCTGTCGCGGCGCTGCTGATAATGCGGACGGGCTGACGCCGCAAGCGGCTAGATGCGGGGCACGGGCCCTGCCCGGCCATGCCCCGCCGGATCAGAAGTCCAGTTCGGCGCGCCAGCCCACGACATTTGCGCTGTAATCGCGGTCGGTGCCCGCCGGAATGGCCGCATCGGTGTAGCGCAGATGGGCGTAGTTGAGGTTGAAGCGGAGATATTCGATCGGCGTCCATACCAGGCCCAAAATCCAGGCATTTTGGGTGCCGCCCACGATATCCTTGTCATTCAGGTCCAGATAGTCATAGCGCGCGGTGAGTTGCAGCGCGCCCATCCCGCCGTCGCCAAAGGCCTGCCTGGGCTTGGTGCTGCCGAAAATGCCGTTCTTGTAGGCGCGTGTCTCGCCGGTCAGGAAATAGCCGACCTCAGCATAGCCGCCGAAGAATGTCGGGTCCGAAAGGCCGGGCCGCTTCGTCCGCAGCCAGTGCGTTTCACCGGCCCAATAGAGCGGCCCGCGCGTCCCCGCGAGCTCCAGCCCATAATGGCTTTCGCCCGTAGCATCGATTGCTGGCGTCGCGAGGAAACGCGTGTTGACCGTGTGCAGATAGGGGCGCTGGCGGTAGCGCAGTGGCTCATCCGACAGACGGTTGAGGTCCCGCCAATGGCCGGATGCGCCGAAATGCAGCTGAGTCTTGCCGATGCGCGGCGCAAGCACGATCCGTCCGTCGACGCTGTAGCTGTCATTCTCGTCGCCATCCTCGTCATTGGTCAGCGAATCGGCGCTGTCGGAAAACAGGCCTAGCTGGGCCAGCAGAATGCCCGACTTATATTGCGCAGACAGGCCGATGCGGCGTTCGAAGTTGAAGGCGTCGGTGAAGGCAGCGCGCTCCATCACTGATCCCGTGGTGTCGCCGATCAGTTCGTCCAGCGACTGAAACTGGTTATGATTGCCCAGCGTGATCAGCCACTTGCCCTTTTCATAGGTGATGAACGTGTCGACCAGATCGACGCTGTTGTCCGACAGTTCGACCTCAAGCTTGTATCCAAAGCCCGCGCCCAATTGCCCTTCGGCCCCCAGCCGCAGGCGGCGAAGCTCGTTCGAATAGCCTTTGGCGCGATCCGATACACTTTCCGGCGCCATCAGCAGACCGGCGTCATATTGGATCCGGCCCTTCACCTTGAACTTGGCGTCGTCGCTGGCGAAAACCGGGCTGCCCTTCCAGCTGATGTCCGTTTCCGGCTTGGCCTTGTTCTCAGGCTTGGACGCAGCCGCCAGCGCCTTGGGCGCGGCGGCCGGAGCGGAACCCGAAGCTGCGGCGGGCGCTGCGGAATCGAGCCGGGCCTCCAGCATCTCCACCTGCGCCTTCAACGTGGCGATCTGCGCGCGCAACTGTTCGGCTTCGGCCTGGCTGATCGTCTGGGCGTTCGCCCATGACGGGGCGCTGATCTGGAGCATCGCGATCGCGATCGCCCAACGGCTGGCTTTCATTGCTTGATCCCTTCTCATGGGTGGCGCCGCTATGTCAGTTCAGTGACTATCGCGTGACGATAATATTACCATTTTATTTCATTCGGCGTTTCCAACCGCCCGCTTCCTTTTTGCCGCAGGCCGCTCTATGCACGTCGGCGAAGGCCTGCCCCAAGGGCGGTCTTCATTGATCGCGCCGGTGCCCCGAAGGGGGCTTGAATGGGAATGCGGTGCGGATGTCCTTTCCTTTTAGGGCGTCCAAATCCGCGGCTGTCCCTGCAACTGTGAGCGGCGAGCGAGACACATATCGACCTTCCATGACATGGGAGGGTCAGCCACTGGGCCGGACGCTAAATCCTGCGAGGCCTGGGAAGGCCATGTGCCGAGCGACGACCCGCAAGCCAGGAGACCTGCCGGCGTCTGGTCGCTCTTGCTTTGGTCCAGGGGATGGCCGGGGCACGGTGTTCCGTCTGAGCGACGCTTCGTGCGGCGGGAGCCGCACCGGCATGCGTGCCGGGCGCACTGGCGTCCGTCCGGCGCGCGCCGCCGGCCGCTTTGCGGAGGCTCCCGTTCCGGTTCGCTGACGCCAACGGACTGGCTCATGAATGCTCTTTCTCCAACTCTCGACCCTCCACCGCAGGGGTCCATACGCCGCCGCGCCACCTGGATGTTTGCCGGGCTGATCGCGGCCAACATCCTTTTGTGGATATGGGCTGGCCTTCTGTTCGCGGGCGACGTGGCGATGCTGGGCACGGCCCTGCTCGCCTGGAGCCTGGGCCTGCGCCATGCGGTGGACGCAGACCATATCGCCGCGATCGACAATGTGACCCGCAAGCTGATGCAAAATGGCGAGCGCCCGCTGACGGTGGGCTTCTGGTTCGCGATCGGCCATAGCGGCATCGTGCTGATCGGCGCGGTGCTGATCGCCACCGCCGCCAGCGCGCTCAGCCGGGTGGAAGCGGCTGGGGAGATTGGCGGCGTCATCGCCACCATCATCTCCGCGACCTTCCTCTTCGCCATCGCCGCCGTGAACCTGATCATCCTGAAATCGGTCTGGTCGGCTTTCAACCATGTCCGCAGGGGCGGCGCCTATACCAGCGAGGACATGGACATGCTGCTGGGGAACCGGGGACTGCTCGCCCGGATTTTCAAGCCGCTTTTCCGGCTGGTGACGCGCAGCTGGCACATGGCGCCGCTCGGTTTCCTGTTCGGCCTGGGCTTCGACACGGCGACGGAGATCGCCATTCTGGGCTTGTCCGCCGGGCACGCGGCGAGCGGCCTTGCGCTCTCCACCGTCCTTATCTTCCCGCTGCTTTTCGCTGCGGGCATGGCGCTGGTGGACACGGCTGATGGGGCGCTGATGATGGGGGCCTATCAATGGGCGTTCGTGAAACCCATCCGCAAGCTCTATTACAACATCACCATCACGCTGGTGTCGGCGATCGTCGCCATCGTCATCGGCGGGATAGAGGTGATCGCGCTTCTGGGGAACAAGCTCGGCTTTACGGGAGGCCTCTGGTCGCTGGCCGCCAGCCTTGGCGAGCATTTCAACAGCCTGGGCTTCTTCATCGTCGGCCTGTTCGCCGCCTGCTGGCTGATCAGCTGGGCGATCTACCGCTGGAAGCGCTTCGACGAGATCGATGTCCCCCTCGCACCGCAAGGAAGCATATCATGAACAAGATTCCCGCCACCGTCATCACCGGCTTTCTGGGCGCGGGCAAGACGACCCTGATCCGTCACCTCATCGAAAATGCGGGCGGCCGCCGCATCGCCCTTGTCATCAACGAATTCGGCGATGTCGGCGTGGACGGCGCGCTGGTGAAGGGCTGCGGCGATGAAGCCTGCCCGGACGACGATATAATCGAGCTTGCCAATGGCTGCATCTGCTGCACCGTGGCGGACGATTTCCTGCCGACCATGCAGCGGCTGCTCGACCGGCCTGTGCCGCCCGACCACATCATCATCGAAACGTCCGGGCTTGCCTTGCCCAAGCCTCTGGTGAAGGCGTTCCAATGGCCCGGCATCCGCACGCGCGCGACCGTGGACGGCGTGGTCGCGCTTGTGGATGCCGACGCGCTCGCCGCAGGGCGCTTCGCCCATGACGAAGCCGCGTTGGCCGCCGCCCGCGCCGCCGATCCCACGCTGGATCATGACAGCCCGATCGAGGAACTGTTCGAAGACCAGCTTGCCTGCGCCGACCTTGTCCTCCTCAACAAGACCGACCTCGTGGATGCGGCGCGGCTGGAGGAAGTGGAGGACGGGCTGCGGCAGGAAATCCGGTCCGGCGTCAGCATCGTGCGCACCTCCATGGGCCGCGTCGATCCGGCGGCTCTGCTGGGCATAGATGCCGCGGTGGAGGATCAGATCGATGGCCGGCCGTCGCATCATGACGGTGAGGAGGATCATGATCATGATGACTTCGACAGCTTCGTGCTGGACCTTGGCGAACTGGAGAGTGCGGAACCGCTGCTCGCCGCATTGAACCGGGCCATTGCGGAGCATGACCTGTTGCGCGTCAAGGGCTTCCTGGCGGTCCGGGGCCGTCCCGCCCGCCTCGTCCTCCAATCGGTGGGGCCGCGCGTGCAGCATCATTATGACCGCGCGTGGCAGCCGGACGAGCAGCGCGCTTCCCGGCTCGTCATCATCGGCCAGAGCGGTCTTGACCGCAATGCCATCGCTGCGATGCTCGGTGCAGGGCCGGTCCCCGCCTGATGCATCTGCTGACCGCCACGCCCGGCACCGTTTCGAACGGCGATGAAGCCATCGATCTTGGCCAATCGCCGGGTGATATCGTCGTGCTTACCGTGGCGGACAGCGACCTTGCCTGCCTCGCCAGCGCGGCGGCGGCATTGGGGGATGATGCTCCCTCAGTGCGGCTCGCCAACCTGCTCCAGCTGCGCCACCCCTATTCCGTCGACCTCTATGTCGAAAAGGTCATCGCCCACGCGCGCTTCGTCTGCGTCATCCTGCTAGGCGGCAGGAGCTATTGGCCCTATGGCATTGATGAAATTGCCAGAATGGCGCGGGAGAAGGGGATCGCCTTCGCCGCGATCGCCGACGGGCAGGAACAGGACCCCGATCTGGTTCAGGCCTCGACCCTCCCTCAAGCCAGTTGCGAGCGGCTGCGCGACTATATCCGTCAGGGCGGCATCGCCAATGCCGTCAGCTTCCTGAGGGAGGCCGCGCGCCTTGCCGGACTTGATGCAGGAGAAGCGGACGCTCCCGTCCCGGTGGCGGATGCCGGGCTTTATTGGCCCGGTGCGGAGCGCGTGACGCTGGACGAGGTGAAAAGCCGGTGGCGCGAGGGACAACCGACGGTCCTTTTCCTCTTCTATCGCGCCTTGCTGATCGCCGGGACGATGGATGCGGTCGATGCCATGATCTTTCAACTACAAGCCCATGGTCTCAATGTCTTACCAGTGCATGTTCGCGCGCTTCGCGAACCCTTTGCAAGGGATTTCCTGCGTGCGGCGATGACGCAGACGCCGCCGGATGTCATCCTCAATGCCACCGCCTTCGCCGCGTCGGCTCCGGGCGAACCGCGCACGCCGTCCATTCTTGAGCAAGCCGATTGCCCGATCCTCCAGACCGTCTTCGCCAGCGCCGAGGAGCAGGCATGGCAGGCGAGCGCGCGGGGACTTGGCCCCCGCGACCTCGCCATGCATATTGCGCTTCCAGAGGTGGACGGGCGGCTTTTCACCCGCGCCGTGGCGTTCAAGGCGGCCGCTCGCTTCGATGAACGCACCCAGTGCAGCATCATCGTGCCCCAAATTCTTGAAGATCGTGCGAGCTTCACTGCCCAACTCACTGTAAATTGGGCAAAGCTGCGCAAAACCAGCCCCGGTAAGCGCAGGATCGCCCTTATCCTCGCCAACTATCCGGGCCGGGCCGGACGTATCGGCAATGGCGTGGGGCTTGATACGCCTGCGAGCGCTGCCGCAATCCTGGATGCGCTCGCCGAAGCTGGCTACGATGCCGCTGGAGCGCCGGGCGATGGCGCGGAGCTGATGCAGCGGCTCACCGCAACCGCGCCGCCGGAACGACTGCCCCTGCCGGACTATCAAACAGCCTTTGCAGCTCTACCCCAAGCCGTGCAGGACGCGGTCATATCTCGCTGGGGCCCACCTGAGGCCGACCCGGCCCTGCGCGATGGAGCTTTTTCGATTGCCGTCCATCGCTTCGGCAAGCTGGCCGTGGCTGTTCAGCCCTCGCGCGGCTATGATGTGGACCCGAAATCCAGCTATCACGATCCGGCCCTGCCGCCGCCGCATGCTTATCTGGCCTTCCACTTCTGGCTGGCCAGTCGTTTCAAGGCGCATGCCGTCGTGCATGTCGGCAAACATGGAAATCTGGAATGGTTGCCCGGCAAGGCGATCGCCTTATCCGAAAACTGCTTCCCCGAAATCTGCGCCGGGCCGGTCCCGCAAATCTATCCCTTCATCGTCAATGATCCGGGCGAGGGCACGCAGGCGAAACGGCGCATCGGCGCTTGCATCATCGATCATCTGACGCCGCCCTTGACCCGCGCCGAAAGCTACGGCCCGCTCAAGGAACTGGAGGCGCTGGTCGATGAATATTATCTCGCCGCCGGCATGGACCCTCGCCGGTTGGAGACGCTGCGCAAGGATATATTGGCGCTCGCCGCGTCACAGGGGCTGGACAAGGATGCGGGCGCGGAAGGCGGCGGAGACGATGCCTTGGCAGCGATCGACAACTATCTGTGTGACCTCAAGGAAATGCAGATCCGCGATGGGCTGCATGTCTTCACCCGGTCGCCAGAAGGAACGCAACGCCGGGACCTGCTGATCGCGCTCGCCCGTTGCCCGCGCGGATTGGAGGATGGCGAAGGATCGCTGCTTACCGCATTGGCTGACGATCTTTCCCTTGGTTTCAATCCATTGGATTTTGTCATGGGGACGCCGTGGCAAGGTGCCCGCCCGCCGGAGCTTGGCTCTCTGACGCCAGCGCCCTGGCGAACAACGGGCGATACGGTGGAGCGGCTCGAACTACTCGCTATCCATCTGCTCGATACCAAGGGCGATGCGCCTGGTCCAAAAAGCGCCGCTATCATCGAGGCGTTGTACAGCGGGCTCGCCCCGCGCGTCGACGCCAGCGGACCGGCCGAGAAAGCGGCGCTTTTGGCGGCGCTTGACGGGCGTTTCGTCCTCCCCGGCCCTTCCGGCGCGCCCACGCGCGGGCGGCCCGATGTATTGCCGACCGGCCGCAACTTCTACTCGGTGGACACGCGCGCCGTCCCCACCGTAGCGGCCTGGAATCTGGGGCAGCGATCCGCCGAACTGCTGGTCCAGGACTATCTCCAGCGGCAGGGAGAATATCCGCGCGCGATGGCGATTTCCGCGTGGGGCACCGCCAATATGCGCACCGGAGGCGATGATATCGCCCAGGCGCTGGCATTGATGGGCGTGCGTCCGCGCTGGGAATGGTCATCGGGCCGGGTCATCGGCTTTGAGGTGATGAAGATCGCGGAACTCAATCGCCCAAGGGTCGACGTCACCCTGCGCATATCGGGCTTCTTCCGCGACGCCTTCCCTGAACAGGCCGATCTGGTCGACAGCGCCGCCCGCGCGGTGATGGCACTGGACGAGCCGGAGGAGGATAATCCCGCCGCCGCCCGCCACCGTGCCGAAACCGCCCTTCTGATGGCGGAGGGCGCGTCCGAAAAGGCGGCGCTCCGCCGCGCGGGGGCGCGTGTTTTCGGTTCCGCGCCGGGAACTTACGGCACGGGTTTGCAGGCGATGATCGATGAAAGCATCTGGCACGACCGGTCCGACCTTGCGAATATCTATCTCGATTGGGGCGGTCATGCCTATGGCGGCGGCGTGGAGGGAGAGACCGATCGCGCCCTGTTCGCGCGGCGGCTGGCCGAAGCGGACGCACTTATCCAGAATCAGGACAATCGCGAGCATGACCTGCTCGACAGCGATGATTATTACCAGTTCGAAGGCGGGATCGCGGCGGCGGTGGAGCATCTCTCCGGCAAGACGCCGCTCAGCTATCATAATGACCATAGCCGCCCGGAACGGCCGGTCGTACGCACGCTGGAGGATGAGATCGGCCGCGTCGTGCGCGCCCGCGTGACCAATCCCAAGTGGATCGCGGGCATGATGCGCCACGGCTACAAGGGCGCGTTCGAAATCGCCGCCTCGGTCGATTATCTCTTCGCCTTTGCCGCCACCACCCATGGCGTCAAGGATCATCATTTCGACGCCGTCCACGCCGCCTTCATCGAGGATGAAGCCGTCCGCGCCTTCATGGCGGAGGTGAACCCCGCCGCCCTGCGCGAAACCGCCGCCCGCCTGTCGGAAGCGCTTGATCGCGGCCTTTGGCGGCCCCGGTCCAATAGCGCCGCCATGCTCCTTTCCAGCCTCAAGGAAGACCGACCATGATCGAACGCACTCCGGAACAACATGCCGAGAAGATGAAGAAGAAGCAGGCCGCCCATGACAAGATCATGGCGACCAAGACGCAGGAAAAGGGCCTGCTGATCGTCCATACCGGCAAGGGCAAGGGCAAGACGACCGCCGCGCTCGGCATGGTGGTGCGCGCGATCGGCCATGGCAAGAAGGTCGGCGTCGTGCAGTTCGTCAAGGGTGCGATGACCACCGGAGAAAAAGCGGTGTTCGACGCGTTTCCCGATAATGTCACGTTCAAGCCGATGGGCGAAGGCTTCACCTGGAACACGCAGGACCGCACGCGCGATATCGCGCTCACCCGCGAGGCATGGGACGAGGTGAAGCGGATGATCGCCGATCCCGCCTATGACATGGTGCTTGCCGACGAGCTGAACATCGTGCTGCGGTACGACTATCTGCCGCTTGACGAAGTGCTGGAGGCCGTCGCAGGACGTGACCCGATGAAGCATGTCATTGTCACCGGCCGCAACGCTCCCGATGCATTGGTGGAGGCGGCCGATCTGGTCACCGAAATGACGCTGATCAGGCATCCTTTCCGCAGCGGGGTGAAGGCGCAGCCGGGGATAGAATTCTGACATGAGCGGTCCCGCCATCACGCCCATTGACAGCGCTGCGTTCGAAGCGCTGGTCCGGGCGCGGCGGGATGTTCGCCATTTCCGCACTGACCCGCTTGACGAGAGCGACGTGGAATGGCTGCTGAGCATGGCGCATCGCGCGCCGTCTGTCGGCTTGTCGCAGCCCTGGCGCTTCGTGCGGATCGAAACCGCCGGACTTCGCGAACGGCTCGCCCGCCACGTCGATGCTCAGGTCAGCGCGGCGGGAGAGGCGTATGAAGGCGATCAGGACCGCCTTTACCGCAGCCTCAAGCTGCACGGCCTGCGCGAAGCCCCGGTGCTGTTCGCCGTCTACTGCGACGACGGCACGGAAACCGGACACCATCTGGGCGCGGTCACCATGCCAGAAGCGCGGCGCTATAGCTGCGTAATGGCCGTTCATACGCTCTGGCTGGCGGCCCGGACCCGTGGCATCGGCATGGGCTGGGTATCCATCATGGAGTCCGAAGACGTAGACGCGATGCTGGATATTCCCGCGAACTGGGCTTGTCTTGGGTTGCTATGCCTGGGCCGCCCGGAAAGCGAAGAGGACGCGCCAGAGCTGGAACGGCGCGGCTGGGAACAGCGGACGGGTTGGCGTTCGGTGGTGATGAAACGCTAGGGATGCGCCGTGCTCCTGCACAGGCAGAAGCGCCAAGTCTCCGATCGCGCCAAGCCTGCCGAAGCCCCTTCCCTTTCACCGGCGAGCGCTCTAAGAGGCGAAGCGGACCGGCCTGCCGGTCCATCGATCGCGTCGGTGTCCCTTTTGGGGCTTAAATGGGAACGCGGTGCGGGAGCTTGCTCCCTAATCCGTGGCTGTCCCTGCAACTGTGAGCGGCGAGCGAGACATGGACGATCGTGTACCGGGCGATCAGCCACTGGAGCAATCCGGGAAGGCCCATGCTTCACGCATTGACCCGCAAGCCAGGAGACCTGCCGCCGCAAAGGTCGCTCTTGCCATGATCCAGGGGATGGTCACGGCTCGGTTCTCCGTTTGAGCGACGAATTTTCGTGCGGCTGCGGCCGTGCCCGGCTGCGTCTCATCACGCACGGGCGCACCGCCGCCATCGTTGCTTGACACCTGGAGGGCTTTAAAAGTGCAGGACTGGCCGGGGCGCGCGTCCGCTGATCAATCGCCTCATCCTGCGGTGCGGGGATGGTGTCCGACCGCATGGCGGCCGATGATGGCGGGAGACGGCCTGCTGGTCCGTGTCCGACCCCGCCTTGGCCGGATGAGCCGCATGCAAGTGCTTGGCCTGTGCGATGCGGCGCTGCGCCATGGCAACGGCCATATCGACCTGACCAATCGCGCGGGGCTACAGATCCGGGGCGTGAAGGAGCGTGACCACGGGGAGCTGGTGCAGGCATTGGCCGCGCTGGGCCTGGTCAATCCAGATGCCAGCCGGGAAGCTGCCGCGCCGGTCATACTGACGCCCGACTGGATGCCTGACGATGCGTCGGATATGATCGCCCGCGCGCTGCTGGACCGGATGGGCGAATTGCCCCCTCTGCCGCCCAAGGTGGGCATCGCCATCGACGCAGGCCCTGCGCCCGCCCTCGCCCACAGCCCCGCCGATTTCCGCATCGAACGGAGCGAGCACGGAGAATTGATTCTCCGGGCCGAGGGGCGGGACAAGGGCATGGCGACGAGCGTGGAAAAGGCCGTGGACAACCTGATCGCGCTCGCCCACTGGTTTGTCCGCAGCGGCGGCGTGAAGGCGGGCCGGATGGCCCGGCATACAGCGCTCCTTCCGCACCCTGCGTCCCATATTCCTGCCGGGTCCCGCTCCCCCTCCGCTGTGATCGAGTTTTGTCCTGGCCGCTTCCATGGCGTGCCCTTTGGCCGGATCGAGGCCGATGCCTTGCGCGGCCTGATGGACCGAGCACACCATGTCCGCCTGACGCCGTGGCGCGGCATCATCCTGGAAGGGGATGATGGACCATCGGACGGCCCCGCCGGTCCCTTGCTGAGCGCCGATGCCTGCCCCGGCGCGCCCGCCTGCCCGCAGGCGAGCGTCGGCACCCGCGATCTGGCGGCGCGGCTGGCGCCCTTTGCCTCTGACCTGCATGTGTCGGGCTGCGCCAAGGGCTGCGCGCGGCCGGGCCCGGCAGCCACGGTTCTCACCGGGCGCAATGGCTGCTTCGATCTGGCGTTCAACGCCCGTGCGGGATCGCCGCCCGCTCGCTCCGGCCTTGACCCTCAGCAGCTATTTACCCTCTTCGGAGCCTCCTGATGCCGCATGTCTATGAAACCGACGGAGCGGCCATTTACCGCCAATCCTTCCGCACCATCCGGGCGGAGGCGGATCTCGCCCGCTTTGCCGCGGAAGAGGAGCGCGTGGCGGTGCGGATGATCCACGCCGCCGGGCTGGTCGGCCTTGAGGCGCATATCCGCTTTTCTCCTGCCTTCACCCAGTCGGCCATCGGCGCGCTGAATGCCGGAGCGCCCATATTGTGCGACGCGCGCATGGTTTCGGAAGGGATCACCCGCACCCGGCTGCCTGCGGCCAACCCTGTCCTGTGCACGCTGCACGACGCGCGGGTGCCCGCCCTTGCCCAAGCCATGGACAACACCCGGTCCGCCGCCGCGCTGGAGCTGTGGCGGCCTCATCTGGCGGGCGCGATCGTCGCGATCGGCAATGCACCGACTGCGCTTTTCCATCTGCTCAACATGCTGGAGGACCTCGCCTGCCCTCGCCCGGCAGCGATCATCGGCTGCCCGGTCGGCTTCGTCGGCGCGGCGGAATCCAAGGACGCGCTGTGGCAGGCGCAGCCCGTTCCCTGCTGCATCGTCGAAGGACGGCTGGGCGGCAGCGCCATCACCGTGGCGGCCCTCAACGCACTGGCGAGCGCTGCCGAATGAGCGGGACCATCCATGGCGTGGGCCTCGGCCCCGGCGCGCAGGACCTGATGAGCGTTCGCGCGGATCGCCTGATCCGGCAGGCGCGTCACATCGCCTATTTCCGCAAGGCGGGCCGCCCCGGCCACGCCCGGCGCATCGTTGAAGGGATGCTGCGGCCCGACGCGGTGGAATTTGCGATGGAATATCCGGTGACGACGGAAATTCCCTTTTCCGATCCGCGCTACAATGCCTGCCTTGCCCCCTTCTATGCGGACTGCGCCGCGCATCTGCACGGCCTGGCGATGCAGGGAGAGGATGTGGTCGTCCTGTGCGAAGGCGACCCCTTTTTCTACGGCAGTTTCATGCATCTGCACAGCCGCCTTTCCGCGCGCGCGCCCGTGCAGATCGTGCCGGGCATCACCGGCATGTCGGGGGCGTGGACGGCCAGCGGCATGCCTATCAGCTGGGGCGATGACGTGCTGACCGTGCTGATGGCGACCCTGTCCGAAGAGGAGCTTGCCCGGCGCATCCGCGACACCAACGCGCTGGTCGTCATGAAGATCGGCCGCAACCTCGCCAAGCTCCGCCGTGCCGTCGAAAGCGCAGGCAGGCGGGACTGCGCCTGGCTGGTCGAATATGCCACCATGGCGGACCAGCGGGTCACGCCGCTGGCGCAGGCGGAAGCCGTCACGGGATATTTTTCCATCCTGCTGATCCATGGACAGGGACGGCGGCCATGAGCGGATGGGTGGCTGTCGCTGGACTTGGGCCCGGCGCGGACGCGCTGATCACGCCGGAAGTCACCATGGCGCTGGAGGAAGCGACCGACCTGATCGGCTATGCGCCCTATGTGTCGCGGGTGGCCGAGCGGTCCGGCCTGACGCGGCACCCGTCCGACAACCGCGTCGAGCTTGATCGCGCCGCGCATGCGCTGGAGCTTGCCGCAGCGGGGCATCGCGTAGTCGTGGCGTCGTCGGGCGACCCCGGCGTCTTCGCCATGGCATCGGCCTTGTTCGAAGCGCTGGAAGCTGGTCCCGCCGCCTGGCGCGCGATCGACATTCGCGTCCTGCCCGGCATTACGGCGATGCTCGCCGCTGCCGCGCGGGCGGGCGCGCCGCTGGGCCATGATTTCTGCGCGATCAACCTGTCGGACAATCTGAAGCCATGGGCGTTGATCGAGCGCAGGCTGCGCCTTGCCGTCGAAGCGGACTTCGCCATCGCCTTCTACAACCCCCGCTCCCGATCGCGTCCCGAAGGGTTCGCCCGGACCCTCGCCATATTGCGGGAAACATGCGAACCAGGCCGCCTGATCCTCTTCGCGCGTGCTGTCTCGACGCCTCAAGAGAAATTGCGCATCGTCCCGCTGGAGCAGGCTACGCCCGAAACGGCGGACATGCGCACGATGGTGATCGTCGGGTCCAGCCGAACCCGCATGATCGATCGCGCCGCCGGACCAATCCTCTACACGCCACGCTGGGCCGAATGAGCGAGCCAATAGAGTACATCAGCGACGCTGTGCGTTACCCTGACGTCCGGCAGGGGCGGCCGGTCGATCATCAGCACCGGGATGTCCAGCTCCCGCGCCGCATCCAGCTTGGCTCGCGCGCCCTCGCCGCCCGCGTTTTTGGCGACGACCAGCTCGACCTCATGCGCCCGCATCAGCGCAACTTCGCTCTCCACGGCGAACGGCCCCCGATCCACCAGCAGATGATGACGCGGCAGAGCAGGCGGAACAACGGGCCGATCGATGAAGCGCAGCAGATAATGATGCTGCGGCTGCGCGGCGAAGGCATCCACATGCATCCTTCCGAGCGCCAGCATCACGCGCTGCGCCCTCCCTGCCAGCGCGGCGACGGCCCCCGCAATATCCGCCACATGGCTCCATCGGTCGCCTTCCCCCGCCTCCCATTGCGGGCGAGTGAGCATGATATGGCCGATGCCCGCAAGCCGCGCCGCTTCGGCGGCATGGCGGCTCATCGTCGCGGCAAAGGGATGGGTCGCGTCGACCAGATGCGTCACCCCTTCCAGCCGGAGATAGCGCGTCAGCCCTTCAACCCCGCCAAAGCCGCCTATGCGGAGCGGCACCGGCTGGGCGCGGGGCCGTTCCGTACGTCCCGCATAGCTCAAGGTGGCGCGCAAGCCCCTTTGCGCCGCTGCGGCGGCCAGAGCGCTCGCCTCGGTCGTGCCGCCCAGGATCAGGATGTTGGTCATGGCCGCTGATACTCCCTGGCTGACGATCATCGGTATCGGCGAGGATGGCGTGACCGGCCTGCCCTCCATCGCGCGCGCGGCGCTGGAGGAAGCACAGTTCATCACCGGCGCGCCTCGCCACCTTGCGCTGCTGCCGCCCCTTAAAGCTGAATGCCATGCCTGGCCAGCGCCGTTCGAGGATGGCGTTGCGCCGCTGCTGACGCGCCGGGGACAGCCAACGGTCATGCTTGCGTCAGGCGATCCCTTCTGGTTCGGCGCGGGCGCCAGCATCACCCGCCATCTTGGGGCCGGAGAGTGGATCGCCTATCCCGGCCCTTCCACCTTCTCGCTCGCCGCCGCGCGGCTTGGCTGGGCCTTGCAGGACACGCTTTGCCATGGACTCCATGCCGCGCCTCTTGCGCGCCTGCGTCCCGATCTGGCGCCGGGGGGCCATGCCATAGTGCTGCTGCGGGACGGGGCGGCGGTGGGGGAGCTTGCGGCATTTCTGACGCGCGAGAGCTTTGGCGCTTCGACCCTCCATGTGATGGAAGCGCTGGGCGGTCCGCGCGAACGTATCCGGCAGGTTCGGGCGGATGACTATGACCTGTCAGATGTCGCTCATCCTGTCGCTGTCGGCATCGACATTGCCGGAGATGGCGGCGTCATGCCGCGCGCCAGCGGCATCGGCGACCAATGGTTCGACCATGACGGCCAAATCACCAAGCGCCCGGTCCGCGCGCTGACCGTGTCTGCACTTGCTCCACGGCCCGGCGAGACATTGTGGGACATTGGCTGCGGGTCCGGCTCTGTCGCGATCGAATGGCTGCTAAGCCATCCCTCGACACAGGCCGTTGCCTTCGAAGCCGATCCTGCCCGCGCCGCTCGCGCCCGCGTCAATGCGGACCGGCTGGGCGTGGACCGGCTGACGATCATCGAGGGCCGTGCTCCAGCGGTGCTCCACGGCCGCGCCCGTCCCGACGCCATTTTCATCGGCGGGGGGCTCAGCAATGAACTGCTGGAAAGGATCATGGATCTAAGGGGCAAACCCACGCGCCTCGTGGCCAATGCGGTGACGCTGGAATCCGAAAGCCTGCTGGCCCATTGGCATGCACGGATCGGGGGAGATCTGCTGCGGATAGAGCTTGCCACAGCCGTACGGCTCGGCACGCGTCGCGGCTGGCGGTCCTCCTATCCACTTGTGCAGTGGAGCGTCATCCTATGATCGTCGCCGGTTTCGGTTGCCGGGACAGCGTAAGCCCTGACGCCCTGCGCGCCGCGCTGGACCTCGCCATTGGAAAGGCTCAGCCTCCCACCGCCCTCGCGACCCTGACGCACAAGGCGGATCTGATCGCCCCGCTCGCGGAAGCGATGGGCCTGCCCCTCCTTTCCATCGATCCTTCCGCCATCACCGGCGTATCGACGCCCACATCTTCCGCCGCCAGCCTTGCCGCCTATCGCACTGGCAGCGTTGCCGAAGCGGTGGCGATGGCCGCTGCGGGCAACGGATCGCGCCTGCTTACACTGCGCGCCATAGCGCCCGGTGGCGGCGCGACATGCGCGCTCGCACAAGGATTTCCCGCATGACAATCCATTTCATCGGCGCGGGTCCCGGCGCGCCCGATCTCATCACCCTGCGCGGGCGCGACCTGATCGCCGCCTCGCCCATATGCCTCTATGCCGGGTCATTGGTCCCCCCCAGCCTGCTCGACCATTGCCCGCCCGGCGCGCGCATCGTCAACAGCGCGCCCATGACGCTGGACGAGATCACGGGCGTGCTCGCGCAGGCGCATGCCGATGGGCTGGATGTCGCCCGCCTGCATTCGGGCGACCTGTCCGTCTGGTCGGCGATGGGCGAACAATTGCGCCGGTTGAAGGCGCTCGGCATTCCCTACAGCATCACGCCCGGCGTCCCGTCCTTCGCCGCCGCTGCCGCCGCGCTGGGCACGGAACTGACTTTGCCCGGCGTCGGCCAGTCAGTGGTCCTCACCCGCACCTCCGGCAGGGCAAGCGCCATGCCGCCGCGCGAAACCCTGGCGGCCTTCGGCGCGAGTGGAGCGACGCTGGCCATCCACCTGTCGATACATGCGCTGGATCGGGTCGTTGCGGATCTTGTGCCGCTCTACGGTCGCGATTGTCCCGCCGCCGTCGTCTGGCGAGCAAGCTGGCCCGATGAAAAGATCGTCCGCGCCACTTTGGGCACCATGGTGGAGGCGGCTGAGGGCGGGCCTGAACGCACTGCCCTGATCCTGGTCGGACCAGTGCTGGACGACAGCGGCTTTGCCGACAGCAGCCTTTATGCGCCGGGCTATGACCGCCGTTTCCGCCCGGCGTCCACGGACTCGCGCTTTGCCGGTCCGCAGGAATGACTCCCGGCCTTCTCATCGCGGCGCCGCGCTCAGGCTCCGGCAAGACAGTCGTCACGCTGGGCCTGATCCGCGCCTTGACGCGAGCAGGCATCAGAGTGCAGGCCTATAAATGCGGGCCTGACTATATCGACACGGCCTTTCACTCTCAGGCAAGCGGCCGGCCCGCCTTCAACCTCGATAGCTGGGCGATGGACGGCCCGCTGATCCATTCGCTCGCCGCGCGGGCACAGGATGCAGACCTCGCCATAGCCGAAGGCGTGATGGGCCTGTTCGACGGAGCCGAGGCTCCCGGCATCAGCGGAAACGGCAGCAGCGCAGATATCGCCGCCATGCTGGGCTGGCCGGTCCTGCTCGTCATCGACGTGACCGGGCAGAGCCAGTCGGCCGCCGCCCTTGCCCATGGTTTCCGCACCATGCACCCGGACATAAGGGTCGCCGGAGTGATCCTGAACCGGGTGGGAAGCGATCGCCATGACCGCATGATCCGCCGTGCCATGGAAGCGATCGCCATGCCGGTGCTTGGTTCCATCCCCCGCGATGCCAGCCTCGGCCTGCCCGAACGGCATCTCGGTCTGGTTCAGGCGGGCGAGTTGGCTGAGTTGGAGGCACGCATGGACGCACTTGCCGACCACCTCGCCACCCATGTCGATCTTGCTGGGTTACGCTCCCTTGCTGGCGCACGTCCACTCGCTCCGGCGAGCGCTCTCTGCCCTCCACCGGGCCAGCGCATCGCACTGGCGCAGGACGCGGCTTTCTCCTTCACCTATGCCCATATGGTCCAGGGATGGCTGGAAGCGGGAGCGGAAATCCTGCCCTTCTCTCCCCTCGCCGACGAAGCGCCTGCTGCCCATGCCGATACGGTGTGGCTGCCGGGCGGCTATCCTGAGCTGCATGCTCCCGCGCTTGCCGGTGCTCATCGGTTCCTTGCGGGCCTGCGCCGCCATGCACAGGATCGCCCCATCCATGGCGAATGCGGCGGCTATATGGCGCTGGGCGAAGCGCTGATCGATGCTGATGGGCATGCCCATGCGCTGGCGGGACTGCTGGGCCTTGTCACCAGCTTCGCGCAACGCCGTCTGCACCTTGGCTATCGCCTCGCAAAGCTGCTCGCGCCGATGGGCGGCTATGCAGCGGGCACGCTACTGAATGGCCATGAGTTTCATTACTCAATGGTTATGGAACAGCCCGACGAACCGCTCGCCCATGTCACCGATGCTGCGGGAAAGGACATCGCCTCCACTGGATCGCGGCGAGGCCATGTCACTGGCAGCTTTTTTCACCTGATGGCAGGCGCGGCATGATCCGGCTGCTATTGATCGGCATCGGCACGGGCAATCCCGATCACCTCACGCGCGCGGCGGTCAAGGCGATGAATGAGGCCGACCTCATCCTCCTCCCCCGCAAGGGCGATGCGAAATCGGACCTGATCGATCTGCGCCGAGCGATCTGCGCGCAGGTGCTGACCGGCCCCACCCGGATCGTCGAATTCGACATGCCCGTACGCGCGGCGGAGCCTGCCTATCTCGACGCCGTTGCCGCCTGGCACGACGCCATCGCCGACCGATGGATGGAGCAGGCTGCGCTTCACCTGCCCGGCGGCGGCACGCTGGCATTGCTGGTCTGGGGCGATCCGTCCCTTTATGACAGCAGCCTGCGGATCGCCGCGCGTCTGGGCGGCCAGGTCAGCATCCGCGTCATTCCCGGCATCACCAGCATCCAGGCGCTGACGGCGGCCCATGGCATATGCTTCAATCGCCTCGCGGAGCCAGTGCTGATCTCAACGGGCCGCCGCCTGCGGGACGATGGATGGCCAGCGGGGGTGGACGACATTGTCGTGATGCTGGATGCGCATTGCGCCTTCCGCACGCTTCCGCCCGAAGGCATTCATATCTGGTGGGGCGCTTATCTGGGCATGGAGTGCGAGGAACTGGCGGAAGGACCGTTAAGCGAAACCGGCCCATCCATCATCGAAAGGCGCGCAGCGCTGCGCGAGCGCCATGGCTGGATCATGGACGTCTATCTGCTGCGCCGTGCCGGATTCAACTGACCGGCGAGCAGAGTTCGGCCATCGGCTTGTTGATGACGGCACGCGCCGCGTCGAACGATCCCATGACGGCGCGGCGGCGAAACTCGGCCGCCATCGCCTGATGCATGGTGCGGGCATAAGGGTCAGCCGTCGTCGCCGCCAACTGCTCGTGCATTCTGGCCCGCTCCAGACATTCCTGTGCGCTAAGGGCATTGGTCATGAACCGCACTCCTGCTGTCCTGCCGCCATGGGAGAGACTCGGAGGCCAGCGCCGACCGGACCACGAGCATCGCCATATCGCGCGGAATTTACGCCTCCCGCAGGACGATTGGAAATGGAATCTTGATGTGCCCGCGCCGCATGGCCGCATCCCGCACCGCTTCAACGCATCCAGTCGTCCTGCGGATTGCAGCGGTGGCTTTTCAGCTCCTTTCGCGTCTCCGCATCGACCTCGCTCAGCGCCACTTCATAGCCCCACAGATTGGCAAGGCTCTGCAAGACCAGCAACGCATCCGATGAGTCGAGCACCACACCATCATTCACCGCATGCTCCAGCATCAGCGTCCGGTCCCCGGCCAGGTCGACATCGACCACCTGGATATCCGGCTCCTGCCGCGCAATATCATATTCGCGGGCGAGCGCGCGGCGGATGCGCCTGTAGCCGCGCTCGTCATGAATGGCGTCGACCCGCACCTCTGCTTCGCCTTCATGGTCCAATATCTTGAACAGCCGCCACTGCCGGATCAGATGGGGGCTGAGGAACTGCGACACGAAACTTTCATCGCGATAATTGGCCCAGATATCCTTCAGCACCTCGACGGGATCGCCTGACCCGGCGATGTCGCCGAACCATTCGCGGTCCTCCTGCGTCGGATCGATGCAGATCCGCTCCACGTCCGACATGATGCCGAAACCCAGCGCATAGGGGTTGAACCCGCCAAATTGCCCGGAATCATAAGTCGGCTGATAGACGACATTGGTGTGCGACTGGAGAAACTCCATGAACGCGCCGTCAGTGATCCAGCCGCGATCATGCAGCGCCGTCATGATGCGGTAATGGGTATAGGTGGCCGCGCCCTCGTTCATCGCCTTCGTCTGGCGCTGCGGATAGAAATATTGCGCGATCAGGCGGACGATGCGCAGCACCTCGCGCTGCCAGCTTTCCAGGCGCGGGCCGGTCTTTTCTAGGAAATAGAGGATATTTTCCTGCGGCAGGCCGAGCGCGGCGCGGCGCTGGTCGGCGGGCACCGTATCGGCCCTAGTCCCAACCGGCACTGTCCGCCACAGATCATCATAGATGCGATCGCGATAGGCCTGCCGCTCCGCCTCGCGCGCGGCTTCCGCCTTCAGGTCGCGCGGGCGCACGCGGGGATAGCGGTGCACGCCCTGGTTCATCAGCGCGTGGGCGGCGTCCAGCACCCGCTCCACCGCCAACTGGCCATAGCGCTCCTCGCAACTGGCGATGTAGCGCTTGGCGAACTCCAGATAATCCAGAATGCCGTCCGCATCGGTCCACTGCCGGAACACATAATTATTCTTGAAGAAATGATTATGCCCGAATGCCGCATGGGCGATGACCAGCGTCTGCATGGTCGCGCTATTTTCCTGCATCAGATAGTTGATGCATGGATTGCTGTTGATCACCAGTTCATAGGCAAGGCCGCGCAGCCCCTTGCGATACAGCATTTCATTGGTCACGAACTGCTTGCCGAACGACCAATGCTTGTAGAAAAGCGGCATGCCGATGGACGAATAGGCGTCCAGCATCTGTTCGGCGCTGATCACTTCTATCTGGTTGGGATAGATGTCGAGCTTCATTTCCTGAAGCGCGATCGGTTCCACCGTGTCATAGATGCGGTTGATCAGCGTGAAGTCCCAGTCGCTGCCGGTAAACAGCGGTTCGGGCGCGATCGCCGCCTTCAACTCCGCGCCCTTTCGCTGACGCCCCTGCGCTGGAACAGCTCCCGGAACACGGGATAGATTTCGCGGCGGTGCGACACCTTGCGCATCGCGAAATGCGGATTCGCCGCCATGACGGGTGCATAGGCGTCCCACAGACCAGTGGTTGACGTCGCGCTTTCGAACGACGCGAACTCTTCGCGCCCGACTTCCAGATAGGCGACATATTGGGCGATCGGCAGGATTTCGTCCTGCATCAGGCTCACCACCCGCGCATTGTCCGACGCCAGCGTGTCGCCGTCAGATGCCTGCGCCACATAGATGTTCCAGTCGGCGGGATTATAGCGCTCCTTGATCACCTCCAGCAGCTTGTCGAGCGCGCTCGACACCAGCGTCCCGCCGGTGACGGTGCTGTAGAAGAAAGTCTGCTCGTCCACCTCCGCCGCACGGTCGGTATGATGGATGAACACCACCTCGACATGCTCATAGCAGCGCGACAGGAACAGGTGCAGCAGCGCGAAGAAGCGCTTCGCCAGATCCTTCATATGCGCCGTCATGGAGCCTGACACGTCCATCAGGCAGAACATGACCGCCTGCGCCACTGGCCGGGGGACTGGTTCGAACCGGCGGAAACGCAGGTCCACCGGATCGATATAGGCGATCAGGTTGCGGCGGCGGATGACATGGGCGCGCTCCTCGCGCAGCCGTTCCAGCGTCACCGCATCGTCGGGCAGCGGCGGTTTGCGTGCCTCGATTTCCGCAATCTCCTCGTCCAGCCTGCGCAGTTCGCCGCTGCTGGGCCGCCGCAGCGCCAGCCTGCGGGACAGGGCCTTTTGCATGGTGCGCGGGACGGACAGGTTGGACGGGTTGCCGATGGTCGAATAGCCAGCGCGCCTTATGCCTTCGATCTTGCCGGCCACCAGCCGCTTCTTGGCCATGTCCGGCAGTTCCAGATCATCGAGAAACAGGTCCAGAAATTCCTCGCGGGACAGGGCGAAGCGGAAATCATCCTCACCCTCTCCTTCGCCCGGCTGAGAACCGCCGCCCGATCCGCCGTCCGGCCGCTTGATCCTGTCGCCTTCCACGAATTCGCGATTGCCCGGCAGCACCCTTTCCCTGTTGCCGCCCTTGGCAGCGCGATGGAGCGTAGGTTCGTGGATGGCGTCGCGGCGGATGGTGATCTGGCCCTCCTTGGCCAGATCCTTGATGCTGCGGTCCTTCAGGCTCTCGCGCACCGCCTGACTGACATAGGCCCTGGCCCGCCGCAGGAAGCGTTGCCGGTTGACCAGGCTCTTGCCCCCAGGGTTCAGCCGTCTGTCGACTATGTGCATGCGCGCCCGAGCGCCTCCTTCAACCAGCCTGCTTGACGCGGATATACCATTCGACCAGCCGCCGGACCTGCCGCTCCGTATAGCCGCGTTCGACCATGCGGGAAACGAACTCGTCATGCTTCATCGCGGTTTCGCCGTCACGCTTCGACCCGAAGCTGATCACCGGCAACAGGTCCTCCACCTGGCTGAACATCCGCTTTTCAATGACTTCGCGGATCTTCTCGTAAGATGTCCAGCTTGGATTGCGCCCATCATTGCTGGCCCGCATGCGCAGCGCGAACTTCACTACCTCGTTACGGAAATCCTTGGGGTTGGCAATGCCTGCGGGCTTCTCCGTCTTCGTCAGTTCCTGGTTGATGACCTCCCGGTCGAGCAATTGTCCGGTGTCCGGGTCCTTGAAGTCCAGATCCTCTATCCACGCATCGGCATAGGCGACATATCGGTCGAACAGATTCTGGCCATAGTCGTTGTAGGATTCCAGATAGGCTTTCTGGATTTCATTGCCGATGAACTCGGCATAGCGTGGCGCCAGTTCGCCCTTGATGAACTCCAGATATTTGGCTTCGGTCTCGGCCGGGAACTGTTCCTGCCGCACCATGCCTTCCAGCACATACATGAGGTGGACGGGGTCGGCCGCGATCTCGCTGGTGTCGTGGTTGAAGGTCGCCGACAGGGCCTTGAAGGCGAAGCGGGTGGAAATGCCCGACATGCCCTCGTCCACGCCAGCGGCATCGCGATATTCCTGGATGCTTTTCGCGCGCGGATCGATCTCCCGCAGCATCTCGCCGTCATAGACGCGCATCTTCGAATAGAGGTTGCTGTTCTCATGCTCGCGCAATCGCGTCAGCACTGAAAAGCGCGCCAGCATGTCCAGCGTGCCGGGCGCGCAAGGGGCCTTGTTCAGGTCGGATTCGCGCAGCAGCTTTTCATAAACGTGCCGCTCCTCGGTCGCTTGCAGCGAATAGGGCACCTTGATCACATAGATGCGGTCGATGAAGGCTTCGTTATTCTTGTTGTTCTTGAAATTGGCCCATTCCGATTCATTGCTATGGGCCATGATGATGCCGGTGAAGGGGATCGCGCCGATATTCTCGGTGCCGATATAATTGCCCTCCTGCGTCGCCGTCAGCAGCGGGTGCAGCATCTTGATCGGCGCCTTGAACATCTCGACGAACTCAAGCATGCCCTGATTGGCGCGGTTAAGCCCGCCCGAATAGCTGTAGGCGTCGGGATCGTTCTGCGACAGCATTTCCAGCTTGCGGATGTCGACCTTGCCGACGAGCGAACTGATGTCCTGGTTGTTCTCGTCGCCCGGTTCGGTCTTGGCGATGGCGATCTGCCGCATGCGCGATGGCATCAGGCGGATGACCTTGAACTGGGAGATATCGCCGGAAAACTCGTCCAGCCGCTTGCGCGCCCATGGGCTGATCATGCCGGTCAGGCGGCGGCGCGGGATGCCGTAATTATCCTCGATAAACGCCCCATGCGTCTCCGCGTCGAACAGGGCGAGCGGACTTTCGAAAATGGGGCTGATCTCGTCCCCGGCCTTCAACGCATAGATGGGGTAGCTTTCCATCAGCGCCTTCAACCGTTCGGCCAGCGACGATTTGCCGCCACCGACAGGTCCGAGCAGGTAGAGGATCTGCTTGCGCTCCTCCAGGCCCTGGCTCGCGTGGCGCAGGAAGCTGACGATATATTCGATCGTCGCTTCCATGCCGTAGAAATTGGCGAAGCTCTTGTAGCGGCGGATGGTACGGTTCATGAAGATCCGTCCAAGCCGCTGGTCGCGCGATGTATCGATGATTTCCGGCTCGCCTATGGCAGCCAGCAATCGCTCCGGTGCTGATGCATGCATCAAAGGATCACTGCGGCATCCCAGCAAATAATCCTCGATCGACATCTCGGCCTGACGCCGTTCGTCAAAGTTCCGCGTGAAGCTCGAAAACAGTTCGTTTTTCGTCACTGACGACTCCCGCCGCAGTAGTCATATGACGAATATAATATGTATGGGCCTGTAAAAACAGGCCTATACGGAGAGAGGACCGGAAAAAATTATCCCTGCACATTCGAAGAGTTTGCGACAAAGGGGTAGGCGGTCCCGATTTCGGCTCCCTTCCGGCTTTGGTGTAAAAGCCGTTCACCCCGAATGCGAAAAAGGATAAGATAGGCGGCGAGGCCAAAGGGCATGGAGGCGCGTGATGACATCCATCCTGCTTCACATCCACGACGACAGCGGCGCGGAAAGCCGGCTTCAGGCGGCTTGCGACATCGCCCGCGCGGCGCATGCGCATATCAATTGCGTGCAGGTGACATCCATGCCGGGCCTGATCGCATCCGACCTTTATGGCGGCGCGTCGATGGCGCCCGCGATTGCGGCGGAACTGCAAGAGATCGATGCCCGGCTGCGTACCCGCATGGAGGACAGGCTGCGGCGCGAAGGCGTCAGTTGGGACTGGCGTCAGGCCGAAGGCGACCTGGTGCATGGGCTGCTGTCCGCCTCCGCGCTCAGCGACCTCATGATCGTCACCCTTCCGGCCGGGCCAAGGCGCGAGATGAGCGACCCGCCGCACATCGTCGATGATCTGGCGCTGGGCGGCCGCACGCCGGTGCTGGCGGTTCCGCAGGCGGCGCGAGGCATGGCGGTCACCGGCCGCGCGCTCGTCGCCTGGGACGGGTCCCAGCAAGCGTCCGCCGCGCTGCGCATGGCCGTGCCTTTCCTCAAGCTGGCGGAGGAGGTGAATGTCGTTACCGTGGAGGAAGCGGGCAAATATCCCTTTCCGTCCACCGATGCGCCGGAATATCTCGCCCGCCACGGCATCAAGTCGCAGCTTCATGTCTGGCCGCGCGAAGGGCGGTCCGTCGAGACGGCGCTCCAGGCCGCGATCGGCGTGCTCAGCCCCGACTGGATGGCGATGGGCGCATATGGCCACAGCCGCCTGCGCGAACTGGTCTTTGGCGGCGTTACCCGGTCGATGCTGCGGCAGGCGCGCGTTCCCCTGCTGCTCGCGCACTAAGGCTATTGCGGCGAACGCGCTCGTCAACTGCAACCAAAATGGATCGGCCATTTACGCCTTCGAACCGGCCCGTGGACCTTTGCGCCTTCGCGGGTGCGCAAAAAGGAGCCGGAAGCCGCGCATTTCCGCCCTTAATCGCGATTAATCTTCCTATCCTTCCTGGGACCAAAATGGCTTCATCTGCCGTCCCCTTATCCCTTCGGAATCTTTAGGAAATCTCCTTGTGGAGCGGTTGTGTCAAAAGTCCTGCCGCTCCGGGGCAAGCAGGGCTTTGCGTAGGCGCAAGCCCCAAGGGGATCGATATGCAATTGGGGGCGAAAGCCAGGCTGATGATGATCGCGGGAACGCTCGCCGCGCTCCTGTTCCTTGCGCTTGGCATCCGTGAGTTGCAGCGCGCCTCCGCTGCGTCCCGCCCGCCCCTCGCCGCTGCCGGAGCAGCGTCCAGCGCCGCCCCGGCCGCCGTGCTGGCCGCCGCCGCGCGCGCGATAGAGATCGGGGAGACGATCACGCCCGGCATGATCCGCAACATGACCGCCGATCCGGGCCGCCATCCCCTTGTCGCAACGCCCGCCGAACTGGTCGGCAAGGTCGCCACCCGCGCCATCCCTTCGGGAGCTCCCATCCCTCGCGACGCCATCGGCGGAGAGGCCAAGCTCGCCATCCGCGTTCCGGTCGGCATGCGCGCGGTCAGCATCGACACGACCGCAGAGATCGCCGTCGCAGGGCTGGTGAGGCCAGGGGACCGTGTCGACGTACAGGTCGTCTATCCCGGCGCCGATGCGATCAGCGGCGCGCGCGGCGCGGGGCGCAGCCGGGCCCAGACGCTGCTTCAGATGGTTCAGGTTCTGGCGGTCGGCGAAACCGTCGTCGGGACGCAGCCTGCCAGCAGCAGCGATCCTTCCACGCCCCCGCCCCCGGCGCGGACCGTCACCCTCGCCTTGTCGCCCGGCCAGGTGTCCACCCTTTCGCTCGCCAAGAGCACGGGCGCGCTCACCCTTTCGCTGCGCAACCCGGTGGACAAGGCGCAGACCGCGACCGCCGACGCGACATCGCGCGCGCCCGACCCTGCTCCGCAAACAATCGTCGCGGCGCCCGTGCGCAAGGTGTCCGCACCGCCCGTCCGCCACCCTTCCCACGCCATCCAGCTCGTCGTCGGCGACCGCCATGAAACCATCTATTCCGGGGGAGAAGCGCGTTGATCAGGACATTGGCCGCCGCCCTCCTGCTGGCCGCCTCGACAGGGTCGGCCACTGCGCAGGACGCTATCCTCCCGCTACAGGGAAAGCGCACCATGACCTTCCCCCAGCCGATCGGCCGCGTGGAAGTGGATCAGGACGACATCATCTCCGTCACCGCGCCCAGCGCGCGGTCCTTGCGCCTGACCGGCATCGGCGCAGGTTCCGCCACGCTCAGCGTCTATGGCGTGAACGGCGCGCTGATGACGGAAACCCAGGTCAAGGTCGGCCGCGCCTCATCAGCCTCCGCTGGCACCGAAGAAGGACGCCTGACCAGTGCCGATCGGGTCGTCGCTGGCGAGCAGGTGGTGGCGGTCGATGTGCAATTCGCCGCCATCTCCACCTCCACGCTCCAGGCGCTGGGCTTCAACTTCGCCAAGCTCAGCGGCGATTTGCAGGGAGCGGTCGTCTCGCCCAGCACGCTCAACAGCTTCAAATTCGCGCCGGGCGGCTCGTCCATCGACGCCAGCGCGCCGATCCAGAACGCGTTCAACCTGTTCCTCTCCTCCCCCAATCGCGGGATCAACGCGGTGCTGAGCGCCCTGTCCTCGAACGGCCTGTCGGAACTGCTCGCGCAACCGACCTTGCTCGTCCGGTCGGGCGAGCAGGCGAGTTTCCTTGCTGGCGGAGAGATACCCGTGCCGGTGCCGCAGGCATCCGCCGGGTCGGGCAGCGCCATTTCCATCCAATATAAGGAATTTGGCGTGCGCCTCTCCGTCACTCCCTTCGTGCTGTCCAAGGACAATATCGTTCTCAAGATCGCGCCGGAGGTCAGCGAGCTTGACTATGTCAATGGCGTGCAGTTGCAGGGCTATGTCGTGCCGGGCCTGCGCCGCCGGTCCGCCGAAACGACGGTGGAGCTGGGCAGCGGGCAGAGCTTCGTCATCGCGGGGCTCAGCTATTCCAGCCAGTCGGTCACGCGCGACAGGACCCCGCTGCTGGGCGACATTCCCGTGCTGGGCGCATTTTTTCGCCGCCAGCAGAGCCAGAAGGAGCGGCAGGAGCTGGTCATCGTCGCCACGCCGCGTCTGGTGGGACCAGTTCAGGCCGCCAGCATGCCGCCGCTGCCCGGCGCGTCGACGGATGCCGTGACGTCCAGCGCCCCATCCTTCGGCGTAGTGAGGCGGTGACCATGGCAAAGATCATCCTGCTGTCCGTGGACCGCAGCCTTGCCGAACGCATCGAACAGGCGATGAACGGCCGCGCCGCTGTCGAAATGAGCCAGTCGATCGCGCCGGACATGCTCGCCGGTCCGGCCGTGATCGTCATCGACCGCGACGCCATCGCGCCCGAACGCTCGCTCGCCGCCGCCATTTCGGCCGTCAGCGAAGGGGCAGGCGGCCGCTCCATCGTGCTGGCGACGCCGGATTACGGCGCTGACGATATCTTGCAGGCGGTGCGCGCTGGCGCTCAGGACATCATCCCCCGCGACGGACCGGGCGACGAGGTGGCGAGCATATTGTGGCGGCTGCTCAACGGAGCCGCCGCTGCTGGACAGGGCAATGGCGGACGCCTGACATTGGTGCTGGGCGCGGATCAGGAAGCAGCCGCCATGGCCGCCACCGACATGGCGATCACCCGCGCACGGGAACGCGCGCCCACGCTGCTGATCGATTGCACCATGCCGACCAGCGCCGCTCAGGCCTATCTTGATCTGCCGGTCAGCTACGGCATCGCCGCCGCCGTGGGCGACATGGACCGGCTGGACGCCAGCCTGCTGTCGAGCGCCCTTGCCCGCCATGGGCCAAGCGGACTGCTGCTGCTGACTTTTGACGGCGGCACGGGGACGGAGCCCGTGGGCGTCGGCCCCGGCGACATCGCCGGGCTCATCCGCCTGCTCCGCACCTGCTGCGCCGAAATCGTGCTCTGCGCCGGAAGCCTGCGCCATGCCGGGCTGCTGCGCGAACTCGGCGCGCAGGCCGACCGCATAGACCTGCTCTGCGCGCAATCCATCCGGGAGCTTGAAACCTCGCGCCGCCTGCTCGACCGGCTGGGAAGCGACGATGCCGTCAAGGCAAAAACGCGGCTGTTGGTGTGGGATCATCAACCTTCCGTGCTGCTCGACAGCCGCCGCATGGGGGATGTGCTGGGCATCTCCGCCGTCCATCCGCTGCCGGTCGATCATGCCCGCGCCCGCAACGCGCTGAACGCGGGCCAGCCGATCGCGATGGAGAAGGACGGCGGCCCCTATATGCAGGCGATCCGCAAGATAAGCGGTATTCAGCCGCCCGCGCCCCGCATGGCCTTCGCGGGCCTCGACCGCATGCGCCGCGCGGTCCGCCGATCGCTGGAGCGCACCTCATGAGCCTGCTCACGGAGGAAAGCCTCCCGCTCAGCCCCGCGCGCCCTGCTCCCGTCGCCCAGCCCGCGACCCAGCGGATGAGCGACAGCTATCAGGCGGTGAAGGCACAGATTTGCCAGCAGGTGATTGAGCAGTTGGAAGCGCGCGGCAGCACCGCCGACATGCTGGCCTTTCGCGCGCTGCGCGAAGAGATCGAGCAGGTCATCACCAGCCGCAGCAGGCGCGGCCAACTGGCGCTCAACGCTGCCGAACGCCTGCTGCTGATCGAGGATGTAGAGGACGAGGTCGCGGGCCTCGGCCCCCTCGCCCCGCTGCTGCGGGATCCCGGCATAGACGACATCATCGTCAACGGCCCGGCCTCCATCTATGTCGAGCGGAGCGGCCTGCTGGAGAAGGTCGACACGCGCTTTCGCGACAATGCCCATCTCATGAACATCATCCAGCGGATCGTCGGACCCATCGGCCGCCGCGTGGATGAAGCCAGCCCCTATGTCGATGCGCGCCTGCCGGACGGGTCGCGGGTCAACATCGTCATTCCGCCGGTCGCGCTCGACGGCCCGCTGCTCTCCATCCGCAAGTTCCGCATGCAGGCGCTCGGCATCGACGATTTCGTCGAGCGGCAGGTGATGAGCGCTGACATGGCCGCCTATCTCGCCGCTGCCGTCCGTTCGCGCCTGAACATCCTCATCTGCGGCGGCACCGGCGCGGGCAAGTCCACGCTGCTCAACATGCTGTCCACCTTCATCAGCGACCGGGAGCGCCTGATCACCATAGAGGACGCGGCCGAATTGCAGTTGCGGCAGGATCATGTCGTCCGGCTGGAAACGCGCCCGCCCAATGTCGACGGCAGCCGGGAAGTCAGCGCGCGCGAACTGGTTCGCAACGCGCTGCGCATGCGGCCCGACCGCATCATCCTGGGCGAAGTGCGCGGGATCGAAGTGGTGGAGATGCTTCAGGCCATGTCCACCGGCCATGACGGTTCGATGGCGACGCTGCACGGCAACAGCCCGCGCGACGCCTTTGCCCGGCTGGAAATGCTGCTGGGCTTTGCGGGGTTGCAGAACGACATCCGCGCCATTCGCCGCTTCATCGCCAGCAGCGTCCATGTTGTCGTCCACATCCAGCGCCTCGCCAATGGCAGCCGCCGCATCGTCAGCATTACGGAGGTTACCGGGCTGGAGGGTGAGGCCTATTCGCTCAACGAACTGTTCAGTTTTCAGGAACAGCCCGCCATGTCCGGCCTTGGCGAGTTCCGCACCCTCTCGCCCCGGCCTTTCTTCAGCGGCCGCCTGCGCGACTATGCGGGCGTAGCGGCGGAGCCATTATGCTGAGGGGCGCGGCTTTCCTGATGCTGGCCCTTCTGATCCTGCTGGCGGTGGCAGGGCATTGGCTGGCGCAGCGCAGTGCGGCGCATGCGCGGCTGGACCGCCGCCTCGCTGTCTTGTCGCGGGCCGGATCGGCTCCCCCGCGCCTCGCCCTTCCCCTTTCCGTGCCGGAACGGATGGCGCCCCTGCTGGCGCGCGCGCAGTTGGAGGTCACGCCCCGCTCCGCCGGAATATTGGCGGGCAGCCTCGTGCTGATCGCCCTTTTCCTGCTGCTGCTCTCCGGCCCGGTGGCGGTGCTGGCCCTGATCATCGGCGCGCCCTTGCTGCTGTTCGCCTGGATCAGGCAGCGTGCGCATCGGCGGATCGAGGCGCTGGTCGACGCCCTGCCCTTCTACATCGACGCCGTGCGGCAGATGCAAACGGTGGGTAATTCCCTCTCGCAGGCGCTGGAACGCGCCCTGGGCGACGCGCCCGCCATCGTGCGCGCCTATCTTGCGCCGGTGGGCCGCCGCCTTGAACTGGGCGCGCCCGTGGGCGATGCGATGCAGCAGCTGGCGGACCGGCTGCGCGTTCCTGAAATATCGATGCTCGCTGCCGCGATCCGCACCAATCTGCGCTATGGCGGCTCCATCACGGCCGTGCTGTCCAACCTCGCCACGATCCTGCGCGAACGCATCCGTATCAAGCGCGAATTGAGGGCCGCCACGTCCGAAGCGAAGGTCAGTTCGCGCGTCCTGATCGCCATGCCGCTGGTCGCGATGGCGCTGCTCATGTCGATGAACCCCTCCTATATCGATTTCTTCCTCGCCGACCCCCGCGGCCACAGGCTGGCCGTGGTGGCCATCGGCCTGCAAGCGGCGGGCATGCTGGTGATGCGGCGCGACATGAGGCTGGCCTTCTGATGCCTTCGCCGCTGATCTTCTTCTGCGCCGCCGTGTTTCTGGTGGCCGTGACCTTTGCGGCGCACGGTGTCCGGCTCCTGCGCGCGGACCAGCGGCTGGAAGCCCGTCTGTCGTCCCTTGCGCCCGCCGCGCCGCCCTCCGGCCTGCGCCTGCCCGCCTTCATCATCGCGAGAGGGCGTGACCGGTCGGAACTGGAAAGCAAGTTGCACCTTGCGGGATTCCGCGATCCGCGCGCGCTCAACCGCTTCGTCTGGCTCCGCCTTCTCGCCACGGGCGGGACGGCGCTGACGATCATGCTGCTGTCCCGCATCATCTGGGGCGGATGGCTCGCCCGGCCGCTGCTGATCATCATTGGCGGGGGGCTGGTCTATGTCGGCGCGAAGCAGGCGTTGCACATGCTGGCGTCATCCCGCGCGCGCCGGGTGACGGCGGAATTTCCCTTCTTCCTCGACCTCATGCTGATGATGCTGGAAAGCGGCGTGTCGCTCGACCAATGCTTCCGCTCGATCGCGCGCGACGAACAGGTGGCGGTGCCCGAACATGGGCCGATGATCGCGCTGCTGGTCGCCGATCTCGATCGCGGCATGCGCTACGAACAGGCGCTGGACCGCTGGGCGGCGCGCGTGGCGGTCAGTGGCGCGCGGGAACTGGCGGCGCTGTTCCGTCAGGCCATGTTCCAGGGGGTCGAACTCGCCCCCGCCCTGCGCGAATTTGCGCGCGAATTCACCCAGCGCCGCGTCGCTCGCGCCCGCGAAGCCATGGGCGGCATCACCGTGCGCATGGTGGTGCTGATGATCCTCTTCTTCATGCCCGCTTTGTTCATCGTGCTTGGCGGGCCGCCGGTCGTCGCGATCTTCGATACATTGCGGGGGGCAGCGCGATGATCCGCGCCGCCGCCGCCTTGCCCCTGGCCGCCGCGCTGCTGATCGCGGCCGCGCCAAAGGCCGACCCCACCCGCAACCTCTATCTCCAACTGATCGATCAGGCGCGCGCGGACGGCCGTCCGCGCGCCGCCATCGCCTATCTCGACGATTTCGACCGCCGCTATCCCGGCGATGTCCAGGCGCGGGTCCTGCGGGTGAACAGCCTGCTCGACCTCAACGACGTCAGCGGAGCCGAAGCGGCCGCGGCATCTCTGCCCGGCGGCCCGGAAAGCAGCGCCGTGCGCGGCCATCTGCTCTGTGCGCGCGGACGGTGGGCGGAGGCGGCGGCGCTCTACCGCCAGGCGATAGGGGCAAGCCCCGCCGACGCGCTGCTGCGCAATGCGCTGGGCTATGCCCTGCTGCGCGCTGGCGAAACCGCACCCGCAGTCGAGGCGCTGCGCGGCGCGCTCGACCTTGCGCCTGCCGACCGGGCCATCCGCAACAACCTGCTGCTGGCGCTCACCGTCAGCGGCCAGCGCGCCGAAGCGGACGCCATCCTCCGCCAGATCCGCGACGGCGGCGAGCAGGAAAGCCTGCGCCGCCATCTCGCCGCCGAAGCCGCCCGCATCATCAGGAAATAAGCCGATGTTTTCCCTGCTCCTTGCCGCCGCCGTTCCCGTCGCTCCCGCCGCTGACCAGGCTCGCCGCGTCATCGAATGGCAGCTACGCTCTCCCCCGCGCGAAGGCGACACCGCCGGGCTGTCGGCCGAAGAGGCGGAGGCCGTCCGCCAACGCTATCTCCAGTCGATCGGCGAGCGCCCGCCCCGGCCCGCCAGCGCCGATCGGGATGGCCGATGACCGCCATCCGCCGTCCCGCGCTCTGGCGTGACCGGCGCGGCGCGGTTGCGCCGATGATTGCCGCGCTGGGTGCTTCGCTCGTCGGCGCGGCGGGCTTCGCGCTGGATGCCGGGCTCTATTATACCGCCAATCGCGAATTGCGCGTCGCGACAGAGGCTGCCGCGCTCGCCGCCGCGATGAACCCTGCGCGGGCCACCGCCCGCGCCCGCGACGCGCTCAGCCGCAACGGCTATAATCCCGCGATCCTCCAGTCGGTCGAGCTTGGGCAATATTGCCCGGACGCCGCCCTTCCCTCCGCTCAGCGTTTCGATCCGGGCTTCACCCGCTGCCCCGGCAACGGCCGCGCCAATGCCGTGCGCGTGCGGACCGGAAAGCCCAGCCGCCAGTTCCTCACGCGCGTCCTGGGCAGCGCCAACCCCATTCCCGCGCTGGCCGCCACCGCAACCGCCGCCCGCATAGACGAGGCTGGCATCGGCATCTCGTCCGGCATCCTCACCGTCACCAATTCGCTGGTGAACAGCGTAAACGACCTGCTCGGCGCGCTGCTGGGCATCAAGCTCAGGCTCAGCACGGCGGATGTCGAAGCGCTGATGAGCAGCAACATCGACGCAGGCCGCTTCTTCGACGCACTGGCGGAGCGCGTAGGTGAAACCGGCACCTATTCGGATCTGACCGCGCGCACCGCCGGGCTTCGCGACCTGCTGCTCGCGGCGGCAAGCGCGGCGGATGATCCCGCGACGGCGGCGGCGCTGACGCTGGTGGCGGGGCAGATTGGCGGCGGCTATCCCGTGCCGCTCTCCGGCCTGTTCGGCCTTGGCGTGTGGAAGGACATGCCGGTGGGCGAAGCAGGCGACAGGCCCGCCCTGCGCGCCGGGATGAACGCCTATCAGCTTCTGACATTCGCCGTTCAATCGGGCGGCGGGGCGATCGACGCATCCGACGCGCTCAGCCGCGTGGTTTCCGGCACCACCGTCAGCATCGCCGCCGTCGCGACCGGCCCCATGGATCGCCCGCGCTTCTCCTTCGGCCCAGCGGGGGAAACCAGCGTCGGCACCTCCGCCCTCCGGCTGAAACTGGACCTGGGGCTGAACCTGTCCATCCTCGGCATCGGGGTCGAGCCGGTTTCCGTGCTGATCGACATAGCCGCCGCGCGCGCGGACATCAGCGCGATCGACTGCCCGGACACGGCCGAACAGGCGCGCGACACGCGGGTCAGCCTTCTCGCCAGTTCCGGGCTGGTCAACGCCTATATCGGCCGCCCGCCCGCCAATGCGATGAGCAAGCCCATGCCCCCTCTCTCCGCCGATGACATTGCTCCGGCGCGCATCCTGACGGTGCTCGGCCTCATAAACGCCGATGTGCGCGCCGTGGCCCAGCCAGTGATGGGAAATAGCGGCACCTTGACCTTCGGCCCCGGCGGCCAGGGCACCATCGGCAAACCCGGCATGCCGGGCATATCGGCCAGCATCGGCAATGGATCGCAACTCGGCACGCTCATCGCCTCGCTGACCAGCAGCCTTACCGCGTCGAACGGGCTTCAGGTGACCGTCCTGAACCTCTGCATCCCGCCGCTGTGCAGCGTGTCAGGCACCCGCTCGGCACTGATCGCCGCGATCACCGCGCCGCTTACGGGGCTTGTCGGCACCACCGCCGACCCGCTGCTCGACAATCTGCTCAGGGCGCTCGGCATCCAGCTTGGCCATGCGACCCTGTGGGTCACGGGCGCGCGCTGCGGCGTGCCCGTACTCGTCTAGCGAGCTTGGCGGCGCGGCTTGTCCCTCCCCCGCGCCGCCAAACCTTCAACGGGAGGAATAAGGAAATGACCATGATCACCAAAGCCCGGAACTTCATCAATCGTCTGAAGAACGATCAGAAAGGCCTTACCGCCGTTGAATATGCGGTGCTTGGCGCTGTCGTCGTCGCCGCCATCGCGGCGGTCGGTGACAGTTTCAAAACAGAGCTGACCGGCGCATTCACCGCCCTGTTCAACGAAGTGAACTGGTCGCCGGCATGCGCTCGCGCCCTATGCTTGCCTGCGAAAAGGGCATGGCAGCCCTGGAGTTCGCCCTCGTCGCTCCAGCGCTGCTGATGCTCGTCTTCGCCATCATCATCTATGCCTTCTGGTTTTCCGCGCTGATGGGCGTCCGCCACGCCGCCGCCGAAGGCGCGCGGGCGGCGATGGCGGGTCTGTCAACTGCCGAACGCACGACCCTCGCCCGCGACAGGGCGCAGGCGGTGATCGACGGCTATGGCTCGCTGCTCTCATCGGGCAGCGCGCCGCGAATAGAGGCCGCCGCTGATGGAACCGGCATGTTCAGGGTGCGCGTCCGCTATGACATGAGCGGATCGGCGCTGCTGCGCTATGCCGCCTTCATCCCGATGCCATCGACCAGCATCGACGCCACCGTTCTGGTGACGAACGGAAGCTATTGAGGGGGTTGCGCATACGCAATGCGCGGCAGTTCAGGCCGGGCGCGCCGCCAGCACCGCCGCGCGCACCTGGCCCAGCACATGGTCCAGATCGGCTTCGCCGGCGATGTTAAGGTCGACCGTCAAACCGCCCTCGCCGGTCTTCACCCGCCCGATCTGCTCGCCATTGATCACTATCGGCACATCGCCGCGTTGCTCGCGGCGCGGCGCGGCGGCATCGCGCAACCGCGCCAGCACGGCCGCTGACGGGATCATGCTCTTGTCCTGCGCCGCCAGCGCCTGTTGTTCGGCACCAATCTTCCGCGCCTCGGCAATCATGTCCGCCCGCTGCTCCGGCCGCCGCAGCAAGGGGGTCAGCAGTTCCGAATAGCGCACCTTCAATTCAGCGCGTGTGGCGAAGGCATCGATCACCTCAGCTGGCAATTGCGCCAGCGCGAGCAAGCGGCTCAATTGACTGTTGGACAGGCTGAGCGCTTCGGCCATGCGTGACTGGACGCCGCCATAGAATCGATCGACCGCCGCCTGATAGCTGCGGGCGCGGTCCAGGTCGCAAATATCGGCTCGCTCGCGATTTTCAATGTCGGCCAGCCGGAACGCCTCCTCATCGGGCATGTCGACGATCAGCGCGCTAAGGCGCAGTTCCGGCCGTCCATTATGGTTGAGCCAGTCGATCGCGAACCGCCGCCTGCTGCCGACCAGCAACTGGTAGGGCAGTTCCGCGTCCGGCGGGTTCAGGCGCACCAGCGCAGGAATCCGGTTTCCTCCCTCCGCCGCGATGGACTCGATCAGGGAGCGGCAGCTTTCAGCGGTAAGTCCCGGCTGATCGCGGGGATTGCCGTCCCATACCGCGCAGTCGGCGGCGCGGATCAGCAGGGGCGCTGCGCCCTGAACCCTGCTTTCGGCAAAGCTGGTCAGCCGCTCGTCCAGCCGGGTCAGCGCGTCCTGCTCGCCCCGCTCCGGCCGCGCTGGCTCATGGGAAAGGGTGGTCAAGATGTCGCGGATGAAGCTTGCCATCATCAATCCCTGATCAATGTCCAACCGCTGCTGCATAGCGGGTCAGGCGGACCGGCGCGCCAGCAACTAGGTTCGCTTCGGTGCAAACACGCAAAAAGGGCCTCTTGCGTGCACGCAACATCGTCAGTTCGGCAGGCGCTGTCCCCCCGAGTCCGCCGCCTGAAATGCGCTGTTGAACGCCGTCAGCGACGCGACCGTGGCGCTGTAACCGGCGTTCAGCCATCCGCGCCGCAGGCTGGGTCTGCCCAGATGCGATCCAGCGACCCATTGCGCCTCTTCCTCTCTGGCGATGTGCAGGTGCCAGGGCGATTCCACCCCGTCCAGTATGACGATGGGACTCATGGTCCGCGCCAGGCCGATCAGGTGACTGACGCGCGCGCGGTTGCGGCCGGACTGATAGGCGGTGTGCATGAACGCGCTGTCGATCTTTATCGCATCGGGTGACAGCGCCATCAACTGACCGATGGATGCATGGCCCGACCCGAACCGGCCGATGGCGATGCGCACGCCGAGTTCGCGCAGGCCGCGCACGAACGCGACGGCATCGCGAAAATGGGGCATGCCGCCATTGTCGGCAATCTCGATCACCAGCCTGCGGGCAAGGCCGGGATCGCGCTTCAGCCGCTCAATCATGTCATTCCACCCCGTCTCCTCGCCCAGCAGGTTCAGTGACAGGCTCTGGCTGGAAATGGCGACGTTCAGGCAGGCCGCGGGGTCGCCTTCCAGTTCATCGATCACATCCGACAGCATCCGCCGGTCGAGCAGATAGGCCATGCCCAGCCGGTCCAGCGCGGCATAGCCGTCCGCGCAATCGATCTGCTCACCCATATGGCCGACCCGGCGCAGCATCGCTTCATAATAGAGGATAAGGCCGGGGTCGTCAGGCTGCGCAACCGGACGCCAGGTGAAGAAGGCCGCGCCGCGCCGCACCAGCCGCATCAATCCGGCGGCGGCCGCCATATCCTTGCGATACTGCGCCACCGCCTCGTGCGAACGGCTGAAGATCTGCGCGCCTTGAAGGCAGGACAAGGCCAGCCGCCCTCGCGCCTCCGCCAGACTGTCGTCCAGCGGGTCCTCCATCGCGCTGACCGCCGCGCTTGCTGCCGACACGGACAATAATATCTCTTCGTCGCCCCATCGATATGGCTGCTCCATCAGCACGGAACAGAGCGTCTCCGCCGCCGATCCGCCGGGCAGGCATCGCAGCGGCGCATGGCTCACCAGCAATTGCATCTCATGCCGGTGGACGCTGCGCAGCGTGGCGCGTCCGAAATGCCGTTCCGCCGTCCGCCGCAGATGCTCCATCGCGCTGCGCGCGGCCTCCGCGCCATAGGCGGCCTCGACGGCAAGATAATTGTTGAGGCTGATGACCATCAGCTGGCCGGTGCGGTGTGCCGTCGCGGTCTGCAAGGCGATCCCTTTCCTGATGATATTGGCGCGCCGTCCCGCGCGCATGAAGAAGGGTTTGAGGAGGCGGCACCAGCCGCCCCCTCGCCCCGCCTCCGCCCTTTGGCCTCGCAAGGGCATGGAGGCTTGGAAAACGCGCGCGATCCTGTGGGGCAAGGCCGCGCGCGCCCTCGTCACTTGCCCAGCAAGCCGCCGAGAAGGCCGGTCACCGGCGCAGCCGGGCTGCTCCCGCCGCCGCCTGCTCCTCCGGTGATCGGTGCCAGCAGGCCGCCCACCACGCCGGTCACTGGCGCGAGCACGCCGCCCACAGGGCCTTCGGGGCTCAGCACCGGCTTGAGCACGCCCGTGACGGGCGCCAGCGGCGATTCGCCGGTCGCTCCTCCGGGCAGCGCCGGAGCCAGGCCATTGACCGCGTCCAGCACGGGCGAAACCACGCTGTCCACCACCGCCGTGGCCGTGGCGACGACTGGCGCGACGGCCGCCGACACCTGATCGACCGCGCTCCCGGCTTGCGGCCCCAGAAGCGCTCCGGCCAGGTTGCCCACGGGCGCAAGGCCCGCTTCCACCCCCGCCGCAGTCGTCGGCACGGTGACATCGACGATGGCGCTGGACGTCAGCACATCGGCGGTCAGCAGTTGGCCTTGCACCGGCTGCGCTGCGGACGGCAGCAGGTTGACGCCGATCACGCTGTCAGTGGAAGATCCGCCGCTCAGCACATTGCCGCCGATATTGGTGGCGACCAATGGGCCCGTCAGCGCCGATCCGGCCGCTCCTCCCCCCTGGAGCGATCCGGTGAGGCCGCCCACGACGCCCTCGACAAGGCCGGTGACAGGCGCCAGCGCGCCATTCTCTCCCACCAGCGGGGACAGGACGGGAGACAAGGCGCCGTTTACGGCTTCCAGCAGCGGCCCCGTCACCTGGTCGGCGGTCGAGGTGGCGGCCGCCACGACCGGCGAAACGCCGTTCGTGATCTGCGTCACGGCTCCGCCAACCTCGCTTCCCAGCAGCGCTCCGGTGAGCGTGCCGACGGGCGCCAGCCCCTGCTGAACCGCGCCGGGCGTCGTGGGCAGCGCGACCTGCACCACAGTGCCGTCGCCCGTCAGCAGATCGACGGTGGCGACCGTCCCGGCCGCTGGCGTCTGGCCCGGCAGGATATTGACGCCGATCACCGTATCCGTCCCGCTCGGTCCCGCAATGACCTGATTGCCCAGGTTCGCTCCGATCAATGGACCATTGAGGGTTGGACCAGCGGGATTCCCCGGCCCGCCGGGACCAGTCGGCCCACCCGGCCCAGTAGGACCTCCCGGACCGGTAGGACCACCCGGACCAGTAGGACCGCCGGGGCCCGTGGGACCGCTGGGGCCGGTCGGACCACCAGGACCGGCAGGGCCGCCAGGGCCAGTAGGACCACCAGGACCAGTCGGGCCTCCGGGTCCAGCAGGGCCACTCGGTCCGCTGGGACCATTCGGGCCGGACGGACCGCCCGGACCATCGGGACCGTTTGGACCAGCCGGGCCGGTGGGACCAGTGGGTCCTCCGGGACTTGTCGGGCCGGAAGGACCAGACGGACCAGACGGATTTTTCCCGCCGCCCGCGCCGATGTCGAACCCGACACCGTCAGCGCAGGCGCTCAGGAGGAAAAGAGGTATCGCCGTGGCGCATAAAAGGGTGCGCCGGACGGAGTGAATCGGCCCCACAAAGGACATGGAATAATCTCCCTGTTGCATCGCGAACGTCTCGCAATGCGCACAGGCTAAGCACGGCAATCCCTTCCCGCTCGTTCATAAAAGGCCGATCTGGTTACATCCGTTCAGGACCGTGCGCGGCAGCGGAAACGCCCTCCGCAATGCCCGCATCAGAACACGCAAAGCTCTATAACGGCCTCGGCAAACCCGCAATCACAGACATATACCGTGGGAACCCCAGCCGATCCGGGCGCTTCATACGCAACCGGAGCGAAATCGCCCAGATCAGGCTTTGATCCATAACGGTTATATCTCTATCGCCAGCGGGGACCTTCGACCCATGTCACCAGGCTCCGCCGCACCCCGCTCGTAACAGGCAGCACGCGATGCTGGAGGAAGGAGGGGAAGATCAGCAGGCTCCCGCGCGGCGCGAAGGTCATGCCGGGCTGCTGCACCTGATAAAATTCGAACGCGCCGCCCTCATAATCGCCCGGGTCGGAAAGCTGCACCACCACCGACAGCTTCCGGTCGAACGGCCGCGAGGATTCCAGCCAGACATCATGGTGCCAATCATATTTGCCATGCTGGTCGCCATGATATTCGGTGAACTGCACCTCATAGGGCGCAACGATGTCGATGCCGAAATTCGTCCGGTTGGACGCGTCGACAAATTGCATCAGCCGCTGGACGATATCCTTTTCGCGATGCGGGTCCAGCCAGCGGATGAGCGACGAACGATAGTGCGCATCGCTGCGGCTGCTATGGTCGAAACCGACGGTCGCCGCCTGATCCGCGTAAGCCGACGCGCGCTTGATGATGGCGTCGCATTCGGCCGGGGTCAGCGCGGACGGCCAGACCTCCCACACATTGTTCATGGCTGTCTCCTCTCAACCTCCGAACGGACTTCCCGCTCAAGCACGCGTAGCGCCGGCCATCGGCGGCGCAGCGGGAATCCATTTGCGCACACGCAAGATCGCGCTCGTCAGAAGGCGCGCCCCAATCCAAAGAAGAATTGCGCCCGGCCGCTATGGGCGCGATCGGGATGCTTCACCGGCACCGCCACTTCGGCGCTCGCCCGCCATTTGCCGCCCAGCGCCACCCGCACCCCGCCACCGGCAGACGCTAGCGAATAATCCTCCGCAGCAAGGCGGTAGAAGGGCCGCGCGACCGCATGAGCGACCGCGCCATCGGCATAGGCGAACAAGGCAGCCTCCTTGAACGGCACGGTCTTGGGCGGCAATGTCCAGTTCACCTCCGCCGATGCGGCAGCGGCTTGCTCCGCCGTGCGCACGCCAAGACGGAACGCCATGCCCGCGCCCCTGCCGCCCAGAGCGAAACGCTCCGTCACGGGCAGCCTGTCGCGGCTATATTGGCCCTTCACCGAAATCTTGACGGACAGCCGCTTCGACAGGCTGCGCACGGCAACCGCCTGCATGTTCGCCTTTGTAAAGCCGACCTCGGAAAATCCCGCAAACGCCTTCGCGCCCAAAATCCCCACGCCCTGGCTGACCACGGTGGAAGCGGCCTCTCCGCTGGCCCCATCGGCGTGGGACCAGGACGCGCCCAGCCTCACCGCGCGCGACTTATAATCGCCAAAGCGCACGTCCAGATAATAGTTGCTGCTGTCAACGCCATCGATGGAAGCGTTCACCGTCAGGTTGCTCTTGTTCGACCGGATGACCGGGTGGCTGATCGCAATCCCTGCCAGCGTCGCTTCCCCCTCTATCATGCCGTCGCGCTGGCGCGATTTCACATGCGCCGCATTGGCCGACAGGGTCATTCCGTTGGTGCCGATGGGCGTGCTGTGGCTCAACGAATAAAGCTGATAGCGTTCAGGATAGAAGGGCAGATATCCCGCGACGCGCGTGCTGTCTCCTTCGCGCAGCACGCCATTGGCGGTCACGGAAAGCTGCGCCTGCACGCCGTCCACCACATTGCTGACGCCGCTATTGTCGATCATCACGCCGATCTGCAACTGCTTGCGCTTGACGATCAGGTCGATGATCAGGTCGCCAGCCTTCACCCCCTGCCGCACACGCGCATCGACCGTCTGCCCCGGAATATCGCGCATCAGCGACAGGGCGCGCTCCAGCACCGACTTGCGCAGCGGCGCGCCCGCCATCACCCGCTTCATATGCGTGTCGATCAGCCTGACCGGCAGGCTGGGCGACAGGCCCGCGAGGCGATAGTCCGTCACCCGCCCTTCCACCACCCGCACGATCAACTGGCCAGCGGCGGGAATTTGCGCGGGGATAGACACGGCATAAAAGGCGATGTCGCTGCGCGCATAGGCCGCGCTGACCGCGCCTGCCACCCCCTGCAACGTCTCGCGCGTCAACGGCCGCCCCGTGAAGGGCGCGACCGCCTTGTCCAGTTCCGCAGCGGGCAGCGACGCGCCCATATATATGACGCGGGCCAGACGGACGCTGGCTGCGGGCTCCGCACCGGGTGAAAGGTTGACGGACGGCGCGGGCGGGCGCGGCGTGGCGGGCGGCGCTGACGGAATGCCGGGCTCGACGCGATCGGCCCGCTCCCGGTCAATCGCTGGCGCGCTCGCAGCGCCGGTTCCCGGATTGGCGATCTGCGCCCCGGCGGCCGGAGCAGCGGACAGCAGGCAAGCCGCCGCCGCCACGCTCAGCCAGTCCCACATTCGCCCCCATCGCATGCCTTGGCCCTGCCCCCTGCATATCACGTCCCTGAAGCAGCAGGCGTAGGCCAATCCCCTTGCGATTCATCCCGAACTGTAACCGCAACGGTGAGGTTTAAGGCCGAAAGCATCCCGAAAGGGGGCAATCTCCACCGAAATGGAGGGAGTAGGGCGCGTCAGAGCGCGATCAGGGCGTAGGGCCGCTCAAAACGCTCCGAAACGACGAATTGCGCGCAATTGTAAACGGGAATTCCGCGCGGCGTTTTTCCTTCGAAAGCGCCCCTGTGCGCATGGCCATGCACGGCGAAGCGCACATTGTCGAAACGGTCGATCGCTTCGGCCAGACGCGAAGATCCCAGAAAAGGAAAGATTTCGGGCGGCTCCCCCTGAACGGTGTCGGGCACGGGCGAATAATGCAGCACCGCCACGCATTTGTCGGTGCGCAGCGACCGCAGCGCATTTTCCAGCTTGCGCGCCTCATTGATCGACTCTTCGACAAATCCCTTGATGGCCTTTTCACCAAACGCGCCCAGTTCGCCCCGGCCAAAGCCGCCGACAAAACCCTTCACGCCCGCAAAGCCGATGCCCTTTATCTCCACCGCCTGATCGTCCAGCACGGTGACGCCAGCGCCATGCAGGATGCGCGCGACCTCTTCGGGCTGGCCGCATTCATAATCGTGATTGCCCAGCACGGCGACCGTGGGGATGCTGCATGCGTGCAGGTCCTCCGCCAATATCTCCGCCTCGCGCGTTTTGCCGAAATTGGTGAGATCGCCGCACAGCGCCAATATGTCGGCCTGTTGCGAAATCTCCTCGAACATTGCGCGGTAGCGATGCTCGGATGTGTCGGTCACATGCAGGTCGCCGATCGCCGCCAGCGTCAGGCCGCTGTGGCGCGGCGCGTCATTTGTTCCGGTCATGGCTCTCCTCAAGCCCTTTTCCAACCACGTCGGCAAAGCCCCATTCGGTGATGTCCACCAGATAATCGCGCGGGCTCAGCAATCTTCCCCGGCATACGCGGATGTTGGGCACCGGCAGTTCCGATCGCGTCTGCAACCGTCCCAGCAGTTCCTCGAACAGCCACAGGGGAACGCAATGCCGCTCCGTCGGATAGATGAAGCGGAAGTTCAGAAGATGGATCAGCAGCAATTCCCAATGCAGTTCCACCGCATCCAGCAATCTTTGCCAGTCGATTCGGTCATGCTGTTTCAGGATGACATGGACGACATCGGCCCCATCATAGCGGTAGCGATCCTGTATGAAGATCTTCGACAGGATGAACTCTGTCGGCGGGGTGATCCGAACATCCACGCCATAGACTTCGGCATAGGAGACATCGCGAAACCATTCTTCCGTGACCGGCAGGCTGGCCGAGGATATATTGTAGATGACGTCGAAGAAGTTCTTGTCGCGCCAGACTTTTCCGATCCAGCGCTCATCCTCGAACTCGACCTCATGCCCCAGATGCTTGAAATAGGCCAGGATGCGCGGCGCGTCGCCCGCCTTGCAGAAGACATCCAGATCCTTGGTCGGCCGCACGATGCCGGTATGGCACCCCAGCGCATAAGTGCCCGAAAGCATGAAGGGGATGCCGGAATCGACCAGATGCTGGAGGCTTTCCGTATAGAATGCGACCGAATCCGGCGGCGGGTCGAAAATGGCGGGATCGCTTATCATGAATTGATGGAACGGGTGAGTGACGGGACTGTTCCCCCCCCCCTCACCCGCGCTCCATCCGGCTTATTTCTTGTCCGATCCCGGTTCAGCCATATGCCGGTGCTGTTCGGCCAGCATGGATGCTGGCGCGACATGGGCGGCGGCGGCCTGCACCTTGTTCTTCCATCCTGAAATGATGTGCGCCTTGCCCGCCATCAGCGCGTCCCAGCCGTCTTGGGCAACCTTGGCCGGATCGTCCTTTTCCTGCTGCCCGACCTTGGTGTCCAGCATGTCGGCGCGTTCGAAAAATTCCGTATCCGTCGCGCCGGGCATCAATGTGGTGACGGTCACGCCTTCGCTGTCCTTTATCTCGTTGCGGATGGCGTCGGCGAAGCTGTCGATGAAGGCCTTGCTGCCATTATAGACGGCGTGGAACGCGCCGGGGATGAAGCCAGCGATCGACCCGGTGATCAGCACCTTGCCATCGTTCCGCGCCACCATCGGCCGCAGCACCTTCTGCAACAGATAGAGCGTGCCGGTGATATTCGTATCGATCACCTTGCGCCAATCCGCCACATCCTGTTCCAGAAAGGCATGGCCGACCCCGCGCCCTGCATTGGCGCACAGCAGGTCGATCTGCCGCCCGCCCGCCGCGTTCAGCAGCCGGTCGACGCCTTCCAGCGTGGACAGGTCGGCCTCCACCGCCTCCACCTGCGTTCCATGCTGCCTGAAATCCTTGGCGGCGGCCTCGATCAGCGGTTCATCCGCGACGACGATCAGGTCATATCCATCCTTCGCCGCGACATGGGCCAGTTCAAAACCAATCCCGGTCGACGCGCCGGTAACGATCGCCAGTTTTCCTGAAGTCATGATCCTCTTTCCTTTCAAGCCGCCGGGGCCTGATCCATGCCGGGTTTCAGCACGATCTTGGTCACTTCATTCTGCTGGTCGTGGAACATCTTATATCCTTCGGCCGCCTGCTCCAAAGGCATGCGGTGACTGATCAGGAAGGTGGTATCGACCTTGTCCTCCATGATCGCGTTCAGAAGGCCCGGCATATAATGCTGCACATGGGTCTGGCCGGTTTTCAGCGTCAGCCCCTTTTCCATGAAGGCGCCCAGCGGGAACTTGTCCACGAAGCCGCCATAGACGGCGGGCATGGACACGCGGCCGCCCTTGCGGCAGGCGATGATCGCCTGACGGATGGAATGGGCGCGGTCGGTGCCCATGAAGGTCGACACCTTGATCTGGTCCCACACATTGTCGGCGAAGAAACCATGCGCCTCCAGCCCGACCGCGTCGATGCAGGCGTCCGGGCCGATGCCGCCCGTCATCTCCATCAGCGCCTCATAGGTGCGGCTTTCCTCATAGTTGATCGTTTCCGCACCGAAACGTTTCGCCAGTTCCAGCCTGCGCGGGAAATGGTCGATCGCGATCACCCGCTCGGCGCCCATCAGGAAGGCGGACTGGACCGCGAACAGGCCCACAGGCCCGCATCCCCACACCGCGACCGTATCGCCCGGCTCGATCTCCGCATTCTCCGCCGCCATCCAGCCGGTGGGCAGAATGTCGGACAGGAACAGCACCTTGTCGTCATCCACGCCGTCCGGGATCACGATCGGTCCCACGTCGGAAAAGGGTACGCGCACATATTCCGCCTGACCGCCCGCATAGCCGCCGGTCATATGGCTGTACCCGAACAGGCCCGCCATGGGCTGGCCGTAGATCGGCTGGGCGATGTCCTGATTGTCGGCGGGCAGCCCATTGTCGCAGGCGGAATATTGATGCTTGCTGCAATGAAAACAACTGCCGCACGAAATGGTGAAGGGCACCACGACGCGCTGCCCTTTCTTCAATGTCGAACCGGGCCCGATATCGACTACTTCACCCATGAATTCGTGGCCCAATATGTCGCCCTTCTGCAATGTCGGGATATAGGCGTCATACAGGTGAAGGTCGGACCCGCAGATGGCGGTCGACGTGATCTTGATGATGGCATCGCGGGGGTTGACGATCTCAGGATCATCGACCGTTTCGACGCGGACGTCATGCTTGCCGTGCCAGGTGAGCGCGCGCATCAGTTCTGCTCCTCTTCATATTGCCGCCGGTTGCGGGCGGCCGTCGCGATTTCCCCGGTTTCCAGAAACTGCTTCAGGCGGCGCAGGTCGCGCCGCGCCTGGATCGCCGGTTCGCGCTGGAACATCTTGGCGATCACCTTGCCGATGAAACCGGCGGGCGGATCGTAGAGGATGGTCGCGCTGACCCATGTGCCGCGTCCGCCCGGAGCGTCGCGAAACTCTATGCTGCCGCTGTTCGGCACCTCCGCGCCCTCTTCGGAGGCCCAGGCGATCAGTTCGCCGGGTCTGTCCTCTGTGATCACCGATATCCATTCGACCGTGCCGCCGCCCGGTGCCTTCACCACCCATCGCGAACGCTGACCGTCCACGGCGTTGACCGACACCAGATTTTCCATCACCTTGGGCAGGTTGGTCACGTCACGCCAGAAGTCGTATATTTCCTGCCGCGGCCGGTTGATCGTGACCGTCTTGCCGGACACGGCATCGCCCTTGGCCTCGTCCAGGCCGCTCGCGGCCTGCTCTCTCCTGTCCGCTTGCTTCGCCGTTGCGAGGGGCGCGTCGTCATGCTCCCCTGGCGCGAGATGATCGGCCATGCTGACCTCCTTCATTGTCAGGCTTGTGTTGACGTGTGGCCAACCAGCAGCCGCGCGGGCCGTTCCGAACTTTGTCGCGAAACCATCGCAAAAACGCAGCTTGCTAACATGGGTAACTCTCTTCCCCGCCTTTGGCCGCGACGGGGAACAGCACCCGCTGGCGCTCGTTTTTCAAGGAAATATCTGCATTGGAGGATGACATTATGGGCGCACAGGCGACGTTCCACCGTATTACGCACAGCGGCAGCCGTGACGCGCTGATCGGCGCGGGCATTGGCGCTGGCCTTGCCCTGATCGGGGCTGTTGGCCGAAAGTTCGCCGTTCAGGCTCCGACCGCTCTTGCAGGCGATTGGGACAAGGCGCTGGCCCTTGAACATAAGATGGCACTGGCCCTGTTCGACAAGCTGCAACAGACCGGCCCCGAAGCCAATGGCCGCCGCGCCACGCTGCTGACCCAGCTCAAACATGCGCTGGGCAAGCACGCGATGGAGGAGGAGAATGCCATCTATGCCGCGATGCGCCTGGCAGGCATGAAGGAAGAGGCCGACACGCTCACCGGAGAGCATGGCTATGTGAAGCAGTATCTCTATGAACTGGGCGACCTGTTGAAGGACCATGCTGCCTTCCAGGCCAAGCTCGCCAGCTTCCGCGCGGATATCGAAGCGCATATGCGCCGCGAGGAGGATGAACTCTTCCCGCGGCTCAAGGAAGGGCTTGACCGCGCGGCTAACGGCACCCTGACGCGCCGGATGAACCAGGAAGGGCTGAAACTGGCCTGAGGAGAGGAAAATGACTGATCCTGATCGCAGCGAAAGGACGCTGCCGACGCAGCAGACCCGCAACCCCAACATCTCGACGGAAAATCAGCCGGAGGGTTCCGCCCGGCGGCCGAGCGATACGCTCGACCGCGAGCCTGATCGCGATCCGCTGAGTGGCGGCGCAATTCCGTCCAACTATAATCCGCAGACCATGACCCGGCGCGGAGAGGAAGACGACAGCCGCGCCGGACAGGAGGGCGCTGGCGAAAGAGGGCGCGGGTCCGATGAATGACAAGCGCTCGGATGACCTTTCCGCACCGATCTACCAGGGCGATGAGGACACCAATATCGCCAAAGCCAAGCCGCTGCCCCTTTCCACTGGACGCGACGATAATCGCGGCCACCGCGCCCGTGGCGGATCTGGCGTGGTCGAAGGCAGCGGCGCGGGAGCGGGTGGCGGCGGCAACCCGGAAGACTTTGACAGCGATCCGGTAGCAGGGGGACCGGCTCAGCAGCAACAGGACAAGGATGATGAACCAGCAAAACCGAAGTGAAGGCAGAGACGACAGCGACCTTCATGACGAACCGTCCATCGGCGGCCAGTCAGGGGCGGGCGGCGGCAACACCGCACACGACATCGGGTCGCGGGACGAGGAAAAGTCCGCGCGTGGCGGCGATCCCGAACCTACGCGCGCCACCAAGCAGGACAAGCCGCAGCCGGACACCGGCACCCGGTCAGATCATGAAGGCGCGCAAGGCCTGGGGAACAGCAAGTTGTGATCGCCGGTCAGGCGGCCATTCCCTGCGTGCGCAGGGCTGCCGCCTGTCGTAAGGCGCGCAGGTCCGGTATGCGCAGCCACTTCGCCTGAAGCTCGACCAAGCCGCGAGTCCGCATCACCTGGAGCGTCCGGTTGACATGAACAGGGGTTAGCCCGGTCAGATCGGCAATCTCCATCTGGGTGAGCGGCATCGCGCATTGCTGGCCATAAGTCAGGCCGGACATGCGCAGCCGTTCGAACAGTTCCAGCAGCAGATGCGCGACCTTTTCCAGCGCGGTCTTGCGGCCCAGCGTGACCAACCAGTTGGTCTGCCGCTCTATCATGTCGCTCAGGCTCCGCCAGAATGCCTGCTGACCTTCGCCGGATGTCGCAGACGGCGGAACGCAGGGCAAGCGAGTCGCCCTCACATTGGTCAAGGCAACGATGGGCTGAGACGGCTTTCCGCCCAACGCCCAATGCGGGTCGCAATAATCGCCCGGCAGATAGAGCGCTGTGATCTGGCGCCGTCCATCGGGCAACAAGCGATATCGGCAGGCCCAGCCTTCATCGATGCGAAAGATCGCGACAGGTTTCTCATCCTCCCGCGCCAGAAATTGATGCGGACGGAAATGGGCATGTAATTCGCTGGATGCGACTTGGCTCAACATGGACACTTCCCTGTTCAGCCCCCCGGCTCATCCTTCTCACTCAAATCTGTGTGAGTCCTCTTTTACCTATGTTGGCATTTCGCCCTGTGCGCGACGAAATGGCTTTTAGAAGCGGTGAACGTGCACTGCTGTTCATCATCGGTCCAGCCGCGCCGGTATGTCCGCTGATGCATGTTATGCTGTTCCCTCGCCTTGGCTGGAACCTGGGCTGATGGTGAGCGCTGAACGGAAGAGAGGAGAATTCCATGACTGCCAGAACATGCTTCATTGCCGTCTCGCTGCTTGCCGCGCTTCCCGCCGCTGCCGCCGCTCAGACCCCCAGTACCTATGTGGCCAGTGCGGGCGCGAGCGACCTGTTCGAAAAGACCTCCAGCCAGCTCGTGCTGCGGTCCACTAAGGACGCCAAGGTGCGTTCCTTCGCCACGATGATGGTGCAGGACCATAGTAAGAGCACCGCGATGGTGAAGGCTGCCGCCGCGAAGGCGCAGGTCAAGGCTCCGCCGCCGCAGATGACGCCCGACCAGCGCAGCAAGATCGCTGCGCTCACCAAGGCCAGCGGCGAAGCGCGCGACAAGCTTTATTGGGATCAGCAGAAAGCCGCGCACGCTCAGGCGCTGGCCCTGCATCAGGGTTATGCAACGTCGGGATCGTCCGAACCGCTGAAATCCGCGGCCGCGAAGATCGTGCCCGTGGTCCAGCATCATATCGACATGCTGAACGGAGGCGGCGAGGGCGCGATGCGCCATCAAGGCCATTGATCATCAGCAAAGGAGCCGAAGGCCATGATGAGCATGGACGTTCATCCTGCCGCGAACAGCGGGGAACCACCCGTTCCGCGCGACCTGAAGCATGTGGGGCTGAAGACGGATCTGGAGGTCCAATATTGGTCGCAGCGCCTGCAAGCGTCTCGCAGCCAGCTTGAGGAAGCCGTCGAAATGGTCGGCCATAGCGTCAGCGCCGTGACCGATTATCTCGATCGCAACCGCTGACCGGCAGAATGAACCGTGCCGATCCACCAACCCCGCGCAAACGCGGCAAGGCCGCGGCGATCATCATCGCCATCCTTGCCGCGATCATCTTCGTCATCTTCATTGCCCGCAATGTCTGGCATGGAGAGGAATTGCAGGAAAACCAGACCACCGGCAACAATGTCGCGGACAGCTATCAAGGCCAGCCCCAATATTAATGACAGGCATTCCCGGAAGGGATAAGCTCCCGCCACGCCGCGATCGTCTTCAGGACCAAGCGGCGTCACCGGGTTTGTCGCCCATCCTCGCGCCAGCCTTGCTCGCCGATCAGTGGCACGAACATGACCGCGCCCAGCGACTGCCCTTCATAGCCGTCCTGGCCCACCCGCGTGATCTTGCGCAGCTGCTGATTGCCCGGATCGCCGACCGGCATGAGCAGATGTCCGCCAATCGCCAGCTGCTCCTTGAGCGAAACGGGAACCACCGGTCCGCCCGCGGCCACCAATATCGCATCGAAGGGCGCTTCTTCCGGTAAGCCTAGCGTGCCGTCGCCAACCCTGATGTCGACATTGTCATAGCCCAGCATGGCCATCCGTTTGCGCGCGATTCTGGCGAGCGGCTCATGACGCTCGATCGCGAACACCTCGGCGGCGATCTGCCCCAGCACAGCGGCGGCATAGCCCGACCCCGCGCCGACCTCCAGCACCCGGTCACCCGCCACAATCTCCGCCGCCTCTATCATGGCGGCGACGATATAGGGTTGGGAAATGGTCTGCTGTTCCTCGATGGGAAGGGCCGCATCCTCATAGGCGAACTCTTCCATGCCTTCGCCGACGAATCGCTCTCTTGGCACTGCGCGCATCGCTTTCAGTACGCGCGGGTCGCGAATGCCGCGCCCGGCTATCTGGACATCGACCATCTGGCGGCGGCGCTTTTCATAGTCGCCCATCATCCTCTCCCTTCCCTTCCACAGGGACCGGGCCGCCGCAGTCGAGAAACGGCCGCATGGCGTTAGAACCGTGCGGGTATGAGGCGGATCGGCACTGGATCGTCGAGCGCATTCCAGCCGCGATCGGCGATCACGTCATTGCTTTCCACGGCCGCGCGGCCCCGGCTGCGGTCCAGCGACCAGGTGATGTGATAGGTGCCGCCATCGGGACGGCCGGTGGTGCCCCCGATGGCCACGATCAGCGCCTGAAGCCCGGCTCCGTCACTGATGCTGCCGACAATGTGGGCGCTGCTTTCATCGGGCAGCGGGTCCTGCTCGCTCGCCTTCGCGTCCAGCGTCACATGGTCGGCGATGATGTCGGGCCACAGGGGTGGAAAACGCTCCAGCAGCACCTTGCGCTCCTCCGCGTCCAGTTTCCAACCCGTGACCGGCATATCCTCTTCCTTGAGCGTTGTCTCGCTACACTCCCGGCGGATCATGCGGCGCGGGCATGGTGACGGGCCGCAGGCTCTCACGGTCGGACGCACTGACCGTAGCAGTCGGGTCAGGCCGGAAATGCTCGTCCGCTCGGCTTGAGCCGTCCGGGTGGCGATCGCCCGAAAGATCGGTCGGCCGGTGGCCCGGAGATGAGGCGGCCTTATCTTCGCGCGATCTGTCGAACAGCTTTTTGGCAAGGAAACCGGCGCCGGCGAGCAGGGCGAGTTTGCGAATCATAATATATTTCTCCTCCGGCTGGTGCCGTCAATGATGGGTCACTTCCGGCGCGCGGACAAAGGGCATGTCGTCCGGCTCGATGGTCGTGGCATGGCCAATGGATGACGGGTGCTGCTGCGCCATATGGCCATTGGCAGAGGATGCGCCGTCGCCGCGCCATGGATAGGCTCGGCCGGTCTGACGATCGAGCGAGCGCGCAACCAGAGCATCGATCACCGCCACGCCCGTGACGAATGCGATCGCACCCCACACCGCGCCCCGTCGTGGCGCACGGCCCGCAGCCAGTCCAAGCGCCGCAAGATCCAGCGCATCGCCCGCAACCCGGCCCCACATCAGCGTAGAGTGCGCAGGCGCTGCCACCAGCCCTGCTCCAGCCAACATCTCACGCGCGCCGAATGCGCGCAAAGTGGCGCGTCCAGTCCGATGATCATTGCCAAGGGCACGAGCGATGCGGCGTGTTGCCGCAATCTCCGCAATGCCCAGCGCGATCGAAAAAACGCCAAGGCCAAGGCTGATGCGCCTGGGGTCCATAAGAGCCTCCTGTGCTGCGTCCTTTCAGTCCAACGGTCGCGTCAGCCGCCCGTTCCCGCTCCCCGGCCGTCAACGGCAAAATGACGGGAAAGCGCGTCCGGCCGCAACGCAGAACTGCCTCATCAGGCCGGTTAGCCTTCCGCTCTCCTGCCAATGTCTCCCAGCGCTTCGTCCAGCTCATCCAGCCAGACCGTCGCCTTGCTGTCGGATGGCGCGCGCCAGTCGCCGCGTGGCGACAGGGCTCCGCCGGACGATACCTTGGGGCCGTTGGGAAGCGCCGATCGCTTGAACTGGCTGATCGTGAAGAAGCGGTAGAGGAAATTATCCAGCCAACGCCGGATTGTCGGCAGGTCATATCCTACCTTCGCGCTGTCAGGATAGCCGGGCGGCCATGCGCCTGCATCCGGGTCGCGCCACGCATGCCATGCCAGAAAGGCGACCTTCGACGGCGGCAGTCCCGCGCGGGTGATATGGTGAAGAAAAAAATCATTGAGCGCATAGGGACCGACGCGGCTTTCCGTGCTCTGCATCGCACCCGATGCATCGGCGGGCACCAGTTCGGGCGAGATTTCCGTGTCCAATATCGCCTGCAATATGGCGTCGGTCTGCGGATCGAACTGATCCGTCGCAATACACCAGCGGATCAGATATTGGATCAGCGTCTTGGGCACGCCGCTGTTCACGGCATAATGGCTCATCTGGTCGCCCACGCCATAGGTACACCAGCCGAGTGCCAGTTCGGAAAGATCGCCCGTCCCCACCACGAAGCCGCCATGCCGGTTGGCGAGACGGAACAGATAATCGGTGCGCAGCCCCGCCTGAACATTTTCGAACGTCACGTCATAGACCGGCTCGCCCCGCGCATAGGGATGATCCATATCGGCCAGCATCTGCCGCGCCGCAGGGCGGATGTCTATCTCCTCGCCCTTGACGCCCAGCGCATTCATGAGCGCCCATGCGTTGGACTTTGTATGCTCGCCCGTCGCGAAGCCCGGCATGGTGTAGCCAAGGATCGCCGATCGGGGCAGTCCCAACCGATCGCATGCCTTCGCCGCGACAATCAGCGCATGGGTGGAATCAAGGCCGCCCGACACGCCGATAACGAAATGCTCGCCCGCCGTTGCGCGAAAACGCGTGATCAGTCCCTCGACCTGGATATTGAATGCTTCATAACAGTCGGCGTCCAGCAACAGCGGGTCCGCCGGAACGAAGGGAAAACGCTTGACGGGCTGGTACAGCTTCTCCCGGTCGCCCTGCGGCGTGTAGGGAAAACCGACGCGGCGGAACCGCTGTTCGGGATGCCCCATCGCTGCCGCCGTGTCGTTGAAGGTGCCGTTGCGCATCCGCTCCAGCCGCAGTCTTTGCACATCTATGTCGGCATAGGTCAGTTCAGGGTCCTCGCCGAAACGGGTCGACTGCGCCAGCACCACGCCCATTTCATGCACCATTGCCTGGCCGTCCCAGGCCATGTCAGTCGTGCTTTCGCCCGGTCCCGCCGCCGAATAAGCGTAGGCGGCCGCGCAGCGGACGGACTGCGCCGCCGACAGCAGGTCACGGTCGCGCGCCTTGCCCACGGTGATGTTCGATGCCGAAAGATTGCACAGGATCAGCGCTCCGGCGAGCGCGCCCAGGGTGGAGGGCGGCACGGGTCCCCAATAATCCTCGCAAATCTCGACATGAAATATGAAGTCGGCGCGATTGTCTGCGGCAAAGATCAGGTCCGCCCCGAAAGGCGCCCGATGCCCGGCCAGGCTGATGTCCATTCCCGTCAATCCGGCGCCCGGCGCGAACCAGCGCTTTTCATAATATTCGCGATAATTGGGAAGATAGCTTTTTGGTACGACGCCCAGCAGCCTGCCGTCCGCGATCACGAGAGCGGCATTATAGAGCCGCCCCGCCCTGCGGACAGGCGCGCCCACCAGCATGACGGGCAGGCCCTTGCTCGCCTCAATCAGGCGGCCGGCCTCCGCCTCGACCCGTTCCAGCAGCGCATCCTGCAAGTGGAGGTCATCGATCGCATAGGATGAGAGGCACAGTTCAGGAAAAAGGATGATGTCAGCGCCTGCGGCAGCCGCTGCACGCGCTTGCCCCAATATCGCCTGGGCGTTGGCGGGTACATCGGCGACGCTTGCGAGTGGAGTGGCGCAGGCCAGCCGCACCAATCCCTGATTTTCGATCGCCATGAAGCGCTCCGCCGCTGTCATCCGTCATTCTCCCATCCAACGTCTTCCCAACGAAATGCTCGCATGTCGCGTTCCGCGAGGAAAGGCGCATCGAAGATGTTCGTGAAAGTCGTGCTTAACGGCGCGCTACCGACGTTGTTGCACGATTGGAAAAGGATGGCGGGGTAGAGCATCCCTTGGGGAAATGGAGGTTTTCTTGGTCAGCATCAATTCCAGCAGCAATGCCTGGGCTAACTGGAACAGTCGCAATCCCACACCGCCAGTGGACTCCACCAGTACCAGCGGCAGTACGGCTACGACACCGCCGGAAACCACATCTCCTGCGCCGTCGCCTGCACTGGCCGCTAACGACGCGTCACCTGTGATAACGGCAACGCCGCAGCCAGCTTTAGTCTATACTCCACACGCCCCGACTGAAATCGGGCAAGCCGTCAAGGCTAGCCAATCTCTGGACGGCCTGCTCACCAATGCGGGTTTCTTCACGCGTAGCGCCGCCGCACAGACAATGGATGCGGGACCCGCCAGCCAGGCGGCGGGCAGCGTGCTTCCCGCCGCGCTCAGCCAGTCGGAGGTAATAGCCCGTGCCGCCTATGCGCTGGTCGCCGAAGCAGGTACGGAAAGCTCCACCGCCTCGGTCATAAAACAGTTCGGCTGACTTCCTCCGCCTACCTTGCTTATGCAGCCTTCGCCAGCCTCATGAGTTGTGCGCAGGATGGAAGATATAGCAGGGTGGGTCGCGCCGGTTGCGACAATGATCGCCGCGATGATGACCGCCGCCAATCTGGGCGCTCGCATCACTGGCTGGGGGTTCGTGGTCTTCACGGTGGGCTCGATCGCATGGTCCACCGTGGGCTTTTCGACCGGACAGACCAATCTGCTCGCGACCAACCTGTTCCTCACGCTGGTGAACGCCGTCGGCATCTGGCGCTGGCTGGGGCGGCAACGCGCTTATGAGGATGGTGGAAAAGCCGCGCAGGAAGCAAGCCGCCGCTCATCCGCATCCACCCTCTTCACCGCCACCGGCGTCGCTGGCATGCCGGTACATGGCCAATCAGGCGAAGCCGTGGGCAAGGCGGTCGAAGCACTGGTCGAATGTGAGAGCGGCAATGTCAGCTATGTGGTCGTGGCCTCAGGCGGCATTGGCGGCATACAGGAAACGTTGCGCGCCGTAGCCCGCAACGACATTGGCTTTGAATGCGACAAGCTGACCCTGCGGATTGATGACGACACCTTCCAACGCCTGCCAGTGCTGGAGGATGACGCTTGGCCTGCCAAGGCTCCAGTCGCGCTCGCCGAAGCCTGCTGACGATCTTAGCGATCGCGATCTATATGCGCGATCCAGTCGTCCAGAGACAGGTCATCCGTCTTCGCCGTTTCAGCGCCCATGCTATTGGCCATGATCTCCAGCGCCCAGCGCCCCCGCTCGTCCGTCTCTGCCGCGACCGCATTCGCGGGCACCCATAGCTTGTAATCCCGCATATGCGCGTCCGCCGCCGTGAACAGCACGCAGATATCGGTGGCGATCCCGGTCAGGACCAGCTTGGTGACGCCCAGCTTGGGCAGCAAAACAGGGAGGTTAGTGGAATAGAAACCTGAAAATTGCGGCTTGATGATGAAAAAGTCGTCATCGTCCGGCCTCAGAAAGGCGGTGACCGGATTGTCATGTTCCAGCGCCCGTTCGACCAGCTTCGACCGTTCCGAATGCCACTCGCCGAAATTGTCGTTGACATAGATGACAGGCCAGCCACGCTGCTCCATCTGCTTCCGAAAGCGGGCGATCGCCTTCGCCGCCTCCAAAGCGCGCGGCCGAACGGCCTCGGCCCCGGCGAAATCAAAGCAGTTCACCATGTCGATGATCAGGAGGGCGGCACGATCCCCCTCCTGATCCCGGTCCGGCGCGGTCGGCGTCCTTTCGTTCACTCCATCCTCGTGCCTGTGTCAGGGCGCGCTGGTCGATGGGCGCGCTATGCTGGTCTTCTCCGCAAGCGTCTGCTGCACCATGCGGCGCTTCGACATGCGCCGGTAGGTGGCGAGCGCTTGTCCTACGACCTGGTCCATATTGTAATAGCGGTATGTGGCCAGCCGACCCACGAATGTCACGTCCGCCTGCACCATCGCCAGCGCTTCATAGCGTTTGAACAGCGCCTGATTTTCAGCCCGAGGGATGGGATAATAGGGGTCGCCCTCAGCCGCGGGATATTCGTAGGTGATGCTGGTTTTCGGCGCTTGCTGGCCAGTCAGATGCTTATATTCAGTAATTCGCGTATAGGGGACATCGGGCGATGGATAGTTCACCACCGCGACATCCTGAAACCGCTCCATATCCAGCCGCTCATGCTGGAAATGCAGTGAGCGGTAGGGCAGCTTGCCGAAGCGGAAGCCGAAATATTCGTCGATCGGTCCGGTGAACACCAGATGATCATGCGGATAGGCGTCCCGCGCCTCGCAATAATCGACGCCCAGCAGGACATCGATATTGGGATGGTCCAGCATGCGCTCGAACATGCGGGTATAGCCTTCCAGTGGCATCGCCTGGAACGTGTCGGTGAAATAGCGATCGTCCACATTGGTTCGGGTAGGCACGCGGGAAGTGACCGCCTTGTCCAACTCCGAAGGGTCGAGGCCCCATTGTTTGCGGGTATAGCCCTGGAAGAATTTCTCATATAGCTCACGCCCGATGGCGGAGATGACTACATCCTCCGATGTGCGCACCACCGAAACCGGCTCCGCCTTCGCCGCCAGGAAGGCGGCAACCTCTTCCTCCGTCTTCATGTCCAAGCCGTAGAGAAGGTTCAGCGTGGTGCGGTTGATCGGCATCGGCACCAGCATGCCATCCACCGACGCCAGAACCCGATGCTCATAGGGCCGCCATTTGGTGAAGCGAGACAGATAATCGAATATCTCTTCCGAATTGGTGTGGAAGATATGCGGACCGTAGCGGTGGATCAGCACGCCCGCTTCGTCATATTCGTCGAAGGCATTGCCGGCGACGTGTGGACGACGATCGACCACCAGCACTCGCTTGCCGCCATCCGCCGCCAGCCGTTCCGCCATGACTGCGCCTGCAAAGCCCGCGCCCACGACCATTACATCATAATGATCCGGCTGACTGCTTTTCCAGCAGGTCGGCGACACAATGGGATGTGCGTGCATTCCCTTGGAAATGGCTTCCTTGATCAGCGTGGACATCTGCTGGAAGCTCTTGTCCCATGACATGCCCGCCAGCACCTTGTCCGCCTGTTGCAGCCAATGGCCGCCGCCGGACCGCGCAAGGGCAAGCGCCTTATCGCAAGCGGCGATGAACGCGTCCCCGCGCTCGGCGATGCGAACCGCTTCGATCTCGCCATAATGGCGCACCACATCAGTGATCGGCGTCGAGACGACCGGCTTGCCCGCAGCCAGATATTCCGGCGTCTTGGTAGGGCTGATGAAGCGGGTCGCGTCATTGATGGCGAAGGGCATCAGCGCCACGTCCCATCCAGCGATGCAGGCGGGAAGCTCCTCATAGGCCCTGCCGCCCAGAAAGTGCAGATTGGGCCGCTGCGGCAGGTCATCCGGGCTGATCTTCACCACGGGGCCGATGATTTCCACCTGCCAGTCCGGCCGGGCATCGGCCAGGATGGAGAGCAGTTCCACATCCATCCGTTCGTCCACCACGCCATAGAAGCCCAGGCGCGGCAGGCCGTCCTCATGCCGCGGCCTCACCGGCCGGGCGGTGGCGAAATGCGCGGCATCGACGCTGGAGGGGAAAGGGTAGACATTGGCATGCTTCCCCTTCTTCGCCTCGTACAGACTGTATCCACCGGTGAAGACGAGGTCCGCCTGCGACAGCAGCCGTTGCTCCAGAGGCAGCAGTTCGGGCGGCGCGCCCTTGAAATTGGCAAGCTCATCCATGCAGTCATAGACGATGCAGTCGGCCATGACATGCTCGGAAAAGGGCAGCATCATCGGGGTATAATACCAGCGGACGACCGGCCCCGTTTCCCCGGCGAGATACAGGTCGAGCAGCTGCTTGAGTGTCTCGCCTTCCTGTTCGCGCGGCGCATCGGCGCGGATGCGGGGCGTGATCACCGTCACGCCGCTCTGCGCGCAATTTTCGACATGCAGGCCGGGGGCTTCCAATCCCTCAACATGGATCGGTTCTTCCCAGAACAGGACGCGGCCCTGCGCGGCGAAGCGGCTCATCAGATGCTGGGGGCGCTGGAAAACGAAATTCCAGCGAAGATGGCTAAAGCAGATCAGGGTGTGCGTCGAACCTTGTCCAGTTCCATGCCATGACGTTGAATGGGGCCGGACCATGAGCAAACCTTTCTGCTGTGTGAACGGCGTCTAAACCCGGCGCGGGGGTATAACGTTCCTGAAATAGCGGCTGATCTAGATTGCTTCGTTGCCGGAAATGGGAACGACCCGGGTTGAATATCCGTTCGGATGCGAAATAATTGTCCGCTGCGCTGCCGCAGGCGGCATCAGCAGACGCGGAGGACCCTATGTCGAAGCAGCCGGAGCTTTGGGGCGGGCTGGAATGCACGGTCAACCGGGTGGGAGAACGCTTTGGCGATCAGATCCATGCGACCGGACACCAGCACCGGGTGGAGGATATCGGCCATTTCGCCGCGATCGGGCTTCAAGCTATCCGCTATCCGCTGCTATGGGAGCGGATCAGCCCGGACAGCCCGGACCGGTGCGACTGGAGCTGGACCGACGAACGGCTCGCCCGGCTGAGGCAGCTGGACCTGCGCGTGATCGCCGGGCTTGTCCATCATGGCAGCGGTCCGCGCTATACCAGCCTGGTCGATGACGATTTTGCTTCCGGGCTGGCGGAGCATGCGCGCCGCACCGCCGAACGCTATCCCTGGATCAGCGACTGGACGCCGGTCAACGAGCCGCTGACCACGGCGCGCTTTTCGGCGCTCTATGCCCATTGGTATCCGCATGCGCGGTCGGAAAGGCTGTTCTGGCTGGCGCTGCTCAACCAGATCGACGGGACGCGGCTGGCGATGCGGGAGATCAGGCGCGTCAATCCGGCGGCCCGGCTGATCCAGACCGACGACCTTGGCCGCACCTACGCCACCGCGTCGCTGCGCGAGCAGGCGCGGTTCGACAATATACGGCGCTGGGCGGGCTGGGACCTGCTTTGCGGCATGGTGACGCGCGATCATCCCCTGTGGGATCGCATGGCCGCTTGCGGGCTGGGAGACAGGCTGAGCGCCATAGCGGACGACCCCTGCCCGCCAGACGTGATCGGCATCAATCATTATCTGACCAGCGACCGGTTCCTCGACCATCGCTTGCAGCGCTATCCGCATCATGTCCATGGCGGCAGCGAGGTACAGTTGTACGCCGATGTCGAGGCCGTGCGCGTGCTGGAACCGCCGCCGCAGGGGCTGGAAGGCGCGGTGCGGGAGGCGTGGGAGCGTTATCGCCTGCCCGTCGCCGTGACGGAAGTGCATAATGGCTGCACCCGCGAGGAACAGTTGCGCTGGGTCGCCCAGGCCTGGGACGTCGCCACGCGGCTGAACGGCGAAGGCATGTCCGTGGAGGCGGTGACGATCTGGTCGCTGCTGGGGAGCGTGGGATGGAACACGCTGCTCACCCGGCCCGGCCATTATGAACCGGGCGTCTGGGACGTCAGCAGCGGACGGCCCCGGCCAACGGCCATGATCCCCCTGCTCCGGTCCCTGCGCGGCATGGCGGAGCGGCCGCTGGCGGCGGCCGGCGCAGGATGGTGGCAGCGGCCCGAACGCATGGTGCATCCGCCGGTCGCGCGGCCAGCGCCGATGGCGCAGCATATTGGGCTTGGCCGCGAGGTTCGCGCCATCAAGCCCCTGCTGATCTGCGGCGCGACCGGCACGCTGGGTCAGGCGATCGCTGGCGCCTGCCGCCTGCGGAACATCCCCTATGTGCTGACGCACCGGGCCGACCTGGACCTGTCCGACGGCCGCAGCATAGAGGCGGCGCTGGACCGCATTCAGCCCTGGGCCGTCGCGAACGCGGCCGGATGGGTGCGCGTCGATGATGCGGAGGATGAGGAAGGCCCCTGCCTGACCGCCAACGCGGCCGGAGCGATCGCGCTCGCTAGGGCCTGTGGCGAACGGCGCATCCCCACCCTGTCCTTCTCCAGCGACCTGGTGTTCGGCGGGGACAAGGGCGCGCCCTATGTCGAAGGCGACGCCATCCGCCCGTGCAACAATTACGGGATCAGCAAGGCGCGGATGGAGGAAGGCATCGCCGCGCTGGACGGGGCGCACCTGATCATCCGCACCGCCGCCTTCTTCTCGCCGCACGACCAGTTCAACTTCGCCCATGCGGTGATCCAGACGCTGCGCAGCGGCAGGCCCTTTGCCGCCGCCGACGATCTGGTGATCACGCCCACCTATGTCCCGCACCTGACATCGACCGCGCTGGACCTGTTGATCGACGGCGAAACCGGCATCTGGCACCTGAGCAACGGCGAAGCGCTGTCCTGGGCGGAGTTCGCCCGGCGCGTGGCGCAGCGGTGCGGCCATGATCCCGCGCTGATCCAGGGCGTTCCGCATGCGGGCTTTGGCTGGAAGGCGGCGCGGCCAGCCAATGCCGCGCTGGCCAGCGACAGAGGCGCGCACCTTCCGCCCCTGTCCTGCGCCATCGATCATTTCGCCGATCATCTTGCGCCGCAGATCGCCTTGCAGGCCGCCTGATCGCATCACGGGGCAACCAGCGGGAAAGCGGCGCGTTGGCTTACAAGTCGTTGCGCCGGGGCAGCACGCTTGCGGGTGAAGCATCGCTATGGCCAATTTCATGTTCTGCACGGGGATCGAAAACAGCATCCCCACCATCAACGGCGGGCGGACTCGTGTCGACCAGATGGAGGCGTGCGGTCATTATGAAAGATGGCGCGAAGATTTCGATCTGGTCGAAGATCTGGGCATCCGCTATCTGCGTTTCGGCCCGCCATTGCACCGGACCTTGCTGGGCCCCGGAAAATATGACTGGGAATTTTCCGACCTGACGTTGAACGATCTGCGCCGCCGCGACATCACGCCGATCGTCGACCTTTGCCACTTCGGCGTTCCCGACTGGATCGGCAATTTCCAGAACCCCGACTTCCCTGAACATTTCGCTGGCTATGCGGCCGCCTTTGCCGAACGCTATCATTGGGTTCAGCTTTATACGCCGATCAACGAGATGTTCATCTGCGCGGTATTTTCCGCCCTTTACGGCTGGTGGAACGAGCAGATGACCAGCGACCGGGCTTTCGTCACCGCGCTCAAGCATATCGTCAAGGCCAATGTGCTGGCGATGCGCGCGGTGCTGGAGCGCAGACCGGACGCCATTTTCATCCAGAGCGAATCTTCGGAATATTTCCACGCCGACAGTCCCGCCGCCATCGGCCCTGCCGAAATCATGAATTCGCGCCGGTTCCTGAGCCTCGACCTCAATTATGGCCGCCGGGTCGACAGCGAGATGTACGAATATCTGATGGATAACGGCATGACGCGGGAGGAATATCATTTCTTCCTGGGCAACCGGCTGAAGCAGCATTGCATATTGGGCAATGACTATTATTGCACCAACGAACATCGCGTGCATCAGGACGGCCGCACATGGGCCGCCGGGGAAGTCTTCGGTTATAGCGAGATTACGCGCCAATATTATGGCCGCTACGGCCTGCCGGTCATGCATACGGAAACCAACCTGTCGGAAGGGCCGCGCGGCGACGAGGCGGTGAACTGGCTGTGGAAGGAATGGGCCAATGTTTTGCGCCTACGCAATGTCGGCATTCCGACGGTAGGCTTCACCTGGTATTCGCTGACCGACCAGATGGATTGGGACACGGCGCTGCGCGAACAGAATGGCCGTGTCAGCCCTGTCGGCCTTTACGATCTGGACCGCAAGATCAGGCCGGTGGGCAAGGCCTATAAGCAATTGATCGCGGACTGGCGCGACGTGCTGCCCGCGCAGAGCGTCTGCCTAGTCGTGCCGGTCGTGCCGCCGTCCCACAGCGGGCGGATCGACGCGCGCGAACAAGAACAAAGCGCGGGAGAAATGCTGGGGCGCACCCCTTCGCAAGCGCAGTCGAGCGAGGGCGTAGGCCGGTAATAGAAGAGGCACAATAAAACCGTTGACGTAACGATTTAAAACAAGCCGCCAATTGATGAAGAAATCTGATTACTCAGATCCGGTTAAGTATCTTGCCCTATAATTTCCTGATCCCTAATGGCCCGCCACGGGGGTGGGACAAAGGGGAATGGGGTCGTGAGCGGGATAGTTATGGGCGAACGTTGGACGCCGGAAGCGGCGCATGCTTGGTTCAAGGCGCAGCCTTGGCTGGTGGGGTGCAATTTCACCCCGTCAAATGCAATCAATCAGTTGGAAATGTGGCAGGGCAGCACATTCGACCTTGCCACGATAGACCGGGAACTGGCGCTGGCGGCGTCGGTCGGAATGAACTCCGTGCGCGTCTATCTCCATGATCTTCTGTGGCTTGAGGGGAGCGAGGATTTCCTCAGCCGGGTCGATGCCTTCCTGTCCGTCGCGGATGGTCATGGCATTCGCACCATGCTGGTGCTGTTCGATTCCTGCTGGCATCCCGAACCTTCGCTTGGGCCGCAGCCGCAGCCGCGCGAAGGCGTCCACAATAGCGGCTGGGTGCAGTCTCCCGGCATTCGCGCGCTTGAGAATATCGGCGAGCATAGCCGACTGGAGGAATATGTCCGCGGCGTCGTCAGCCGCTTTGGACAGGACCCGCGCGTGATTGCGTGGGACATCTGGAACGAGCCGGACAATGGCCCGGAGGTCGCGCTGTGCGATCCCGTCGCGCTCAAGGCGAAGGCCGATCTGGTGGTGCCATTGCTGGTTGCCGCGTTCGGATGGGCGCGGGAGATGAACCCGGTGCAGCCGCTGACCAGCGGTATCTGGCTTGGCGACTGGTCGGCCCCCGACCTGCTAAGCCCCATCCAGCGGGCGCAGACGGGCAATTCGGACATCATTTCCTTCCACAATTATGGCATTGCCGAAGATTTCGCCCAGCGCGTCAAATGGCTGAAAGCCATGGGGCGGCCTTTGCTGTGCACCGAATATATGGCGCGCCCGGCGGGAAGCACCTTCCAGTCGATCCTGCCGGTGGCGAAGGAGCATGATGTCGGCACCTTCTGCTGGGGACTGGTCAAGGGCAAGACGCAGACGCACCTGCCATGGGACAAGTGGGAGAACCCCAATCTGGAAGGGCTGAGGGAACGCTGGTTCCACGACATCTTCCATGAAGACGGCACGCCGCATGATGAGGATGAGGTGGAATTCCTGCGGCTGATCAGCCAGCTCGACAGGATCGCGGCCTGAGAAGAAAGGGACGCTGCGCGCTGGGTAACTGCGGCGTCATCTTTCCTGCGCCCAATATTCGAGTGTGCGCGCAGAGACTCCATTCGCGCATCTATGTTAGACGGCTCGCCGATTAACGGCTGATTGGCCGGAACCCTGCGTCCTCCCTGCTGTTCAGCGATGACCGTTGACACAGGGAGGACAGCTTATGCAGCCGGAAACATCGGGTGATTTGCGCGAGGAACTGCGCGACGACGCCCAGAAACTTTCAACCACGGCGGCCGAGCGCGTCCATAGCGAAGTGGATGCGCGCAAGAGCCCTGTCGTGGAGCAGGCGCGATCGGTTTCATCGGCGCTGGACAGTGCCGCACGGGAATTGTCGGGCGGTCAGACGCCCGGCTGGCTCAATTCCCTGTTCGAACAGGGCGCGCAGCAGATCCGGCAACTGGCCAATACGCTGGAGCAGAAGGATTCGCGCCAGTTAATGGACGATGTCCGCAGCATCGCGCGCAACAATCCGGGCACTTTCCTGGCCGCCTGCGCCGCAGCGGGCTTCGCCGCCAGCCGGGTGCTGCGGGCCGGGCCTGAGACGGGCAGCGGGAGCGTGCAACCGGGTGCGCAGCCGGGCGGATCGCCCCCGGCCCCCGCCTATGGCGACCCCCAGACGGCGGGCATCGGGGGCGCGCCATGAACGAGCAGGACATGCGCCCTTCCTCCCCGCCCATTGGTTCGCCGGGAGGAACCGGCAGCGGGAGGGACGATAATATCGTTTCCCTGATGCGCGACCTCGCCAATCAGGGATCGCACCTGGCCGAGCAGCAACTGGCGCTGTTCAAGGCGGAAGTGCGGGAGTCCGCCACCAGCGTGAAGGCGGCCGTGGGCGCCATGGCGGGCGCTGCGGTGGTCGGCATAGCGGGCCTGGGCGTGCTGCTCATGGGCCTTGCCTATCTGCTGGCGGACGCCATCGATCATCTGGGGCTTGCGACGCTGATCGTCGGCCTTGTGACGCTGGTGGCCGCCTACATCCTCTACAAGGGCGCGGCGGCCAAATTGCGGGCGAGCGAACTTGCGCCCGAACGGAGCCAGCACAGCCTTGAACGCACGCCCGCCGCGCTGCGCGGGGATCTCACATCGGAGCATAAACTATGACCGGCACATTCGAACGGGACCCCGACGCCATCGAGCGGGACATCCGCCGCACGCAGGAGGATATGAGCCGCACGATTGACAGGATCGGCGATCAACTGACTCCCCGCAACCTGTTCAACGCGCTGCTCGACAAGGCGGACGAGAGCAATGTCGATGCGCGCATGCTGCTGGACGGGGCGCGCCGCAATCCGATTGCGCTGGGGCTGATCGCCGCAGGTACGCTCTGGCTGATCAGCGACAAGGATTCTAGGATACCGTCCATGCCGTCCTTCCGGTCAGGCAAGGGGCAGGCGAACGGCCATGACGATCCGCATCATCGCGATTATGTGGACTATATGTCCTCGGTCGAGATGCGCGATGGCGAGGATGTGCTTGCCTATCAGCGGCGCCGCGACGCCGCGCGCGCCAACTATCTGATGGTGGAGCGCCGCCATGACGAGGATGAAGGCAGCTTCCGCCAGCGGCTTGACGATCTGACCGACAAGTTCCGGGAGAAACGGCATGCCTTGTCGGAGCGGTCGGGCGATGCGATGCACGCTACTTCGCAAAAGGCTGCGCAGACCTATTCGCGAGCGCAGGACCTGTATGACAGCAATCCTCTGGTCGGCGGGCTGATCGCGGCGGCGATCGGCGCGGCTGTGGGGTCGGCCCTGCCGCTCAGCCGGACCGAGCAGGAAAAGCTGGGGCAACTGGGCGAGAAGGCCCGCGCGATGGCAAATGAGCAGAAGGATAATCTGACCGGCACGCTGCGGGAAAAGAAGGACGAGCTTGTCAACAAGGCGGATGATCGTCTGCAACAAGGCGGGCAGTCGCAAGGCAGCGCACCGGCAGGTTCCGGGGCGCAGCCTCAGGTGACGGGATCGAATGTGGCGGAGGGTCAGCTTTTCCCGCCGCCTGAGGGAACGACCCCGCGCATGGGCTGAACAAGGTGCTGCGGCTCCTGCGGAGGCGGGAGCCCAGTCCAGTCCTGTACGATTCAAAAGCGGCGCAGGATATGTTCCACGCTGTCGTCGGCGGTGGCGGCCTTTCCCTGATGCCCTTCCACTTCCTTTTCTATGGCGGCGCGGATCGCTTCCACTTCGGCTACGGATCGATGTTCTATGCCGATGAACTGCTCGCGAGCGGTATCGAGCGCGCGGATGATCTCGTCCAGCTTCGCCTGCATGGCGGCGGCGTCGCGATTCTGGCTGTTCTGGATCAGGAACACCATCAGGAAAGTGACGATGGTCGTGCCGGTGTTTATGATGAGCTGCCATGTGTCCGAATAGGCGAACAGTGGCCCCGTGACGCCCCAGACGATGATCGTGCCAAGCGCCAGCGCAAAGGTCAGCGGCTGTCCCGCCGCGGAAGCGATCCGCGTCGCGATAAGCGTGAAAATGCGATCCATCATAGGCGTCGTCCTTATATCTGCTTGCGAAACGGAACCGGCAACATTCGGAAACATTTTACAAGGCGAAATGATCAGCAACGCATCGATAAAGACCGCCGGATACGCCATTTCGACATGCAGCGTCATATTGCTGGGCTTTGTGTCGCTGAAAACCGCGGAAACCGATCCCCTGCTGGCGCTATGCCTGATCATGGGCATGGCGACGTCGATCGCGGGCATGTTCCTGCGGTGGCTGTCCTATATCCGCAAGGAGGACCATGCCGACCGGCCTTCCCGTCAGCCTTCCAAGTCGACGTAAAAAGGATTGCCGTCCAGCATATCGGCAACCAGCATGGGCGACGGCATGGCCAACGCACTGTCGCCCCACCAGTCACGCGGCGGGGTAAGCGATTGCCCGCCAAGCAGCGCCGGGGCGGCGCGCAGTTGCACGACGCAGAGCAAGCGCGTTCCCTCATGAGACCGGGTGAAGGCGAGCACATGGTCCGCGCGATCGCCTTTCACGTCCACGGGAACATAATCGCCGTCTGCGAACAGTTCCGGCCTGTCCCGGCGCAGACCGAGCAGCCGGGCGATCAGGCGCAGCTTGGCATCGTGCGCGCCGCCGCCCGCCAATAGATCCTGCCGCGCCTGATAGTCCACCGGCCGCCGGTTATCGGGATCGACAAGGCTGAAATCCGGCAATTCCGTGCCCTGATAGATGTCAGGGACGCCCGGAATGGTCAGCTTGAGGCAGGTCTGAACCAGCATATTGGCTTGCGTTGCCGGATCGATCAGTCGCACGAAGCCGCTCACCGCGTCCCGGAACGCCCGGCCATCGAACAGCAGGCCCCGCAGCAGCGACACGCAGCTTTGTTCATAGGCGAGGTCAGGTTCTTCCCAGGATGACCGCAGCTTGGCTTCGCGGAGCATCTTGACGATCCACTGTTCCATCCGTCCCGCCAGATCCTCAAGGTCCGCTGGCATGCCCGCATCGGGCCATGCGCCGATCAGGCCCTGCATGATCTGATAGCGGTCCGCCGCCCGGACGCCCGCATCCCGCGCCTGCGCCAGCCGATCCCATTCGCGCCAGCGCTCCGCCCACAGATGGGGAATTTCGCTCAGAACCGCCAGCCGCGCGCGGGCATCTTCACCGCGCTTATGGTCATGGGTGGCGCTGGCCAGCATGGCGTGGGGAAATGCCGCGTGGCGGTCGAGAACCCGCTGATGGAAGGTGGCGGGGTCGATCGCGGGCTGATCAGGCGCGAAGCCCACATCATTGGCCGACAGCAGCACGCCGTGGCGATAGAAGGCGGTGTCCTCCACCCCCTTGGCCGCGACGGGAGCGCTCAATTGCTGGAAGCGGCGCGCGGCGTCCGCAGCAAGGGGAGGATCGCCCGCTCCTTTCCCGGCGAGCCAATCAAGGACGAGCCGCGCCACCCATGCCTCACCCGGAGGCAAATGGGGCCGAACATCGCGCCAGACCTGTTCCAGCACCGGCCTGTCCGTCGCAGCGCCGCCACCGGCCGCTGCGTAGGTCCGGTAAACCGGGAATACCCATAGCAGCCGCTCCATCGCGCGCCGCAGCATGGCGGGGGTGATCGCTTCCAGCGGCGGGTCTTCCGCTACGGCCTGCGCCAAGGCCTTCATGCCCGCATCCACGCAGGCGGAAAGTTGCCCTTCAAACTGCCATGCAAGCATCTGCTGGCGTGATCGCAAAACCTCTTCATCGAAGGAGAGCGCCTTCGGCTCCACCTCCCGCCACAAGGATTCCAGCGTGCCCATTCCCGTGGCGCTGTGGAGCAGGCCGGTGAGATCGCGCATCGCGTCATAGCCGCTGGTGCCGTCCACGTTCCAATCGCTGGCCAGATGCTCGTGAGCGCCAAGGATCTTTTCCACGACGACATAGGGCCTGCGTCCGCCGCCCGCAGCGTCCAGCCCGGAGCGCAAGGCGCGGCAATAGCTTGCGGGATCAGCGAGGCCGTCGACATGGTCGACCCGGACGCCATCGATCAATCCCTGCCCGAACAGGTCGAAATAAAGACTGTGGGTCGCGGCGAAGACCTGAGGGTCCTCCACCCTGACGGCGGCAAGATCGTTGATCGAAAAGAAGCGCCGCCAGTTCAAACTGTCATTGGCCGTCCGCCAGTGCACCAGCCGGTAATGCTGCGCATCGGCGAAGGCGCGCAGGCTGGCTGCATCGGGATCGGCAGGGAAGGAAGCGGCCGTCCAGCCGAACGGCTCGCCCGATCCCGGCCGCACGGGAAGGCGCTGTTCCCCGTAAAGTTGCAGGAACAGTTCGCCGCCTTCGCTGATCAGGCGCAGATCGCCCGCCGCGATAACCTCCCCCAGTGTCGCGCCCAGGATGGGCAGGACCAATGGCCCCGGCCAGTCGATGTCGAAGAAGGGCGCATAGCGGCTGTCCTGGCCCAGCCGCAGCACGTCGTTCCAATATGCGTTCTCACCGCCCGCCACGCCCATATGGTTGGGCACGATGTCGATGATGATGCCCATCTGATGACGGCGCAGGGCCTCGACCAGATCCCGAAACCCCTGATCGCCGCCCAGCTCAGGGTTGATCATCGTGGGATCGACGACATCATAGCCGTGGGTAGACCCCGTGCGAGCACGTGTGATGGGCGACGCATAGATATGGCTGACGCCGAGCGCCGCCAGATAGGGAATGTTCGCGCGCGCATCGGCGAAGGTGAAACCGGCGTGGAATTGCAGCCGGTATGTCGCGCGGGGGATCATTGGCTACGCTTCCTGTCGATCAGCGCCGTGCGATGCGTGATCGCTGGGTCGTCCAACATCTGGTCCACCGGAGCGGGCATCCGCCGCCGCCAGTTGGGATGCTCGTCCACCGTGCCCGGCAGGTTCGGCTGCTCCTCCAGCGCGGCGAGATCTTCCAGCGGAACGATCGCCAGCGATGCGGGCGAGGATGCGACATGCGCCAGCGCGGCGTCCACAACAGGGGCGGGATCGTTTGGAGCAGGCGGCGAATTGCCATCCCCTACGGCTCTCCACAGCGCTTCCCGTTCTTCGTCGCGACGCGCCTCATCCGCGCCGCTTCGCCCTAGCGCCCGGTTCCATTCGATGTCACGGCCAGTCCACCAGCCCGCCACGGTGGGCGTGTCGTGCGTGCCGGTCATCGCAACGCTGTCTTCCGGCACCTGCGCGGCGGAGCGGAAAGCGCCCGTCTCGTCCCGCTCGAACCACAGCACGCGCATGCCGTAGATGCCGCGCGCGGACATGGCGTCGCGGAAGCCCGGCGGCATGGTGCCCAAATCCTCCGCAATGATGGCCGCGCTCGCGCGGTGGGATTCGATCGCGATCACGCGCAGCAGATCGTCGAAGGGGAAAGAGACATAAGCCCCGTCCGCCGCGCTACCGCCCTGCGGTACGACCCACAGGCGCTTTAGCCCGAAGCCATGATCGATGCGCAACGCTCCGGCATGGCGCAGGGCGGTGCGCAGGGTTTCGATGAAGGGCTGGAAGGCGCTGCGCTTGAGGCCTGCGGGCGAAAAGCTGGTCAGGCCCCAATTCTGGCCGTCCGGCCCCAGCGGATCGGGCGGCGCGCCGATCGACAGGCCGGATAGCAGCAGGCCGGGCATGGCCCATGCGTCGCTCCCGGCCGGATCGACCCCCACGGCAAGGTCGGCGATCAGCCCGACAGCCATGCCCGCCGCCTTCGCTTCGCGCTGCGCTGCGTCCAGGCTTTGGTCAGCCAGCCATTGAACGAAGATGTGGAAATCCAACTCCTTCGCATATGTCCGGGCAAAGGCGCGGGTGGCGTCACTGTCTGGATGGTCATAGACAGTGGGCCATGCGCGGCCGAAATGCAGGTACAGGCTGTCGAACAAGGCATGGGTGGTGAGAGCCGTCCCTTGCTCATCCGCCCAGTGGCGGACGCGCGCGCGGAGTTCCGGCGTCAGGCCGTCGAACAAGGTCCGAAGATAGGCCAGCCGCTCCGGGATCGCGCGTTCCCAATCGATCAGCGGTCCGTCCTCGCCGAAGGGAGGACCGGGCAGGCCCAGCAATACGGGACTGGCCAGCGCGCCGTTCAGGAAGCGGCGGCTGGAGGGCGAATAGGGGCTGAAGCGCGATCCGTCGCCGGGATAGAGCGCATGGACCGGGCTGATCGCCAGCGCGTCCGCTCCGGCGCCTGCCAAGGTGCGTGCCGCCTGCGCGACATCGCCGAAATCGCCGTAAGATGTGGGTGTTTCGCCACGCAGCGCGGGAATCTGCACGGCAGCGCCCCATAGCCGCCCGTTCGCCGCCAGGGTAACGCATCGCGGCGGCGCGACCGCCAGGGTGAGCCGTTCCCCTTCTATGTTCAGCCGGTAATAGCCAGCCTGCCGCAAGGGCGACAGCGCACCGTTATCCACCGTCAGGGGGATGGCCGGGCCATCCTCTCCCACCGCCTCCGCACGCACGGCTGCGGCAAGGGACGGCGGCAGGGCGATCGCTGCGCCTGCCTCTGCCGACAGGAAGGCGGGAACCTCCAGCGCCTCCGCCTGTATCAGGGCGAGGCTTTCGGCGATGGCGCGCTCCGTGTCCGTCCGGTGGCCCAGCGCTTCCAATATCGCTTGCAGGGCGTCGTCCGCGACCGTCTGCGCGCGCCCTTCCGCATCCTGCCAGCAGCGCGCCACGCCTGCGGCCTCCGCCAGCTGGTGCAGCGCTCTCACGGCTCCAGGCACCATGCGGCGAAGCTGCCCGGCTCGCCGGTCACGCCTTCCAGATGGATCAACCTTCCCTGTCCGGGCGGTACGGTGACGGCCTGCTTTCCTAGGTTAATGGCCAGCGTCAGCATCGTCTTGTCCGAGAGGCACCAGCGGGCGCGCACCGCCCCCTCCCCCAGCACGTCCGCGCCCAGCGAGTAGGCCGACGACAGACGCGGCGCGAGCAGCCGGGCGCGCAACTGGAGCAGATGGCGATAGAGCGCTTCCCACTCCGCAGCATCCTCCGGCCTTTCCGGGCGGGAGGCGGCGAAGGTCGCATGCGCGTTTGGATCGGGAATGCGTTCGCGGGCCTGCGCGTCGCTGAACGCGGCGAACTTCGCGAACTCCCGCCGCCGCCCTTCCCGCACCGCGTCGGCAAGCGCATCGTGAAAATCGGTGAAGAAGAGGAAAGGCGTGCGCGCGCCATATTCGTCACCCATGAACAGCAGCGGCGTTTGCGGGCAGAGCAGCAGCAGCGCGGTGGCTGACCGCAGCCATGCGTGATCGGTGAGCAAGGTCAGCCGCTCGCCCAACGCGCGATTGCCGATCTGGTCGTGATTTTGCAGGAAGGACACGAAGCGCCATGGGGGAAGATGACCGCTGCGGCTGCCGCGCGGTTTGCCATTATGGTTGGCGGACGGCTCGCCCTGATAGATGAAGCCCTGCTCCAGGCATCGGGCAAGGCGCTGCGTCGGATCGTCGGCGAAGTCGCTGTAATAAGCGCTGGTCTCGCCGGTCAGCAGCACATGGACGACATTGTGGAAATCGTCATTCCACTGCGCGTCATACAGGGTGGGGCCTAGCCGCGCCGCATCATTTTCTTCATTTTCCAGGATCAGGTGGATTTCCCGATCACCCTTCACGCCTGCCCGGATCGACCGCGCCAGCCAGTCGAGGAAACCGGCATTGCCGATCGCGTGGACGGCATCGAACCGCAGCCCGTCCAGGTGGTAGTCGTTGAGCCACATCAGCGCATTTTCAAGGAAATAGGCGGCGACTTCCGGCCGGTCGACGGCCACGGCTCCGCCCCAGGGGGTCTGCGCGTCCGCGTGGAAGAAGCCCGGCGCATAGGCGGCGATATAATTGCCGTCGGGGCCGAAATGATTATAGACCACGTCCAGCAACACCATCATGCCCAGCCCGTGCGCCGCATCCACCAGCGCCTTCAAATCTTCCGGCGATCCGTAGCTTTCGGCCGGGGCGAAGGGCAGCACCCCATCATAGCCCCAGTTGCGATCACCGCTGAAGGCGCCGACAGGCATCAGTTCGATCGCGGTGATGCCCAGCTCCGCAAGGCGGGGCAGATCGTCCGCCAGCGCGCGAAAACCTCCGGCGAGCCCCACATGCACTTCCTGGATCACGGCGCTGGTCCAGGGAAGGCCCCGCCAATCACCGGCTTGCCAGGGATAATCGGCGGGCGGCACGATGCTCCAGCCATGGACGCCGCCCTGCTGCTGGCGGGATGCGGGATCAGGCACCGCAAGTCCGTCATCCAGCCGGAAGCGGTAGAGCGATCCGGGCGGCGCAGGCGCTTTCGCCTGGAACCAGCCTGCATCGCCGCGCTCCATCGGCAGGGTCTTGTCCGCCAGTTCAAGATCGACGGCCGACCGGGCGGGCGCCCATAGCCGGAACAGCGTTTCCCCCGACGGCAGGGGCTGCGGCCCCCACAGGCGGCCGGTCATTGCGGAAACTCCGCCACCGTCAGGATCAGGGCAGCGCTGTGCGCGGCGAGCTGATAATGCCCTTCGACCGGCTCGTCTCCGGCATCGGGCCGGGCGCTGTCGATCAACAGCGACCGTTCGACAAATTGCTCCGGCAATTCGAAATCGACAGGCGCATCGCCCGCATTCAGCAGCAGGTCGATCGCTTCCACCGCGCCGTCTTCACGGCGGATGGCGCGGCGCATGGCCAGCGCCCGCCCTTCGGGATTCTGCCAGTCGTCAGGCGATAATGGCCCGCGCCGTTCATCCCACCATTCGATATCGTTGATCCCCGCGCCCGGAGAATCCTGCCCATAGAGGAACGCAGGCGCGCGCAGCACCGCGTGATCCTTGCGCAGGGCGATCAGGCGCGACACGAAGTTCATGAGCGCGCTGCCTTCGGCGGTGTCCAGCAGCGACCAGTCGATCCAGCTGATTTCATTATCCTGGCAATAGGCATTGTTGTTGCCGCCCTGCGTGCGCCCGAATTCGTCGCCAGCCACCAGCATCGGCGTGCCAAGTGAGGCGAACAGCGTCAGCAGCATCGCCCTTTGCACATTCGCGCGTAGCTGGTTGACGCCTTCGTCATCCGTTGGTCCTTCCACGCCCCAGTTCCGCGACAGATTATTGTCATGGCCGTCGCGATTGTCTTCGCCATTGGCATCATTATGCCTCTGTTCGTAGGACACAAGATCGGCCAGCGTATAGCCGTCATGGCTGGTGAGGAAATTGACGCTGGCCCAGGGGCGGCGCGCCCGCCGGTCGAACAGGTCGCCGGACCCGGAAAGGCGCGCGGCAAGGTCGGGCCGCTGCCCCGGATCGCCGCGCCAATATCTGCGCACCGTATCGCGATAGCGGTCGTTCCATTCGGCAAAGCCCGGCGGGAAGTTGCCAAGCTGATAGCCGCCCATGCCCACGTCCCATGGCTCCGCGATCAGCTTGACGCGGCCCAGCACAGGGTCCTGCCGCAGCACGTCGAAAAAGCCCGCACCCGGATCGAAGCCATGATCGGTCCGCCCCAGCGTCAGCCCCAGGTCGAAACGGAAACCGTCTATGCCGAAGGATGTCGTCCAGTAACGCAGCGAGTCCGCCACCATCTGGATCACCCGCGCATGGCCCAGGTTGAAGCTGTTCCCCGTGCCAGTGTCGTTCAGGCAGTGGCGTGGATTGTCAGGTAGCAGCCGGTAATAGGTGGCATTGTCCAGCCCGCGCCAGCAAAGCGTCGGGCCAAGCTCGCTTCCTTCGCAGCTATGATTATAGACCACGTCCAATATGACTTCGATCCCCGCCGCATGCAGGCGGCGGACCGCGACGCGCAGTTCATCCTGCATGTCGGACGCAAAATAGCCGGGTTCGGGCGTGAAGAAGTTCAGGCTGTTATAGCCCCAATAGTTGCGCAGCCCCTTTTCCTGCAAGAAGCGGTCCTGCACGAAAGCATGGATCGGCATGAGTTCCAGCGCGGTGACGCCCAGCCGCTTCAGATGATCGATCACCCTGGGGTGGGCAAGCCCGGCGAATGTACCGCGTTCTTCCGGCGGAACATGCTCCATCAGCTTCGTCAGCCCCTTCGCATGGGCTTCGTAGATGACCGTTTCCGACCAGGGCGTGTTGGGGCGCACATCGCGCGACCAGTCGAATATGTCATGGGTGACAACCGCCTTGGGCATGGCGGGTGCGCTGTCCCGCTTGTCGAAGCCAAGATCGGCCCGCCTTCCGCGCACAGGATAGCCGTGCAGCGCGTCGGTCCATTTCAGCGTGCCCGCCAATTTGCGCGCATAGGGGTCCAGCAGCAGCTTGTTGGGATTGAAACGGTGCCCGCGTTCCGGCTCATAGGGGCCATAGGCGCGATAGCCGTAGAGCAGCCCCGGCCACGCATCGGGCAGATAGCCGTGCCACACCTCGTCCGTGCATTCCGGCAGCACGAAACGCGCGATTTCCCGCCGTCCGCCGGGGTCGAACAGGCAAAGTTCGATCTTTTCCGCATGCGCTGAAAAGACGGCGAAATTTACCCCCAGGCCGTCAAAGGTCGCGCCCAGGGGATAGGAAGATCCGCCGTCCAGGCGGTCAGGAAGCCGGTTCAAGCGCAGCCCTTTTCGTTCAGCTTGGCATCGTCAGGAAAAGGCTATTGGCTGGCAGGTCCTGCCTTGCGCCGGGGCGCCGCCTTCTGGGGGGAAGCTGCACTTCCTCCCTCCGGCACCGCTCCGGCCGCGCTTGAATCAGCGGGAGCGGTTTCTTCCGCTATCGCCTGTTCCGCGCGCAACCAATGGTCTTCGTCCCGGCCCGGCGGGCATCCCTCCTCCTCCCAAATTCTATAGGCGCGCGCCTTTACAGCTTCGTGCCGGTCGTCTTTTTCCTGACCCATGAGCTTCCTCCTGGCGGCCGGTTGGGAGGCCGCATGAAGAAATGCGCGAAGCCGCAATTGGATGCGCGTCTCCGGCATGAAAAATGATGGCGGATTTTCAGTCGAGAACAACGCTATAGGGCGGGTTACTGTCCTTTCCTTTTGCCTTCCGTAACAATCTTCCGGGAACCACAGCTTCCATACATCCGTTTGCACCATCTCTGGAGGAGGATTGTGATGGCTGAAGTGCATCGAGACCCTTATACTGGCGACCGCGTGGTCGTTCACAAGAACCGGACGGGCCGCACTCTTGCGATCGTCCTGGTCGTCATTCTGGCAATTGTCGGCATCCTGTTCGCCACCGGCTTCTGGAAGGCCGATGTCAAGGGCGGCGACATGCCGGAGGTCAGCGTCGATGGCGGCGCCCTGCCCAAGGTGGATGTCGATTCCAAGGAGGTCGTCGTCGGCACCAAGCAGGAAACCGTCGAGGTTCCCACCGTGGGCGTCAAGGATAATGGCGAGGAGTAAGCCCGGTCTGGCTTAGTTCCGCTGGAACAGGCAAATGAAAGTGGATCTCCGCCCAGGAGGTCCACTTTTTTCATGCCTGCTTTCCGTCACGAGCGCCTCATTTCGCCCTGTCGATACCCGAATATGCGACGGCGATGCCGATCTGATCTCCGCGTACGCCGGTGCGGCGTGACGCGCCGGAAGTGGGGTACAGCGCATTTTCCCCCTTGCCCCGGCGGCGATCCCATGCACAAAGCTTGCCAATTGCATGGCGGCGTTCCTATTTTATCGCGCTGAGCCATGTGGCGGCAAGGATGAGCGATGGACAATGTGACGATCCAGGACAGAACAGCCCCGGCATCGCGCCTTTCTCCCAAGGAGGTGGGCGAAGGGCTGTCCGTGATCTCGATTGCGAAAAGCTATGACAAGCGCGTCGTGCTGGCCGATGTGTCGCTGACGGTGGGCAAGGGCGAGGTGGTCGGCCTGCTGGGACCCAACGGCGCGGGCAAGACGACATGCTTCTATTCGGTGATGGGGCTGGTGCGCCCCGACCATGGCCGCATCATCCTGGACGGGCAGGATGTCACTGGCCTGCCCATGTATCGCCGCGCGATATTGGGCCTGGGCTATCTGCCGCAGGAAACCTCCATCTTCCGCGGCCTTACGGTCGCCCAGAATATCAGCGCGGTGCTGGAACTGGCGGAGCCGGACAAGGCGGCGCGCGAGGCGCGGCTGGCGCAACTGCTGGACGAATTCGGCCTGACGAAGCTGCGCGACTCATCGGCCATGGCGCTATCGGGCGGCGAGCGGCGGCGGTGCGAAATCGCGCGGGCGCTGGCGGCGGACCCGTCCATCGTGCTGCTGGACGAGCCTTTCGCGGGCATCGATCCGCTGTCCATCGCCGACATTCGCGACCTTGTGAAGCAGCTCAAGACACGCGGGATCGGCGTGCTGATCACCGACCATAATGTGCGCGAGACGCTGGACATCGTGGACCGCGCCTGCATCATCTATGGCGGCCAGGTGCTGTTTGCGGGCAGTCCGACCGAACTGGTCGCCGACCCCGACGTCCGCAGGCTCTATCTGGGCGAGAATTTCTCGCTCTGACATGACGGGCCGATCCTTCCTTCCTGCCGGTGGTGAGGGGAGAGGCTGATGGCGCTTGGGCCGCGCCTCGACATACGGCAGAGCCAGTCGCTGGTGATGACGCCGCAGCTTCAGCAGGCGATCAAGCTGCTGGCGCTCAGCAATCTGGAACTGGACGCCTTTGTGGCGGGGGAGCTTGAGAAGAATCCGTTGCTGGAAACGGGCGCGCCGGTCGATCCCGCGCCTGACGCCAGCGGGATCGACGCGCAGGCCGGGCCGCCGGTGCTTCCAGCCGAAACCGGCGGGGTGGATCAGCTGATCGGGCAAGGCCGGGGCGAAGCGGACGCGCCCCTGGATGTCGATCATGGCGCGGACATCTTCATCGACGATGGCCCGGCTGACCGGGTGGCGGCCGTTGGATCGGGCGGCATGGACCCGCTGCCTGGCGGCGGCGGGGAAGCGATCGACTTCGACAGCTTCGCCAACCCCGAACAGGGCTTGCAGGAACATCTGATGGATCAGGCGCGGGCCGCCCTGTCAGGCACGGACCTGCTGATCGCCACGCAGTTGATCGGCCAGATCAGCGAGGCCGGTTATCTGGAGGCGAACCTGCTGGAAACCGCCCATGCGCTGGGCGTGCCGCTCGCGCAGGTGGAGGCGGTGCTTGCGGTCATCCACGGTTTCGATCCTTCGGGCGTGGGCGCGCGGTCGCTGGCCGAATGCCTGGCGTTGCAGGCGAAGGAAGCGGATCGATACGACCCGTGCATGGCGAAGCTGCTCGACAATCTGGACCTGCTGGCGAAGGGCGCGCTGCCGCAGTTGCGCAGGATCTGCGGCGTGGATGAAGAAGATATGGCGGACATGATCCGCGAATTGCGCGGCTATGATCCCAAGCCGGGCCTGCGCTATTCGGCCGATCGCGCGCCGCCGGTCACGCCCGACCTGTTCGTCAATCCCGCGCGCGGCGGCTGGTCGATCGAGATCAATAGCGCCACCCTGCCGCGCCTGCTGGTCAACCGCAGCTATTATGTGGAACTGGCGTCCGGTCCGCAGAACCGAGCATCCAAGGCCTGGCTGGCCGATTGCTTCGCCAGCGCCAACTGGCTGGTCAAGGCGCTGGACCAGAGGCAGAAGACGATCATCAAGGTCGCCAGCGAAATCGTCCGCTGTCAGGAGGATTTCTTCAACAAGGGCGTCGCGCACCTCAAGCCCCTGACGCTCAGGACCGTGGCGGATGCGATCGGCATGCATGAATCGACGGTCAGCCGCGTGACGTCGAACAAATATCTGTCCTGTCCGCGCGGGGTCTATGAACTGAAATATTTCTTCACCAGCGGCGTGGCGGCGGCGGGCGGCGAAGGCGCTGTGTCGGCCGAGGCGGTCAAGAGCCACATCAAGGCGCTGATCGCGGCCGAAGCGCCCGAAGCGATCCTGTCCGACGATACGCTGGTCGACATGCTGCGCGCCAAGGGCATGGACATAGCGCGGCGAACGGTGGCCAAATATCGCGAGTCACTGGGGATAGGCTCATCCGTCCAGAGGCGGCGGCAGAAGGCGCTGCGGGGGAAAGCGGCTTAGGATTTCTGGCGCACTGCCACGGTCCCCGCCGCGCCGGACGCAGAGACACCTCACTGCGTTCGGTGGCGCCTTCGGCAGGCTCAGGGTGAACGGAAGTCTGGGGCGGCGGTGCGGGGATATTCCTCAAACCAATCCCAGCCGCGTCAGTTCGCCCAGCATGGCGCGGGGCATGGCGTCGAGGTCGTCCGCCTCCCCTTCGCCCAGGTCAGGCGGCACATCCTGTTCTTCCAGATAGCGCCAGCCCTGATGCGCGCGCTTGGGCGTGCCGCGCACGGCGATCAGCCGGGGTTGCAGCCTGATCCAGAAGCGGCCCTGCCCTGTTTCCTGAAATCCGATCAGCGGGCTGCGGCCGACCAGCCGGTGGCCGTGAATCCAGAACAGCGAGCCGCCCTCCATCTCGCTCACTCGCTTGGGCAGATAGCGGGTGGTCAGGCGCGCTTCGGTTTCATGACTTTCCAGCCATGCGCGCAGCGACGCAGGGCTTTCGCTCTGGAAGGCGATCTTGGCGAGGTGCAATGGCATCGGCGGGATAGATGGGCGGCGATGGCGGCCGGATCAATGCGTCACGTCAGGAAGATGGTCGCCAGCCCAAGGAAGGTGAGGAAGCCCAGGGAATCGGTCATCATTGTGACGAACACGGCTGATGAGACAGCCGGGTCGATATTGTTGCGGTCCAGCGTTATGGGGATCAGCACGCCCGCCAGCCCCGCGACCATATTGTTGATGAGGATCGCCGCGGCGAAGACGAGGGACAGTCCCAACTGGCCGTAGATCAGGTAGGAACCGATGCCGATCAACGTTCCCAGCACCGTGCCGTTGGTGGCGGCGATGCGGAATTCACGCGCGATCATGCGCAGCGTGTTCGAACTCGTCACCTGATTGGTGGCGATGGCGCGCACCATCACCGCCAGCGTCTGCGTGCCCGCATTGCCCCCCATTCCCGACACAATGCCCATCAGCGCCGCCAGCAGCGCCAGACGTTCGATCGTGCTTTCGAACAGGCCGACGACGGACGCGGCGATCATCGCCGTGCCCAGATTGACGATCAGCCAGACAAGGCGCGTGCGCACCGTCATCAGGATCGGCTGGTTGATATCGCCCTCGCCCGCGCCCGACAGGCGCAGGATGTCCTCGCCCGCTTCCTCGGAAATGATGTGGACGATGTCGTCGACCGTGATCATGCCGACCAGCCGCCCATTGCCGTCCACCACGGCGGCGGAGATCAGCGCATATTTCTGGAAGCGCAGCGCCACTTCCTCCTGGTCCATGTCGACCGGGATCAGCGTCTGTTCGCGCTTCATGAGGTCGGCCATGGCGATGGGGCGCGGGCAGGTCAGCAGCCAGCTCAACTGGCACGTCCCAATCGGCTTGTGCGCTTCATCGACCACGAAGATTTCCCAGAAATCCTTGGTCAGGTCCTGATTGTCGCGCAGATAGTCGATGACCTGCCCTACGGTCATATGCTCAGGCACCGCGACCAGGTCGCGCTGCATCAGGCGGCCGGCGGATTCCTCAGGATAAGCGAGCGCGCTTTCGATCGCGGCGCGGTCTTCGGGGTCCAGCGCATCGAGGACGGCCTGCTGATCGGCCTCCTCCATATCCTCGATGATGGCGACGGCGTCGTCGGTATCGAGTTCGGCGGCGAACTCCGCCACCTGCTCGGGCGCGAGCGAGTCGAGCAGGTCGTCGCGGACATAGTCATTAAGTTCGGAAAGAACCTCCGCCCCTACCAGGTCGCCCAGCGCCGCCGCCACTTCCCCGCGCCGTTCGGAAGGGGTCAATTCCAGAAGGTCGGCAATGTCGGCCGGGTGCAGCGGCGACACGAGATCCCGCGCGCGTTCCCGGTCGCCATCTTCCACCGCGTCCAGCACGGCGGAGACGAAATCGGGCTTTAGCCGGTCATCCTCATCATGGCGGGATTCGGCCTGATCGACGGAATTGCCGTCAAATTCTTCGTCCGGCCGGGGTTCGGCCGTATCGGCTCGCTCGCTCATCGCGTCCCCTACTGTCCGGTTCCTGTAACATTTCGCTGCTTTTGCCGATGAACGGGATAAATGCAATGCCTCAAGGGTTGATGAGGCGCTTCCATCCCTGACCTAACGCTTTATAGGGACGAACATCTCCACGCCCGGCAAGAGAGGACTTCCATGGCCGACGAAACGCTTACCCTCACCCTCGACAGCGGCGGCGACGTCGTGATCAAGCTGCGCCCCGATCTGGCCCCCGGCCATGTCGAACGCATCGCCCAGCTTGCCAAGGAAGGCTTTTACGACGGCGTGGTCTTCCACCGCGTCATCCCCGGCTTCATGGCGCAGGGCGGCGACCCGACCGGCACCGGCATGGGCGGCTCGCAACTGCCGGACCTGAAGGCCGAATTCAGCCGCGAACCGCATGTGCGCGGCGTCTGCTCGATGGCGCGCGCGTCCAACCCGAACAGCGCGAACAGCCAGTTCTTCATTTGCTTCGACGATGCGACCTTCCTCGACGGCCAATATACCGTCTGGGGTGAAGTGACGTCCGGCATGGAGCATGTCGACGCCCTGCCCAAGGGCGAGCCGCCGCGCACGCCGGGCAAGATCGTGAAAGCGACAGTTTCCTGATGGGGCCGGGGTCTGACTCCAAGGGTCGGCCCCCGCTTCTTCATTCGTCATGCTGAACTTTTTCAGCATTCATCCGCCTTCGGCATGATCCGAGCTTAATGGCACGATGGATGCTGAAACGAGTTCAGCATGACCAAGATTGATTACGGCTTTTCCGAAACATTCCCGGCAGCATTATCAGCCTCGCCCTCTTCAGGCGCGACATAGGGGCCGATCGATTCGATGTGCCAGCGGCGATCCGCCTCGCTTGAACCGGGCACGTCATTGGCGCGGCGCAGCGTCACCTGACGCAGCGCATACCAGGGCTTTCCATTGGCGGCGATGCGGCCATAGACCTGCACCGGCACCACGACATAGAGCGATCCCGCCGCGCCTTCCACTGCCCCCGGCGCGCCGACATTGGCGTGGATTTCGCTGAATCCGCGGAAGCGCCGGGCGAACCGTTCATCATCCTCCGCCCCGATCGCGCTTTCATCGTTCCAAAGGTCCTGCGCATCATCGAAGCGGCGTTCCTCCAGCAGGCCGTAATAGCCCTGCACGACCTTCGCCGCGCCCTGAGGTCCCTTGGGATCGACCGTCTCTTCCTCCTCAACGGGCTTGCTGTCGGCGGGAAGTCCGCCGGGCGTGCCGGGAGCAGGCGGCGCGAGCGGCTCCATCACCGATCGCGCCTCCGCGCGGAAGGCGTTTTCCACCTGCGCGGCGTTCGCGCCATTGGCGAGGTTGTCGATGGCGCTTTCCTCCCGCCCGTCACAAGCGGCGAGCGAGAGGCATGCGATAATGGCGGCGGCGCTGGTCCGTGCCCGCATCAGTTACGCCAGCCCCGCTGGCCATCGCGGCTGGTGCGCTCTCCGCTGCGTTGCGCGCCGGGCCACCAGTCGCGCACGCTGCGATCCGAACGGGATTCGTTGCGCACCACCGGAGGCCTGCTGGGCGGCGTCGCGGTGGCATTGCCTTCCCGCCGTCCGCGCCAGCCTTCGCGATTGGCGTCGCGGCTGCCCTGCCATTGACGTTGCTGGCCATCGCGCCAGCGCCGACCGCCATCTTCGCGGCGGGCCTGCCGGTAATTTTCCCAATAGCGGCGCTGACCATCGTTCCAGCGGTGGCGGCGGCCGCCCCGGTCATAGACATAATAGCCTGAACCCGGATAATAATAGCCGTTGTACCAGCCGCCATAGGAGCCCGGCGAATAATAGCCCGGACCCCAATAATCGTCATAATAGCCGCCGCCATAATAGCCGCTGCCGACGCTCACACCGCCATAATAGCCATCATCATAGGCGCAACCGCCCAAGGCGAGCGCGCCGGCAAGGCCTATCGCAGCCAGAAACCTGTGTCCGGTCCACGTCATCGCCTTTCTCCTTATCTCCATCTTCCTTGCACGATAACGCAGGCCGGTTGAATTGGTTGTGAATGAATGGCGGGGCGAGGCAGATGGGGCTTGTCCCGGCTCCCGCGCCCGGCCATGAAGGGCGCGGGTTCGGGGCGGCATCAGGACTGCGCCGCTCCGGGCTTCCCGCCTGCCGTGCCTGTCCTAGCCGCTGTTGCGCAGCGCGGTGGCGATGGCGTTGATGGACAATTCTATTCCTTCCTTGATGCGCGCATCCTGCTCCCCGCTCCGGTGGCGCTTGAGCAATTCGATCTGGAGCAGGTTCAGCGGCTCGATATAGGGCAGGCGCAGGCGGATGGACGCGTCCAGCTTCGGGCTCTTGTCCAGCAGGCGCGACTGGCCGGTCGCCTCCAGCAGGCCGTCATGGGTGAGGCTCCACCCCTCGCGGATGCGGTCGAAGATCGCCCGCCCCCTCTCCTGATCCTTGACCAGCGGCAGGTAATGGGCCGCGATGCCGAGGTCCGATTTCGCCAGCACCATCTCCAGATTGGCGAGCGCCGACCGCAGGAAGGACCAGCTTTGCGCCATGTCGGCCAGCAGCGCCTTGTCCTCGAACGCCGCCAGCGCATGGCCCACGCCATACCAGCCGGGCAACATCACCCGCGCCTGCGACCAGCTGAACACCCAGGGGATGGCGCGCAGATCCTCGATCCGCGTGCTCTTGGTGCGGCTGGCCGGGCGCGATCCGATCTTGAGGCCCGATATTTCCTGAATCGGCGTCAGCTCGCGGAAGAATTCGCGGAAGCCTTCCGTGCCGTACACCAGGTCGCGATAGGCGGCGAAAGCGGTCTGCGACAATTTGTCCATGCCATCGGCAAAGCGCGCGGCGTCGCGGTCGGAAATGCCTTCTGGCTCCAGCGTGGCGAGCAGGGTGGCGCTGGTCATCGCCTCCAGGTTGGTCATGGCGACATCGCGCGTGCCAAACTTGGCGGCGATCACTTCCCCCTGTTCGGTGATGCGGATGCGCCCCTGCACCGTGCCCTTGGGCTGCGCCTGGATTGCCGCGAAGGAGGAGCCGCCGCCGCGCCCCACCGCTCCGCCGCGCCCGTGGAACAGCTGCATCGCCGCGCCCGTCTGCGCGAATACGGGGGCAAGCGCCTTGCTCGCCTGATACAGGCCCCAGGTCGAGGTGATGTAGCCGCCGTCCTTGTTGCTGTCGGAATAGCCGATCATCACTTCCTGATGGCCGCGCTGCTTCACCACGCCCGCAATTTCCGGCAGCGCGAAATAGGCGGACATGATCGCGGGCGCGGCTTCAAGATCGGCGATCGTTTCGAACAGCGGCACGGCCATGATCGCGGCGCGCGGAGCGCCGCCGTCGCGGGCCGCGCGCCACAGACCGGCTTCCTTGAGCAGGATGTTCACCTCCAGCAGGTCGGACACGCTTTCCGCCTTGGAGATGATATAGTGGGTGATGCATTGCGGGCCGTAGATGCGGTGCGATTCCGCCGCCGCCTGGACGATCGCGAGTTCGGACGCGGTTTCTTCCGAATATTCCTCGAAACGGGAACCCAGCGGGCGGTTGCTCGCCAGTTCCCGGCGCAGCAGGGCGATGCGGGCAGGTTCGTCCAGCGCGGCATAGTCCGCCTCCACCCCGGCAACCTTCAACAGTTCGGCGACGACGCGCTGATGTACGTCGCTATTCTGCCGCATGTCGAGCGTGGCGAGGTGGAAGCCGAAGGTTTCGACGGCGCGGATCAGCCGCCCCAGCGCGCCGCCGCTCGCCAGCGCGCCATTGCCCTCGCTCGCCAGCCCCTGCGCGACGGTGACCAGATCGCGCCGCAGGTCAGCGGGGCTTGCATAGGCCTCCCCCCTCAATGGCGAGGGACGGGGCGGCTCCTTGCCGGTCAGGGCGCGGTAAGTGGCGGCAAGCCGGGCGTAGATGCCGGAAATCGCGCGGCGATAGGGCTCGTCCCTGCGGCTGGCGGAAAGGTCCCCGCTCCGGTCGGCAAGGTCCATCACGCTTTGCGGCACATGGGCAAGCTCGGTGGACAGCGACAGTTCCGCCCCCAGCGCATGCAGGTCGTCCATATAATGGGCCAGCGCCGCCTCGCATCCGCGCGCCAGCGCCGATCGCAGCTGCGGCGCCTGGACGAAGGGATTGCCGTCGCGGTCGCCGCCGATCCAGTTGCCCACGCGCAGGAAGCTGGGCGGGCGCGTGCCCAGCACCCGTTCCCATCGCGCGTAGAGCGCGGGCAGGACCGGCAGGAACACGTCGCGGAAATAGGTCAGGACATTGTCGATCTCATCCTGAACGAACAGCTTTTCGCGGCGCAGCGGCCGCGTCTGCCACAGCAGCGCGATCTGGCGGAAGATCGCCTCGTCCAGATTTTCGCCATCGGGCGTTTCGGCCTTCCCCGTATCCTTGAGCAGCATGAGTTCGGCGATGCGGTTGCGGTGATCGATCATGCTCTTGCGCCGCACCTCGGTCGGGTGGGCGGTGAGCACCGGGACGATCAGGGCGTGGGAGAGCAGGTCGGCCACGGCTTCGCGGCCGATGCCGTGCGCTTGCAACTGCTCCAGCGCGGAGGCGACGTCCGCGCCGGGCTCGGCGGCCACGCCCTGACGGTCCTCCGCCAGATTGGCGAGCATCGAAAACAGCATGAAGCCGCGCACGAAGGACAAGGTGTCGTCCAGGCTGAGCGCTTCCAGCCCCGTGTCCACCACATCGGCGCCATGCAGCCCGCGCGCCCGATCGACGGAGGCGGACCGGATATATTCGGTCTGGCGATAGAGGCTTTCCCCGCCATAGGCGCGGATGACATCACCCAGCAGCCGGGCGAGATAGCGGATATCCGGGTTCTGCGCGATCGCGGGCGCGCCGTTGGAAGCAGTGGCCATGGGGCGATGCTGCTCTGCAACAAAGCCGGGGTCAAGCGTCTTCAAATGGACAGCGCCCTTGCGCGAATCCCACCGGCTGGGCCAAAGGAACGGCGTGACCGCCAGCATCAGCATAGGGACCGACGGAAGCGGCAACGCCGTTCTGGTCGATGTCGAGGAATTGCTCGCCACCCGTCTGCTCGTCCAGGGCAATTCGGGGTCGGGCAAATCCCACCTTCTGCGCCGCCTGCTGGAGGAGAGCGCCGCGCTGGTCCAGCAGGTGGTGATCGACCCGGAAGGCGATTTCGTCACGCTGGCGGACGAATATGGCCATGTGGTGATCGATGCGGGCGACTATAACGAGCGGGAGATCGTCAAGATGGCGATGCGCATCCGCGAACATCGCGCATCAGTCGTGCTCAGCCTGGAGTCGCTGGAGCTGGAGGCGCAGATGAAATGCGCCGCCACCTTCCTTTCGACCCTGTTCGACGCGCCGCGCGATCATTGGTATCCCGCGCTGGTCGCGGTCGACGAAGCGCAGATGTTCGCGCCGGTCGCTGCGGGCGACGTGTCGGACGAAGCGCGGCGGCTGAGCCTGGCGGCGATGACCAACCTTATGTGCCGGGGGCGCAAGCGCGGCCTTGCGGGCGTGATCGCGACGCAGCGGCTGGCGAAGCTGGCCAAGAATGTCGCGGCGGAGGCTTCCAACTTCCTGATGGGGCGCACCTTCCTGGACATCGACATGGCGCGCGCGGCGGACCTGCTGGGGATGGAGCGGCGGCAGGCGGAGCAGATTCGCGATCTGGAGCGCGGCCGGTTCCTAGCGCTGGGCCCCGCCATCTGCCGCCGTCCGGTCGCGGTGAAGATCGGCGCGGTGAAGACCAGCACGCGCGGGGGAACCCACAAGCTGATGCCGCCACCCGTCGCGGCGACGGAGGACTTGCAGGAACTGCTGTTCGCCGCGGCGGGCGAGGAAGAGGCGCTTGCGCCCCCCGCTCCGCCCCGCGCGGAACCGCCGCCGCTGCCCGCCGAGGAATTGATGCGCGCGCTGGCCGCTGCTCCATCGGCCAAGCCAGCCGCGCCCGAACTGGACTTCGGGCAGAATGAGCCGGTCGTCATCGCCGTGCTGGAGGAGATCGTCGCCGATCTGGGGGAAGCGCAGCCGAGCCTGTCCACCCTGTTCCAGGATTTCGGCGTCCGCTGCCGCATGAAGGGCCTGCGGACCCCGCCGCTCGACCTGCCCGCCTTCCGCAAGCGCTTCGCCATGGCGCAGGCAGGCATGTTCGATGCCGCAGACCGCCGCTGGGAGGACGCGATGCGCGCGGCGGAACCGCTGCCCGAAGACATGCTCGCCCCCTTCCTGCTGATTGCCCGTGCGGCGATGGAGGGCCTGCCCTGCCCCGGCGATGCGTCGCTGGCGCGGGCCTATGGCACCAGTTCCCCCGGCCGGGTGCGGCGGCTGATCGATTATATGGAGAAACTTGGCGTGATCGTGGCGCGAACGGATTTCGGCGGCCGGCGCTCCATCGGCGTTCCCCAGCTTGGGCTCAGCACGGCGGCGGCCGAAGGATGAGCGCGTCGGTCCTGTTCGTGTGCCTGGGCAATATCTGCCGGTCGCCCATGGCCGAAGCCGCGCTGCGGGCAGAAGCAGAGCGCGCCCGGATCAGCATCGAAGTGGATTCGGCGGGCACGGGCGACTGGCATGTCGGCCGCCCGCCCGATCCGCGCGCGCAGGCCGTGGCGCTGCGCAACGGCTTCGACATTTCCGGCTATAGCGGCAGGCAGGTCACCGTGCAGGATTTCCACCGCTTCGACTTCATCTTTGCGCTGGACAGCGAAAACCTCGCCAACCTGCGGCGGTTGCAACCCGCGACGGGCAAGGCTGAACTGCGCCTGCTGATGGACCTCGTCCCCGGCCGCGAAGGGACCGATGTCACCGATCCCTATTTTGGCGACGCGGCCGGGTTCGACGTCACCTGGGACGATGTGACGCGGGCAGCGAGAGCGATCGTCCAGCGGCTGACGGCCTGAACCCGTCAGGAGGCGAACGCCGATCCCGCCCGCTTTGCCTGCGCGCGGAAGCGGTGCAGCAGCGGCTCGGTATAGCCGTTGGGCTGTGCCACCCCTTCGAAGATCAATGCCCGCGCCGCCTGGAAGGCCAGGCTCCTGTCCTCATTCCCACTCATCGGCTGATAGAGCGGATCGGCGGCATTTTGCGCATCCACCTTCGCCGCCATACGCCGCAGGGCCGCATCGGCATCCTCCGGCGAACAGACACCGTGCAGCAGCCAGTTGGCGATATGCTGCGACGAGATGCGCAGCGTCGCCCGGTCCTCCATCAATCCGATGTCGTGAATGTCGGGCACCTTGGAACAGCCCACGCCCTGATCGATCCAGCGCACGACATAGCCCAATATGCCTTGCGCATTATTGTCCAGTTCCTCGCGGATTTCGTCAGCGGACCAGTTGCGCCCGTCCGCCAGCGGCACGGTGAGCAGCGCGTCCAGGCTGGCGACGGGTTCGGACCGGCGCTCCTGCTGCCGGGCGAAGACATCAACCTTGTGATAATGGGTCGCGTGCAGCGTGGCGGCGGTGGGCGACGGCACCCAGGCGGTGTTCGCGCCGGTCAGCGGATGGCCGATCTTCTGTTCCATCATGTCGGCCATGCGATCGGGCGCGGCCCACATGCCCTTGCCGATCTGCGCCCGGCCGGACAGGCCGCAGGCAAGGCCGATCTGGACGTTGCGGTCCTCATAGGCCTTGATCCACGCTGCGGCCTTCATGTCGCCCTTGCGGATCATCGGCCCGGCCTGCATCGACGTGTGGATTTCATCGCCCGTGCGATCGAGGAAGCCGGTGTTGATGAAGACGATCCGGTCCCGCACCGCATGGATGCAGGCGGCAAGGTTGGCGGATGTCCGCCGTTCCTCGTCCATCACCCCGACCTTCAGCAGATGGCGCTCCAGCCCCAACAGGTCCTCGACCGCGTCGAACAGATCATTGGTGAACGCCGCCTCTTCCGGCCCGTGCATCTTCGGCTTGACGATATAGATGCTGCCCGCGCGGCTGTTGACGTAACGGCCGGTACGCTTGAGGTCATGCAGCCCGATCAGGCTGGTGACGATGCCGTCCAATATGCCTTCGGGCGCTTCCTCGCCGCCGGGCAGGAGGATGGCGGGGGTCGTCATCAAATGGCCGACATTGCGCACGAACAGCAGCGACCGGCCCGGCAGGGTGAAGCTGCCACCATCGGGCGCGACATAGCTGCGATCGCTATTCAGGCGGCGGGTCATCATCTCGCCATTCTTTTCGAAACTGTCCTCCAGATCGCCCTTCATCAGCCCCAGCCAGTTGGCATAGGCCGCAACCTTGTCAGCGGCGTCAACCGCCGCGACGGAATCCTCCAGATCGCAGATGGTGGACAGAGCAGATTCCAGAATGACATCGGCCAGATGCGCCGGATCGTCGCGTCCCACGGGATGATCGGGGTCGATCACCAGTTCGATATGCAGGCCGTTGTGGCGCAGCAGGATATTGCCGCCTGACCGGCCTGCAAGTTGCGCGGGATCGCGCAGGGCGGGAACGCCGCCGGTCCATTGAGTCCAACTGCCGCTCGAAAGGGGAACGGCGTTGTCCAGAAACGCCTTTGCCCAGGCAATGACCTGCGCACCCCGCGCCGGATCATATCCCTTGCCCGCCGCCGCACCCGCAATCACATCCGTGCCGTAGAGCGCGTCATACAGGCTGCCCCAGCGCGCATTGGCGGCATTCAGCAGGAAGCGGGCGTTGAGGATGGGAACGACCAGTTGTGGCCCGGCCAGCCGCGCCAGTTCATCATCGACCTTTGTCGAACCGATGGTGAAGGGCGCTGGCTCCGGCACCAGATAGCCGATTTCGGTTAGGAAAGCGCGATAGCCGTCCGGGTCCATCGGTTGACCGGCGCGTTCGCGATGCCAGCCATCGATCCGCGCCTGAATATCGTCGCGCTTCCTTAGCAATTCCGCGTTGCGTGGCGCGAAGCGGGCGAAAATCTCCGCGACGCCGGTCCAGAAGCGGCCGCTCTCCAGCCCCGTTCCGGGCAGCGCCTGCTCGTCGATGAAGCGCGCCAGCTCCGGCGCGACGTGCAAGCCAGCCTTTTCGATCCGCTCGTGCATTCCATTCTCCATCGTCACGCTGAGCCAAGCTATAGACCCGCCGCAATCATCGCACTAGAGGACAAAAGGGAGAGAGATATTTTCCTGTAAGGAAAAGATGGATGATGGACCCGGACTATGAACTGTTCGCCAGAGCGGTGGAGGCGGGAAGCCTTTCAGCCGCAGGGCGAATGCTGATGATCTCCCCCGCCATGATGTCGAAGCGGATCGCGCGGCTGGAGGCGAGGCTGGGCGTCCGGCTGGTCCACCGCACCACCCGGAGGCTTGCGCTGACGGAGGAAGGCGCGATCCTGCACCGCGACATCGTGGCAATCCTTGAAGCCATAGCGCAGGCTGAAGATCGGGTGACCAACCGCCTGCGATCCGCAATCGGGCCGCTGCGCGTTTCCGCTCCCACCTCCTTCGGCCGCCTGCATGTCGCGCCGCATGTCGGCGGCTTTCTGGCGGCCTATCCCGCCATTGAGCTGGAGCTGAACCTCACCGACGCCTATGTGGACCTGCTGGCGGAACAGATCGACGTTGCGATCCGCATCACCAGCGACATTCCCGCCAGTCTGGACGCGCAACTGCTCGCGGCCAACCGGCGGATATTATGCGCCAGTCCAGCCTATGTGGCGGAGCATGGCGCGCCGGAGCGGATCGAGGATCTGGCCCGCCACCGCCTGCTCGCCGCGGACGGGCAATTGCCCTGGCGGCTGGTCAACGGACGGGGACGCAAGCTGGTCGACGGGCGAAGCCATGTCCGCACCAACAGCAGCGAGATCGTGCGCGAACTCGCGCTCTCCGGCGTCGGGATCGCCCTGCGTTCCTTGTGGGACGTCGGGCCGCAACTGGCGGAAGGGCAGCTTGTCCGGCTGCTGTATGGCTGGGAGGGACCGGGCGACCTTGGCGTTCACGCCGTCTATCCCCGCGCTGCCTTCCGGCCGCCAGTGGTCGATGCGTTCGTCGGTTTCCTGCGCGACCGTTTTGAAGGCGCGCCCTGGAATGCGGCCGGATCGCGCGAGCGGTCTTAGCTCAACAGCTTCGGGCGAGCGCGAGCCGGGCCTCGGGCGTGATCGTGTAAACCGCCTCCCGCTGCGCGCCGCGATTGGGATGATCCACCCGGTAACCCTGATAATGCCGCCGCAGCAATCCCGCGCGCACCAGATCCGAAACCGCGCGGCTGATGTTGGTGCGGCCGGAACGCAGGATGCGGGATTGCACCTCTTCCTCCACCCGGCGCTCCGCCTCTTCGGTATCGAGCGGAGAGCCCAGCGCCAGCTCCGCCCGCACGGTTTCCACCATGGCGAGACGGCGGCAGTCCCGATTCGCGAGCGGCGCAAGCGCCTGGCACAGCCAGTCGCGGACCGGCACCAGCCCTCCGTCGCTGGCGACATAAGGACCCAGGCTGCCATTCGTCCCTGCCGCCTTGGCGATCAGATTGAGGACCAGCAGAGCATAGCGAGGCCTCTTTGAAACAAGCGAGATGCGTTCAACCATGGCGGGCAGATCGGGGGCCGGGGTGGCGCGGCGAGGCTGTTCGAAAAGATCGGGCTGGTGGAACATATCAGGAATCTAGCACATCGCGACTCGATGTGAATCCCTGTTGGAGCCGCCGCTTCACAAAAATCACCCATGTCACTTTACCCGGTTGACGAGGCGATGAGGGCCTCCTTCCCATCTGAACACTCTATGCATCGAGATGCGGAGAGAAGCACCAGTGTCACTTTGCCGCGAGGATGCTGGTAAAGTGACATGAATGGCACTTTTCATGTGGTTTCAGGACCGTCCGGCAGAGGCTTCTTCAAGCGGCTCAGCCGGACTGGATCATGTCCCGTATCCGCGTGGCCAGCGCTTCCATCGCGAAGGGCTTGGTGATCATCTCCATCCCCGGTTCAAGGAAGCCGGACGCCAGCGCAGCATTTTCCGCATAGCCTGTCATGAACAGCACCTTAAGGTCAGGGCGATGCGCGCGTCCACCGTCAGCGACCTGCCGCCCGTTAAGGCCGGGCAAGCCGATGTCGGTGACCAGAAGGTCGATGCGCCGCCGGGATTGAAGCACTTGCAGGCCGGATGGGCCGTCGACCGCCTCGATCGCGCGATAGCCGAGCTCGCTCAGCACTTCGACGATAAGGCCGCGTACGATCGGCTCATCCTCCACCACAAGCACCGTTTCGCCGGTTTCGGACACATGCTCGCCGCTCAGTTGCGGCACTTCTTCCTCATCGGCCGCCTCGCCGCGATGGCGGGGGAGGTAGAGCTTGATCGTCGTCCCCTTCCCTACCTCGCTATAAATTTTGACATAGCCTTCCGATTGCCGGGCGAAGCCGTAGATCATCGACAGGCCAAGGCCGGTGCCCTGCCCCAGCGGCTTGGTGGTGAAGAAGGGCTCAAAGGCGCGCGCCGCCGTGTCCGCATCCATGCCGACGCCGGTATCGCTGACGCAGATGCAGACATATTGGCCCGGCCGCACTTCCCGCTGGCGCGCGGCATAGGCGCTGTCGAGATGGGCGTTGCAGGTTTCCACGATCAGCTTGCCGCCCTGCGGCATTGCGTCGCGGGCGTTGATCGCCAGGTTCAATATGGCGCTTTCCAACTGGTTGGGGTCGCACTTCGTCAGCCACAGGCCGCCCGCAAGCACCAGTTCCAGCTCGATATTCTCGCCCAAGGTGCGGCGCAGCATGTCCTCCATCGACGCGACCAGCGGATTGGTGCGCACCGCGCGCGGGTCGAGCGGCTGGCGGCGGGAAAAGGCGAGCAGCCGGTGCGTCAGCGCGGACGCCCGGCTGGCTGAATTCGCCGCGCCCTTGATGAACCGCTCCAGCCCATCCAGGCGCCCCTGTTCCAGCCGGTGTTGCAGCAGTTCGAGATTGCCGGTGACGCCTTGCAGCAGATTGTTGAAATCGTGGGCGATGCCGCCTGTGAGCTGGCCCACCGCTTCCATCTTCTGGCTCTGGCGCAGTGCTTCCTCCGCGCCCCGCTGTTCGGTCACGTCGCGGCCGAAGCCATAGAGCGCGCCGCCTTCGGCGACGAAGTTCCAGGCGATCTGGCGCACCCCGCCCTCGCTGGTGCGGAAGGCATATTCCTCGTCCGTGCGCACGCCGCCCAGCATCAGCCTTTCCAGAGCCGCGCCCGCCGCCATGCTGTCGGTTTCGGCCACAAAGTCGATCAGGGGGCGACCGGATGTCTGCTCCTGCGTCCATCCCAGCGCATCGGTCCAGGCCGGGTTGATCTTCTCGATCGTCCCGTTGGGCTGGGCCACCAGCTTGAGCACAGGAGACAAGGTCCATATCCGTTCCTGATCGCGCGCGATCGAGCGGTTTTCCGTGATGTCGCGGCCGATGCCGTGGATGCGGTCGCCATCGGGCACCGCCGTCCAGTCAAGCAGCCGGTAGTCGCCCGATTTGGTGCGATACCTGTTTTCGAACGCAATCGTGGTCGCGCCGCTGCCCAGCCTTTCCATTTCCGCGCGGGAGCTTTCGCGGTCGGCGGGGTGGATGAATTCAAGGATGGGATGGCCGATCATCTCGGCCGCCTCCCATCCCAGCATGCGCGTGGCGGACGGGTTGACGTCCGTGATCACGCCGTCCCGATCGCATACGAGCAGCAGGTCCTGCGACATCGACCACATGCGGTCGCGATCGCGGGCATTTTCCACCTCCGCCTGCTTTTGTTCGTGGATGTCGGTGTTGGTGCCGATCCACCGCATGATCGCGCCACCGCCAGAGCGGATGGGAATGGCGCGGGAAAGATGCCAGCGATATTCGCCGTCATGGCGGCGCAGGCGGAATTCCGCTTCATAGGTTTCGCCGCTCGCCAGCGCAGACGCCCAGCGATCCTGGGCAAGCCCCACATCTTCGGGATGAACGATATTCGCCCAGCCCGTGCCCCTCAATTCCTCTTCCGTGCGGCCGCTATAGGCAAAGACGCGTTCGTTGAACCAATCGAGCTTGCCATCGGGTGGCGCGGTCCACACCTGGTTCGGCATGGATTGGGCGAAGGTGCGGAACTGCGCCTCGCTTTCCTCCAGTGCCCGCTGCACTGCCCGGCGCTCTGTGATGTCCAGAACGACGCCCACCATCCGCACGGGGCGGCCATTTTCGTCATGCTCATATTCGCCCTTCCGGGCGATGGTGCGGATTTCCCCCGTGTCCGCGCGCCTGATCCTGTATTCGACGTCCAGCGCAGCCGTGCCTTCCCGCCGCCGGTCAGTGTCCGAAATCAGGGTGGCATCTTCGGGAAGGACCAGTTTCTGCACCTCGGCCGCTGGCAGGTTTTCGCATTGATCCAATCCGAAGATGCGGCAGAATTCGGGCGTTCCGTGGATCAGGTCCTGATCGATATCGACGCTGAATATGCCGATGCCGCCCGCCTCCTGCGCGCGACGCAACCGCGCTTCCGATGCGCGCAGGGTTTCCTGCGACCGCACCCGCTCCACATGCACCCAGGACCGTTCGGTGACTTCGCGAATGATACTCAGTTCATAGTCGGACCATATGTGCGGCGCGCGGTCATGGATCGCCATCAGCGCGATCAGCCGCCCATCCTTGATCAGCGGCATGCAGATGGTCGCGGCGATCCCGATATCCTGGAACGTCTTCGCTTCCGCTGGCGGCAGTTCGCGCGCATTGTCGTTCACGATCAGCGGCCGCCCGGCATTCAGTTCCTGCACCGCCAGCGTTCCGAAATCGGCCAGGCTGTAATGGCCGACGATGGAGGGCGATCCCGGCGCGTGCCAGTCGCCGCGGATGGTGAAGCCGTCGCCATCCTCATCCATGTCGGCATAGGCGCAGTGGGAAACGCCCAGATGCTGGGCGGTCATCCGCGCCGTCACGCTCAGAACATCATCGGCGCTGCCCAGCGTCGCGGTGGCATTGTTCAGCCCATCGAGGAAACGCAGCCGCCGCTCGCTTTCCTCCAGCGCCTGCCGCGTGCGGTGAACGGCGGTGGTTTCCACGACGATGGCGATGACGCCGATCGGCTTGCCCTCATCATCCACGACCGGCGAATAATCCAGGTCCATCCATACCTGTTCGGGAATGCCGTTGCGATGCAGCGTCAGTTCATGACCCACATAGGTCAAGGTGCCGCCCGCCAGGCCCACCTTCATCACATTGTCGTTGAAGTCGGCGACTTCGGGCCATCCTTCCCGCACGTTGGACCCAAGCAGTTGCGGATGCCGCCTTCCGGCGAATACGGCATAGGCGTCATTGTAGATCATGACGCCGGGCTCTCCCCACAGGCTGACCATCGGGACCGGCGACCGCAGCATCAGGGCGACGGTCGCCTTCAGGTTTCGCGGCCATTGATCGATCGGGCCGATCGCCGTTCGCGACCAGTCCAGCGCCGCTATCAGCCGGGCAAGTTCGCCATCGGCGCGCAGAACAGGATCGGCAATGTCATCATGCACGCTGGGGCATCCATTTTCTTGATCAGGGCCAGTGCAGGCCGGGACTATGGGACTGGCTTCAGCCAGCGCTACAGGGAGATGGCGGTGGCCGCAAGGAGCCGGTCAGACCGGCGCGTCACCATGATTTGCTGTAAAGCCAGAACATATCCCCATGCATTCCCTGATCCCTTTCGCCACATAACCGGGCGAAACGATTTCAGGGCGAGACCGTTCCCGCCCGCCTGTCAGCCCGCTCCGGCTTAACGCCTGATAGGCAAAAGTCCGCAGGGACGAAGGAACCCGACCGGACCGCCGCCCATTCCCCCTTGCATGCGGATCATTCCAGGACCGCTGAACTTCAAAAAGGGGACAAGATGGTTGATGAAGGGCGTTCCGCCACAAGCCCATGGAAAATGCCAGCGCGCGCGTGGAAGGACGTGCTTGTCAGGACGTGGAAGGAAACGTCGCGCGACAATATCAGCCTGGTGGCGGCGGGGGTTTCCTTCTACGCCTTCCTGGCTTTGCTGCCGCTGCTGGGCGCGATCGTGCTGACCTATGGCCTGCTCGCCGATCCTCAGGCAGTGACGGAGAATATGACCGCGATCACGCGGGTCATGCCGCCCGACGCTGCGAAGTTCATCGGCGAACAGCTTATGTATGTGGTCCAGACCTCCGGCAGCAAGAAGGGGCTGGCCGTCTTCCTGGCTCTGGCGCTGGCTCTGTTCAGCGCCCGCAACGGCGCGGCGGCGATCATCACAGCGCTCAACATCGCCTATGAGGAGGAGGAGAAGCGCGGGTTCCTGACGGTCAATCTGCTCGCGCTTCTGATCACGGGCGGCGCTGTGCTCATGGCCGTGGCGGCGCTGCTTTCCGTCACCATCTTCGCCTATGTCGAGGCGCTGTTGCCGTCCATGCCGGTCATAGCGGCGCTGTCCAAAATCCTGTCCTACCTCATGCTGGGCTGCGCGGCGGCGGCGGTGGCGGCGACCCTGTTCCGCTACGGCCCCTCGCGCAGGAAGGCGCGCTGGGTATGGCTGACGCCCGGATCGCTGTTCTTCGCATTCGGGTGGGTGCTGCTGACACTGGGTTTCGCGGTCTATGTCTCACAGTTCGGCAATTACAATGCGACCTATGGATCGCTGGCGACGATCGTAATCCTGCTGACCTGGATATATATGACCAGCTACATTTTGATGTTCGGCGCGGAGCTGAATTCGGAACTGGAGCATCAGACGGCGCGCGACAGCACCAAGGGCGCGGAAAAGCCGATCGGCGCGCGCGGAGCCTGGGCGGCGGACCATGTCGCGAAGGGCACGAAGACCGAAGAGGACGGCAAGGCCGGGATCAATGATCGCCCATGACCGCGGGATCAGGAAAAATCGTGCCGCAGCCGAAATCCATGGCACCGCGCGGCTCGCGGCTGGTTGGTGCTGCCTGGAGCATGGCCATGGCGCGAAAACCCATATTGATCGGCAATCTTGCGCATCACGATCTGACGACGATCGGGAAGATGCTGCGCCGCAAATTCCCACTGGCCAAGGATGATCCGTTCCGGGGCGTGATGGAAAGGCTGAGCCAGGTGCCCTTCCCCGCCAGCGGAAGGGACAAGGGCCGTGGCTGACCTGCGGGCCAAGCGGAAATCCTGCCTGTTCGTCATCGCGATCCTGCTGGGACTGATCCTCCTCATCGGGGTGATCATCTATACCAGCGACAGGGCGCCCGATCCGGCGTCCCGCCCGCCGCGGGGCGCGATGCCGCCGCAAGGCGAGCCAATGCGTCCCGCTAGCGCAGAGGCCGACAGCCCGGAACCAGACGGGTAAGGAGCGCCTTGACGAGAGTGCTCCTCCACCGGAATTGCCTTTTCCCACCCCCGCGCTAAGGGCCGGACCATGATCGCCAGTCACCCCGCTTCATGACGCTTCCCCAATGGCTTTCCATAGCGACGCTGGCGGGCATGATGGGCCTCTTCATCTGGGGCCGCTTCCGCTATGATGTGACGGCGGTGATCGCCTTGCTGACGGCGCTGCTAATCGGCATCGTAAAACCCAAGGACGCCTTTTCGGGCTTTTCCGACGATATCGTCATCATCGTGGGATCGGCGCTGGTGCTGTCCGCGGCGGTGCAGCGGTCCGGGGCGATAGAGACGGCGCTGGGCTTCGTTTCCCAGCATGTCCGCCGCGTCAGTTCGCAACTGCTGGTGCTGACCGCGTCGGTCGGCGTCGCATCCGCCCTGATCAAGAATGTGGGCGCCCTGGCCATGCTGATGCCCGCGGCATTGCAGATGGCGAAGAAGAATGACGCCAGCGCATCGGTCTACCTGATGCCCATGTCTTTCGCATCGCTTCTGGGCGGCCTGATGACATTGGTGGGCACGTCGCCCAACATCATCGTCAGCCGCGTGCGGCAGGATATGACGGGCGAACCCTTTCATATGTTCGATTTCTTTCCCACCGGCTTCGGGCTGCTGCTGATCGGGCTGATCTTTCTGCGCTTCGGCTACAGGCTGCTGCCCCGGAACCGGCAAGGCGCGCCGACGATGGGCGAGGCGCTCAACATTTCCGACTATGTGACCGAAGCGAAGGTGCCCGAAGGCTCCCCCGCGATCGGCGACACGATCGAACAGTTTCTGAACCGCCATGAACAGCAGATTACGGTGACCAGCCTGTTGCGCGGCGACATGCACGGCGCGGTCGAACCGCAAGTCCATCTTCAGGAAGGCGACGTGCTGATCCTGGGCGGGGAACCCGACGCGCTGGAGCGGGTGATCGCGCGCGACAAGCTGGCGCTGACCGGAACCGATCGCGAAACGGACGATGACAGCGACGACATCGGCGTGATCGAAGCGGTGGTCACGACGGACTCGGCTCTGATCGGCCGCACGGCGGGCCGCCTTCAACTGCGGGAACGATTCGGCATCAACCTGATCGGGGTGGCGCGTTCAGGCGAGACGCTGACGCGCAAGCTGGGGCAGATCGTGCTGCGCGCGGGCGATGTGCTGGTGTTGCAGGGGTCGCTGGCGCAGTTGCCCAACCGCCTGAACCAGCTTGGCGCGCTTCCTCTGGCGCAACGGCCGATCCGGCTTGGCCTGTCGAAACAGGGATGGTTGCCGCTCGCCATATTGGCGATCGCGATGACGGCGACCGCGACGGGCCTCGTCCCGGTCGCCGTCGCCTTCTTCGCGGCTGCCGGAGCCGTGGTCATCACCGGCGCACTGCCGGTACGCGAAGCCTATGAGGCGGTGGAATGGCCCATCCTCATCATGCTGGGCGCATTGATCCCGGTCAGCGAGTCGCTTCAAGGCACGGGCGCATCGGACGTAATCGCGACCGGCCTGGCGCACACCGCTGCGGTGCTGCCGCCCTGGGGCGCGGTGGCGCTGATCCTGGTGACGGCCATGGCGGTGACGCCCTTCCTCAACAATGCGGCCACCGTGCTGGTCATGGCTCCCATTGCCGCCGTGTTCGCCCATGACCTTGGCTATCGGCCCGAAGCCTTTCTGATCGCCACCGCCGTGGGCGCGGGGTGCGATTTCCTGACGCCGATCGGGCATCAGTGCAACACGCTGGTGCTGGGGCCGGGAGGATATAAATTCAGCGACTATGCCCGGCTGGGCGCGCCGCTGTCGCTGCTGGTGGTTCTGCTGGGCACGCCGCTGATCCTCTGGGTTTGGCCGCTCTGAAAGGATAATCGGCCTCCCCTTTTGGCCCGCTTGCGTTCGGGCCGGTTTAGGAGGAACATCGCCTCTCCACACGGCCATCCCCGCCGAAGGGACGGATGAGTTGGAGGAGAGCCAGGATGAGCGGCAGCAGATTGCGAGCCGTCGCGCTCGCAGGACCCGCCGGAGCGGGCAAGACCAGCCTTGCCGAAGCCCTGCTGTTCGTCGCTGGCACCATCCCGCGTCAGGGATCGGTGCAGGCGGGCAGCAGCATCGGCGACTCAAGCCCCGAAGCGCGCGAGCGCGGCAGTTCGACCGAACTCAACCTGATGCAGTTCGAATGGATGGGCGATGGTTTCTGCCTGATCGACATCCCCGGCTCCCCCGGTTTCGCGGCCGATGGCGCGGCGGCGCTTCGCCTGGCCGACCTCGCCATCGTGGTGGCCGATCCCGATCCGGCCCGCGCGCCCCTGATCGAACCAGCGCTCAGGATGTTGGAACAGGCGGGCATTCCCCATGCCCTGTTCGTCAACAAGATCGATCAGGCGCGCGGCAGCATCGAAGAACTGCTCGCCGCGCTCGCGCCCATGAGCAAGGCGGCGCTGGTCGCCCGCCAGATCCCGATCCGCGATGGGGAACGGGTGGTGGGCTTCGTCGACCTCGCCCATGAACGCGCCTATCTTTATGGTCAGGGCAAGGCTTCCACGCTGGTGGCGCTGCCGCCAGAGCAGGCGGGGGAGGAAGCGGCGGCCCGTTTCCACATGCTGGAACAACTGGCCGATCATGACGACGCGCTGCTCGAACAGCTTTTATCCGATGAGCAGCCAAGGCTGGACACGATCTTCGCTGATCTCGCCAGGGAAACGGCGAGCGGGCTGATCGTCCCGGTGCTGTTCGGATCGGCCGCCAGCGGCTTCGGAATCAGGCGGTTGCTCAAGATGTTGCGGCACGACACGCCACATGAGGCGCAGACGGCGGCGCGCCTTGGACTGGATGGCGAATGCGCGCAGGTCTTCAAGATATCGCATGCGGCGGCGGTCGGGCGGCTGGCGCTGGCGCGGCTGTTCGGAGGGCCGCTTGCCGATGGGGCTGAGTTGATCGACGCTCACGGCCAGCCCATGAGAGCAGGGGGATTGTTCACTCTGCAAGGCGGATCGACGGCCAAGGCGGCGTCCGCCGCGCCGGGATCGATCACCGGCATCGCAAAGGTCGACACCGTCCGGGCCGGGGACACGCTGGGCACTGGTGGAAAGCCGGTCAAGGCAGACCTTCACGGCGAAAAGCCCGTGGCCAATTGCGCCATCGCCATCGCGGCCAAGGATCACAAGGACGAAGTGCGCCTGTCGGCCGCGCTCAACCGCCTGACCGAAGAAGATCCGGGGCTTGGCTGGGATCAGGACGCAATGTCGCATGAGGCGTTGCTCCACGGCATGAGCGAGGAGCATCTGGCGGTGGCGATCAACCGCCTGAAGCGCCGCTATGGCGTGGCGCTAAGCGTGCAGCGTCCGTCAATCGCCTACCGCGAATCCATCCGCAAGCCGGTGACGCAGCGCGGCCGTCACCGCAAGCAGTCGGGCGGTCACGGCCAATATGGCGACGTGGTGCTGGAGGTCCGCCCGCTCGAGCGCGGCGAAGGCATCATGTTCGAGGAGCGGATCACCGGCGGCGCTGTTCCCAGGCAGTGGATACCGGCGGTCGAAAAAGGCATGATGGATGCGCTGGCGAAAGGCCCCCTTGGCTTTCCGGTGGTGGACGTGGCGGCGGCGCTGGTCGATGGTTCATTCCACAGCGTGGACAGTTCCGAACTCGCGTTCCGCACCGCCGGGCGGATCGCCATGGCCGACGCGCTTGCCGCCGCCTCGCCCTATCTGCTGGAGCCGGTGGCGCATGTGACCATCACCACGCCCGGCAACGCGACGTCGCGCATCACCTCCGCCATCGCGAGCAGGCGCGGGCAGATGCTGCGGCTGGGTACGCTGGAGGGCTGGTCGAACTGGGAGGTGATCGAAGCACTGCTGCCCGAAGCGGGGCTGCACGGACTGGAAGCGGAAATCCGGTCGATGAGCCAGGGAATGGCCCATTATATTTCACGCTTCGATCATCTTGCCGAAGTCGCCCCGAAAGTCGCTGGCACGATCGTCCAGGCAGCGCGGCAGACCGCCTGACACGCTGGACACGGGCCGCTATGCAGCCTTCGGGAAAAGCAGTGGCCCTGACGGAATAATGGCCTACAATCGCCATCATGCCCTCCCCTGCTTCGCTCAAGATCAAGATCCAGATTATGTGCGGCAGCGAAATCGCCATGGGTCCGGGCAAGGCCGATCTGCTCGACGCTATCCGCGAGACCGGGTCGATTTCCGCCGCCGGCCGGGCGCTGGGCATGAGCTACCGCCGCACCTGGCTGCTGGTGGACGCGATGAACCGCTGCTGGCGCGAAAGGCTCGTGGTTGCGGTGCCGGGCGGCGGACGCGACAAGGGCGCGCATGTCACCACTGCGGGCGAGGCGGTGCTGGCTGCCTATCGCGCCATACAGGCGGCTGCGGCAGGCGCCGCGCAACCGGGCGCGGAACAGAGCCTGCTTCCGCTGCTTCGCGACGAGCCCCTATCTCCTGATCCTTGATCTACGCCGCTGGCCGCAGCGCCCCGGCGTCATCATCGCCGGGGCCGTGCCGCAGCGTCAGCGGCGGGCTTGCAGGCTCGCGCATCTGCTCGATCGACCGCCACCATTCGGCCACCGGCTGTTGCAGCGTGGTGACGGCGGCGTGGCGGCGCACGGCGATCCACCGTGACCCAACCCGTTCATAGCGCCAGCAAGGGTCGCAGTTCAGCGGCACCTGTTCATATTCAGGCGCGCCGCCCAACGGTTCACTCAAGGGTCGAAGCTGCGAGGGGACGTCCCGGCGAAAACCATTGGGAAATTCTACGCAAACCGCCATCCATCCCTCCGCGCAGTCCGCAAGGCGCGGCTGCATAAAGGGAAAACGCGCGAAAGCCGTTCAGGTTCATGAAAGCTGATGTGATTTCCATCCAGCGAGCGGACGGGCTCACGCACATCGCTTCAAAAGGCCAGTTCCTCAAAAGGATGCCGCGAGTCGCCATTTTCGAGGGCGAGCGCGTCGCGGGCCACCGTCACCCCCTTTAACAGGATGAACAACCCATATTCCCAGTTATGCTCATTCACCTCGCGGGAGAAGACGTTCAGGAACTGACGCAGCAGCGGCGCTTCCTCCGGCGTCCGGCTGAGCAGCGCCTTCTTCACCCCCGCAGCGCGCGGCCGCCCCTCCGCCCGCAGGTTCCTGTCACGCTTTGCCGCAGCCGCCGCACCGATCACGATATGCGATACCGCGCGGCGCAGTTGCAGCGCCTCGTCGCCCGAAAAGCCGCGCCGCGTCAGGACGGACAGCCATAATTCGCCCGCATCGACCTCCACGAAGGGCGACTGCCCCCCATTCAGCCAGGTTTCGAGAAGCTCTCCCTCCATCGTCATCGTTTCGAACAGCGCGCGGGCATATTCCAGCACCCAGGTCGACCAGGGCTGTCCTTCGTCCGAAGGGAAATCATGATGGCGCGAGGCAAAGGCGGCGGCCAGCCGCACCAGCTCCTCGCGGTTGGCCACATAGCCGTACAGCACCGCCTTCGCCACGCCCAGCCGTTCGGCCACGGCGGACATGGTCAACTGTTGCAGCCCCACCGCCAGCGCCGCCTTCAGCACTTGTTCCAGTTCAAGCCGCCTTGGCCGTCCGCGTTGCGGGGCGCGGGGCGTGTCCACCTTCATCGAAACATCGTCTCCTGCACGAGGCATCGCCATCCCCCGATCCTGCCTTGCCTACCGCTGATCGCAATAAGGGGCTTCCGTCAAGTCCAAGAGGCGATTTCGCCATCCGGGCAGCGGCTGTCCCGCTGACTGACTGGGCTGTCGGAACGCTACGGCAAGCTGGGCCGTTCACCAGCCTGTCGAATTTCATTCGACATGATCCTCTATTCCCGATTTATGCATTTCATGGAAAATCCAGCCACTCTCTTCCGGCGATTACCGGCCAAGCTCACGCACCATCTGGGCAGGTGGCCGCAGGCCGCACTGCCGGACGCGGTGTATCGCGACCTGGTGGAAACGCTGTTTTCCATGCGCCTGCCGATCCTTGGTCTTGGCATATTATATGTGCTTTCGGCCGCAGTGATTTTCGCGCAGGATCGTGATCCGGTCATCGCCGCGTTGATGGCGGCGGCGGCGGCGCTGACGGCGGCGCGCCTCGCCCTTCTGATCGCCTATCAGCGCAGGGCGGGCGCGATGCTGACCGTAGCCGAGCTGCGGCGGTGGGAGCGCAGCTATGCGATCGGCAGCCATGCCTTCGCCCTGCTGCTCGCCGGGTTCAGCGTCACCGTGCTGCAAAGCCATGCGCCGCTCAATCACCTGCTGGTGATCAGCCTGATCTTCACCTTCGGCGCGGGCATCGTGTCCCGCATCGGTGTCAGGCCAGCCATTTGCGTCACCAGCCTGCTGCTGGCCACGGTGCCTGCCATCATCGCCCTGGCGGTCCATGCAGGCACCCGTTATGGCACCGGCATCCATTCGGAATATTTTATCGTAGAGGCCTTTCTGCTGGCGGTGGTGACGGCGCTCAGCCTGGAGTCAGTGCGCCATCTGCACAGGACCGCAGTCGAACATCTGACCGTCAAGCATGATCTGGCGCATCTGGTGCGGCAGGATGCGCTTACCGGCCTGCCCAACCGCCTGATGCTGCGTGAACGGTTCCGCGACAGCCTGCCGTCCACGGCGTCGGGCTATCGCCAGCTTGCGCTTCACTTCCTCGATCTGGATGGCTTCAAGGCGATCAACGACCGCTACGGCCACCTGGCCGGAGACGCAGTGCTTCGCGAAGTCGCTCTGCGCCTGAACGCGATCGTCCGGTCAGGCGATACCGTCGCGCGCCTTGGCGGTGACGAATTCATCGTCATCCAGGCGGACGTGCGGCACGAAGGAGAAGCGGAAATGCTGGCTCGCCGCATCATCCGCAACCTCAGCGCGCCCTATCAGATCATGGATAAGACGATGCATATCTCGGTCAGCATCGGCATCGCCATGGCGCCCCGGCATGGGTTGAACCTGGAACATCTGACCGCTTGCGCCGATGCGGCGCTCTACCGGTCCAAGCGCGGCGGCAAGGCGCAGCTTTACTTCTGCACTCCCGAAGACGTGGCGAACGCTGCCCGCGCTGTAGCCTGACAAAGAGTCAGGCCTCCGGCAATCCGGGATCGATCCCCGTCAGTTCCACAGAAAGGTCCCAGAGGCGGCGGGCGTCGCCGCGATCGAGCGCATGCTTTTCGATCCGCGCCTTCCCCGATGCCCCGCGCATTTCCCAAATGCCCTGTGGTCCGAAATAGTCGCCGCCCTGCGCCTGCGGATCTGTTGCCGCTTGCAGCGCGGGCCACGCCGCTGCCGCCACCGGATTGAACAGCGGGCGGGCGAGCGGCAGCAACGACTGCGTCCAGGACGGCAGGTGCCGCATCAATTCGGTCAGCGACACGCCCGGATGGCAGCCGATCGCCTTCACCGGCGATCCCGCTGCGCGCAGGCGGCGGTCCAGTTCCAGCATGAACAGCAGGTTGGCGAGCTTGCTCTGCGCATAGAAGCGGCCGCTATTATAGCCTTTTTCCGCGTGCAGATTGTCCCACATCATCCGGCCCTGCCGGTGCGCGAGGCTGGCGGTCACCACCACGCGCGCGTCAGCGGTCTGCGCCAGCTTGGGCAGCAGCAGAGCCGTGAGCGCAAAGCTGCCCAGATGATTGACGCCGAACTGGGACTCCGCGCCTTGCGCCGTCCGGGAAAGCGGCGGGATCATCACCCCCGCATTGTTCAGCAGCACGTCCAGCCGGGGTTCCGCCGCGACCTGCCCGGCCGCACGGCGGATGCTGGCGATGTCCGCCTGATCCAGCGCGACATAGGCGAGGTCCGCGCCCGGCGTGGCGGCCTTGATCCGCTCCATCGCAGCCTGCGCCCGTGCGGCATCGCGGCACCCCAGCAGCACGCGCGCGCCCTTGGCCGCGAGCACCTTCGCAGCCTCCAGCCCTATGCCCGTGTTCGCGCCGGTGACAAGGATCGTGCGCCCCGTCTGACCGGGCACATCGGCGGCGGTGAAGCTCATCTGCCTTTTCCCCTCTTCCTCAAACTTGTCTTCCACCCGGCGGCAGATGGCCTTGCATGGGGAAAAGGCGGCTGAATGGCAACCAGCCTGCCTCTTGCGCTGCTCTCCAGACCTGTTTCAGGCATTTTCCGACTAGCGGTCGAAAAAAAGATTGAACCCCGTCTGCGCCCGGCATAATGTCCGTCCCGGATGCGATCTGCACAAGGGCAGACCCGATATTTCGCATAGATGAATGGAGCCCGGACGGCCATGCGCCGCAACCGGGCGGCAGAAGAGAGAGGATGGAAAATCTGATGACCGGCGATAGCTCCTTTGTGATCCGCCCCGTCGCGGAACCGCAGATCGTGGACAATGTCTACAGCGAGGATCAGGTGCAGCGGATGATCGACGTCATTCGCCGTCATGGACCGTGGAAGATGGTTCTGGCGCAGCATTTCAAGTCGGCAGAGGAAGTGGTCGCGACGATGTCGGGACAGATGCCGGAAGGCGTCGAACCGTCCTTCGATATGTTCCTGACCCCCAATTTCCGCGGCTATTTCGGCATCCACGGCATGTCCAACTATGCCGAGCTGGACGACATTTTCTATAATCCCGCCCATCTGGCGCATGTGCGCTCCTATTGGGACGCCGAGTTCGCCGCGCCTGAATCGATGAACTTCATCATCCAGGGCTCGTCCCGCAATCTGGACCCGGCGCATCTGGACGGCACCAGCTTCCGCGGCGTCGATGGGCGCAACTCGCCCGTATGGCTGCTGAACACCATGGCCAAGTCGGGCCTGTTCCAGCGCTGGATGATGAAGAAGGCGCAGGTCATCAGCTGGTTCTACAATGGCACGATCGGCGGCGGCTTCACCTATTGGCCCGATGGTCCCAAGGGCGCGCCGAAGCGGCTGGCCATGCCTGCCTGGAACCGGGGCGTGGTGACGCAGAATGAAATGATGTTCCACCGGGGCGAAGCCTGCGGCCCGATGGACAAGCGCATGCCGGAAGGGCTGGCCTTCCAGTCGCTATGGTCAGCCGACCCGGAAACGGCGGATGGCTGGCAGATCACCACCGATGGAAAGGTCATCGAGCGGGTTTCGGCGGAAGAAACGCGGCTGATGGTTCATTGGACGGCGCAAGTCTACAAGGACAAGGCGGAACGCGATCTCGTCTTCAATCATAGTGACGACATCACTCATGATCAGGTGTTCGATATTTTCGTCGCCGACCTGCGCGCGCGCGGCCTGACCTTCGCGATGCCGGGCGATCCGATGACCGATCGCGAGTTCATCCGGCTGCTGACGTCGACCTATGATTGCGGCCGCCCTTCGATCTACCCCGTCGAAGCGCCCGGACCGCATCAGGAACAGATCGCCGCCTGACATTCAAACCGCTAGACTGGCGAGAGACGATATATGGATATGAGAACGCAAACGTCGCCCCATAGGCTGGGCGACGACAGCCGGACGCTGCCCATGGCGGACGGCCCGGAACTACGCGCCGCGCTGGAGGCCGCCAACCTCCAGACGCTGCTGATGGTCTATGTGCACCTGACGCATGATGAATCCATGCTGGAAACCTTCAAGGTCCACATCCATCCGCCCTACACCAATCCCGATTATCAGATCCCGCAGGATTGCATCGAGGATTTGCGCGAAAAGCTCCTCTACGTGCTCACCACGCCGGGCGCGGCGCGCCCCGGCGATCCGCCGCTCGACCTGATGAAGAAGATGATGAGCGTGGGCGTCGGCGAGCCGGTGGAGGATGAGTTCATCCCCATGGTGATGGAGCAGGCGGGCTTTCAACGGACCCCTCCCCGCAAGGAGAAGCCCGGCCGCACGCCTCCGCCTCCCGGCTTCAAGGTGCTGGTGATCGGCGCGGGACTGACCGGGCTGCTCGCCAGCATCGAACTGGAGCGCGCGGGCTATGACCATGTCGTCATCGAAAAGAATGAAGAGGTGGGCGGAACCTGGTGGAAGAACCGCTATCCCGGCGTGGGCGTCGATACGCCCAGCCATTTTTATTCCTATTCCTTCGAAATCAGCCCCGAATGGAATCATTATCATCCGCATGGCGCGGACATGCGCGAATATTTCCGCAGCGTGGCGGACAAATATGACCTTCGCCGCAACATCCGTTTCCAGACGAAGGTGCACAGCCTGGAATATGATGAGAAGGACGCCGTCTGGAACGTCACCGTCGAAGATCTGAAAAGCGGGAAGCGCGACGTCATCCGCGCCAATGCCGTCTTCAACGCCTTCGGCACCGCCGATCGCTGGAGCCTGCCCGACATCAAGGGGATCGACAGCTACAAGGGCATCATCACCCACTCGGCGGGCTATGACGAGACTATCGACCTGAAGGGCAAGCGGGTCGCCGTGATCGGCACGGGCGCCAGTTCCGCCCAGATCGTGGCGACGATCGCCAGCGAGGTCAGCGAACTCGCCGTCTTCATGCGCACCAAACACTGGATGATCAACAATCCAGAGGTCACCAAGGAAGTGCCAGAGGCGGTGAAATGGGCGCTGCGCCACATTCCCCATTATAAGGAATGGTTCCGCTTCCGCGTCTTCTGGTTCGCCGCCGACGGATTGTATCCCAATGTGGTGAAGGACCCCAGCTATCCCGAAGACGGCATCGCCGTGTCGGCCCTGAACGAAGGGATGCGGCAATATGCGCTGTCGCACATGCGGCACAAGCTGGCGGGGCGGCCTGACCTGATGGAAAAGCTGACGCCCGATTTCCCCATCTTTTCCAAGCGGATCGTCATGGACGCGGGCTGGTATGACGCTCTGGTCATGCCGCACGTCACGCTGGAGGACAGCCCGATCACCGAGATCACGCCCACGGGCATTCGCACCGCCAATGGCAGGGACTATGAGGTGGACGTGATCATCTGCGCCACCGGGTTCCGCCATGGCAAGCTGGTAAAGGACCTCAAGATCACCGGCCGCGAAGGGCACGATCTGGCGGTCGATTGGGCCGACGAGGAGGAGCGCGCCTATATGGGCACGACGATCCCCGGCTATCCTAACTATTTCATGTCGGTGGGGCCGAACGCTGGTCCCAATCATGCGGGCGGCCTCAACATCGTCAGCGAGGCACAGGTCCATTATATGATCGAATGCCTGGACCATATGCTGGCGAGCGGCGCGCGGACCATCGAGCCGACGCAGGAGGCGTTCGTCCGCCATAATCGCCGGATCGACGACCGCATGAAACATATGATCTGGACCCATCCCAAGTCCAAAAGCTACTATCAGAACAGCAAGGGACGCCCCGTGGGCCCATGGCCTTTCCGCCTGGTCGATATGTGGAACGAAATGCGCGGGCCGGTCCGCGAAGATTTCCGGGTCGAATAGGAAGGCCGCGCTTTCCGGCCTCTGACGGACCGCTGCCCGATGGCGGCGGTCCTTTCCATTGCCCGCGTTACCGGGTTCGTAAACGGACGTCTTGAAGGGGAATCCGATGCACGCAGGCAATGAAGGCGCGGCGGTTCAGTCGTCCCACGGCCGGTCCTATGCCATCTACATGCTCATATTGCTGTTGCTCGCCAGCACGCTCAGCAATGCGGACCGTCACGTACTGTCGGTGCTGCTGCCGTCGATCAAGGCGGAGTTCGGCCTCAGCAATTCCATGCTGGGTCTGATCGCCGGTCCCGTATTCATCGTTCCCTATGTCCTCTTCACCATGCCGCTTGCCCGGCTGGCCGACCGCTGGTCGCGGCGGTCGGTGCTGGCGGGCGCCGTCTTCGTGTGGAGCGTAGCGTCGGCGGCTTGCGGCATGGCTGCCCAGACATGGCATCTCATGTGCGCGCGGCTGGTGGTAGGCATGGGCGAGGCAGGCGGCGGGCCAGCCTCGCAATCGCTCGTCGCCACTCTGTTCACCAAGCGGCGCAATCTGGCGATGGGCGTGCTGGCGTCGGGCATTTACTGCGGCATCGTCGTCGGGCTGACCGGAGGCGCTGCAATCGCGGAGGCTGCGGGCTGGCGCATGGCCTTCATCGCCCTTGCCCTGCCGGGCATTCCGCTCGCGCTGCTCATCTGGTGGACCGGCCCGAGGCGTCTGCGCAAAGTGGTCACGGCCGCGCCCGCGCAGGGCAAGCCCGCTGGCGTGCTGGCGCATTGCATGCGGATACGATCGCTGGTCCTGCTTGCGTTGGGGATGGGCATCTTCAACATCTACGGCTATGGAGCCGCGACATGGATGCCGTCCTATTTCACTCTGTCCCATGGCATGTCGATGGTGGAAGCTGGCGCCTGGATGGGCGTGGGCGCCGCGTGCGGCGGCGTGGTCGGCAGCATCGCCAGCGGCGTCATCGTGGAAGCGCTGGTGCCGCGTCACAAAAGCTGGCAGCTTCGGGTGCCTGCGCTGGGGCTGCTCCTGTCCTGGCCGCTATCCTTGATCGTCTTCAGCCTGCCGGGCGGGACCGCCCTGCCCATCGGCGGCTATCCGGTGCCAGCCGTGGCTCTGCTGTCCGTGACCACCAGTTTCCTTTCATCGCTGTGGATGGGTCCGTCCTACGCAGCGCTGGCCCGGCTGGTGCCAGCGGATTTGCGTGCGCAGACGATTGGGTTGCTGGGCGTCGTCATGAACGTGATGGGCAGCCTGCTCGGTCCGCCGATCGCCGGGCTGGTCAGCGATCTCCTGACCGAGCGTTTCGGGACGGAATCGCTGCGCTACAGCCTGCTGACCATGAGCAGCCTCATCCTGGTCGGCGGGCTGATGCTATGGCGGGCCGCTGATCATTATGGAAAGGAAGTCGTTGAAGTCTGAGGCGGTTACCCTTTCCTCAGGGCAAGCAGGCGCGGTCCGCTCCGGCAGTCAGCCGGTCGAACATCGCGGAAGGGGCATCACCCTGCGCGTCGGTGCGGTGACGGCGTTCGGCGCGATGATGGCGGCGATGAAATATGCCTCCGAACATGGCGTCGTTCCGATCGAGATCCTGTTTTACCGGAACCTCTTTTCCCTGCCGACGATCATCGCGTGGATTTTGTGGTCCGGCGGCTTTTCCGTCGTCAGGACCAGCCGCCCTGGCGCGCATGCGGCGCGGAGCATATTGGGCCTTGGGGTCATGTTCCTGACCTTCATGGCGCTGTCGCGGCTGCCGCTGGCGGAAGCGACGGTGATCAGCTTTTCCGCGCCCCTGTTCGCCACCATGCTGTCCGCCCTAGTGCTGCGCGAGACGGTGGGATGGCACCGGTGGAGCGCGGTCGCCATCGGCTTCATCGGCGTGCTGATCGCCGTCCAGCCCGGCGGGACGGAACTGCCGCTCGCGGGCGTGGCGATCGGCCTGACTGCGGCGCTTGGCACGGCCGTGGTTGTCATCACCCTGCGCCAGATCGGCCAGACGGAAAGCGCTGCCTCTACGGTGTTCTGGTTCAATATCGTCTGCATCACGGCGACCGCGCTGCCCATGCCCTTCCTGTTCAAGGTCCATGAACCGGCCATATGGATGGCGCTTGTCCTGGGCGGCCTGATGGGCGGGATGGCGCAGATCATGATGACGTCTGCCGTCCGCTATGCGCCCGTTTCGGTCCTCGCCCCGTTCGATTATCTGCAACTGATCTGGGCGATATTCTGGGGCTATATTCTGTTTTCCGACCTGCCCGCAGCCCCGGCGATCGCGGGCGCGGCATTGATCGCCAGCGCGGGCTGCTATGTCGTCTGGCGGGAAAGAAAGCTGAACCGTCCGATCAGCGGCACGCCGCAGCGCGTGGTCTAAAGCTCTCCCAGCAGGCGGCGAGTGGCCTGCACGGCAATGCGGGCGCGCTCGACCGGCGTCGCATCCTCGGCGGCGATGAAGGGCGCTTCGATGGCCACGGTGGCGGAGGATGGGATCAGAGGAACGAACGCTTCCAGCCCAAATTCCCCCTCACCCGGAGGCAAGCGCGCAATCGTGGCTTCGCGATAACGATCGGCGGGCGGTTCGCGCGGGCCGTCATTCAACTGGACATGAAATATGCGCTCCGGCGGCAGCGAGGCTATGTCGTCCCAGCTCCACCCGGATCGCACGACATGCAGCGTGTCGAGGCACAGGCCCACATGCGAACCGGCGGACATCGCCAGTTCCAGCGCATCGCCCTGCGTGACAACCGCCGACAAGGGAAAAGCCTCTATTGCCATTTCCACGCCTGCGGACTTGGCAAGTCCGGCCAATCGGCACATGGCATCCCGCAAGCGCGCGGAATCAGGATCGAAGCCCAGCGCATTGACGCGCCCGCCCAACTCCGCCGTCAGATCGACGGTGCGCTCCAGCTCCGCCCAATCCGTGTCCTCCTGTAGCATGAAGGGTTCGACGATCCCGGTGCGCAGCCCGCTCCGCCGCAGCGCCTGCACCACATCCCGGCGTGCCGCGCAGTCATGGATCAGGTCACGATAGGGGCCAAGCGGAAGCGGCTTGACGAACAGACTGACGCTGGAGCAGCCCGTCTCGCTAGCGACTTCGATCAGTTCCAGCGCCGTCAAATCCGATAATGTAAGATGATCCAGGCAGAGCTGGCGCATGGTCTTCCTCTCCACAAGCGCCGTCATTGCGGCTTTCGCCCGCTGGAATTGAATGTTTGGGGCCTCTGCTGTCAAGCGCGCCTCGCCGATTGTCGAGGCATATGTAGGATCGGCGGGGCTGCTCGGACGGATGACTTTGCCTGCTTAGATGTCGAAGTCCCTTGGCTGGATTGAAGCACGACATCCCACGAAGGCACTCGGACGAGACAAGCGGCTCATGAAAGCCGGTTCAAGCGCCGATCTTCAAAATCTAGGGAGTGTGAGAAGAAGTAAGCCTGATTGAGATATTTCGCGGGCTTCATACCCCTTCGCACTAAGCTATCGGAAGGCCATCTTCCGCCATATTCATAACCAAATGCTCATGCAAAGCACAGCGTCCCGGAGCGGGGGGGGGCGGGAACCGGGACGCTGTGCTTCTCTCCCATAGTGCGACCCGAGGGAGGTTTATGTGCGCGAACCACCTCGCGCTGATGCGAGCGATGCCACCGTCTGGAGCAGGTGCGAGAGGGAGGTCCACGGCCCTTCCCACCTGCCCGACGGGCACTTCATCATGTTACGGCTGGATGGCCCAATCACGGCCCGAAGCGCCTGTTCGTCGAACATCTGCGCCATGAGAAAAGACCATATGCCGCGCCATCGCTCGATCCCCTGTTTCGGCAACCCCGCTATCTCGCCAGAGACCGGAGGTTTTGCGTCCTGCCGTCACCGGCAGTTTGCCTTTTCGGTCAGGGCAGCTTGCTTGGGCTCGCTGCTCTTTCCTGGAGACTACTTAGCCGGATTCTGCCCAAAGGTCAAATGCTTGTCGGCAGTATTTGAAGTTCAGGCGAAGAGGGGCGGTTCAATAGGCGCTTTTCATAGGCGTCAACGGCATGCCCGCAGCCGCCATCATCAGCACGCTGCCGAATCTGCTTTTGACAAGCTGGCGCGACGACTCCCGCATCGGCCCATCCCTCCCGCTATGCGGGAAAAATTCAGGTGACGACCGGGTCCTCGTCACCGGGTTGCCGGGGCGTGACGAGCCGCGCCGCCTTGGGCGACAGCCAGCGTTCAAATCCGTCCACAATCTCGTAGATCACCGGCACGAAGATCAGCGACAAGGCGGTCGAGCTGATCAGGCCGCCGATCACCGCCAGCGCCATGGGCTGGCGAAACTCCGCGCCTTCACCGATGCCGAGAGCGGTCGGCATCATGCCCGCGGCCATGGCGACGGTCGTCATCACGATCGGACGGGCGCGTTCCCGGCAACTGTTGCGCAGCGCTTCGCCCATCGGCACCCCGCGCCGCTCATCCTCGATCGCGAACTCCACCAGAAGGATGGAGTTCTTCGCGCACAAGCCAAGCAGCATCAGCAGCCCGATCATCGCCGGAAGGTCCAGCGTCTTGCCGAAGATCAGCAGCGTCGCAAAAGCGCCCAGCAGCGACAGCGGCAGCGCTGCCAGGATGACGACCGGCTTGAAGAAGCCTTTGAACAGCAGCACCAGCACGGAAAAGGTGAGGCCAATGCCTGCCGCGATGGCGATCATGAAGCCGCCGAACAATTCCTGGATAGCTTCGGAATCGCCCTCGCGCGCCTGCTTCACCCCCGCGGGCAGGGTCTTCATCGCCGGAAGCGCCGCGACTTCTTCCAGAGCCTGGCCCAGCGTACGGCCGGACACCAGATCCGCCTCCACCGATACGCGCCGTTCGCGATCATAGCGGATGATCTTGCCGGGACCCGCGCGGAAGGTGATGTCGGCGACGGCCGACAGCGGGGTCGTGTTGCCGTCCAGCGTCGGCACGCGCAGCCCGGCGATGACGGACAGGTCCTGCCGCGCTCCTTCGGGCAGGCGCACGCGGATCGGCACGCGCTCATCACCATCGGACAGCTTGGCGACGTTGGCGTCGATATCGCCGATGGTGGCGATGCGCAGCACCTGCGCCAGCGTGCGGCTGTCGACATTCAGGCGCGCCGCTTCCGCCGGACGGGGCGTCACGATCAATTCCGGCCCGGCCGGGGGTGGCGCGGGACGCGGGTCGGAAATGGACGGCACGTCGCGCATCTGGCGCAGCAAGGCGGTCTGGGTCCGCTCCAGCGCCTGCCCGTCCTCACCCGCCAGGATGATGTTCACCGCCGCGCTGCCGAACGCCCCCTGGTTGGACAAGCGCACATCGGGCACGTCGCGCAGCTTGGGACGGATGATTTCGCGAAACTCGTCGGTCGTGATGTCCCGATCATGCTTCAGGAGGACGGTGATCGTGCCGGACCGCATGTCATCCGTGCCGCCGAAACCCGCGGTGGAACCGACCTGCGCGAAGACCCGCTCCACGGCTGGTTCCTTGAGCAGCAGGCGCGTCGCCTGGGTGACCGACTGTTCCATGTCGGCCCGCGTCGCGCCGGGCGCACCCTGCACCGCGATATAGAGATAACCCGGATTGCCGACCGGCTGGAATCCGATCGGCGTGGACACCGCCATCAGCAGCGACACCACCAATATGCCCGTTCCGATCGCCATCGTCGTCCAGCGATGCGCCAGCGCCCAATCCAGAATGCGGGTATAGCGCCGGTAGACCGCGCTATGCTCCTTGTCCGGCTGATGACCGCGATCGTGCAGCGGCGTCAGGAAATAGGCCGCCATGAGCGGCGTCAGCAGACGCGCGACCACCAGCGAGAACAGCACCGCCGCTGCGACCGTCAGGCCGAATTCCCGGAAAAACTGCCCCGCCTGTCCCGGAATGAGCGATACGGGCGCGAATACCGCGACGATGGTGAAGGTGGTGGCGATGACAGCGAGGCCAATCGCATCGGCACCGATCAGCGCCGCGCGATAAGGCGATTCCCCCGCCTCGATCCGCTTTTCGATATTTTCGACCTCAACGATGGCGTCGTCCACCAGGATGCCGATGACCAGCGTCAGCGCGAGCAGCGTGATACTGTTCAGGCTGAACCCCATCGCCGACATGAACACGAAGGTCGGGATCAGCGACAGCGGCATGGCGACGGCGGCGATGATGGTCGCGCGCCAGTTGCGCAGGAATACGTAAACGATCAGCACCGCCAGGAATATGCCTTCCACCAGCACATGCTGCGTCGACGAAAAGGTCCTGCGGGTCGAATCGACCGTCGATACCAGCCGGGTAAAGGTGACGCCGGGATGCTCCGCCTCCAGTTGGGCGATGGTGGCGACGACCTTGTCCTCGACGCTGATGTCGCTGACATCGCTGGTCTTGCTGATCTGAACGGCGGTGACGGGGCGGCCGTCCAGACGCGCGAAGCTGCGCTCCTCCGTCGCACCGTCACCCACTTCGGCGATGTCGGACAGGCGCACATAGCGGCCCGCCACCGGGATGGTGACGTTGCGCAGACGGGCGACGTCATTGTTGGAGCCCAGCACGCGGATCGTCTGTTCAACCTCGCCGATACCCGCGCGTCCGCCCGCCTCGTCCGTGTTGAACGCTGCCAGCGCATTGTTGACCTGCGGCGGCGTGACGCCCAGCGCCGCCATCCGCTCGGCGTCCAGGATGACGTTGATCTCACGGGTCGCGCCACCGATGCGGCTGACCTGCGCCACGCCGTCCTGCGCCTGGAAAGCGCGCGAGGCGACCTTGTCAATGAAGCGGGACAGTTCGGGTCCGCTCATCCCCTTGGCACTGACGGCATAGGTCAGGATGGGCGCATTATCGATGTCCAGCCGCTGCACCAGCGGCGGATCGATGCCCGGCGGCAACTGCACCCGCGTCCGCTCCACCGCCGTGCGGATATCGTCGGTCGCCTTCTGCATGTCGCTATGCAGTTCGAATTCGACCATCGTCGTGGATGCGCCCAGCACCACCGTCGAACTGATATGCTTGACCCCCGACACGGTGCTCAGCGAATTTTCGATCGGCCGGGTGATCTGGTTTTCCATCTCGCTCGGCGCGGCCCCGCTTTGCGTTACCGTCACCTGCACGACCGGCACAGTCACATTGGGGAACTGCTTGATGGGCAGGCCCACATAAGCAACGATGCCCGCGATCGTCAGCAGGATAAAGAGCGACACGACCGGAATCGGGTTCCGTATCGACCAGGCGGAGATCTGGAAGCTCATTTACGTGCCGCCTGCGCCTGAGCGATGCGGACCTTGTCGCCTTCCAGCACGAATGCGCCGCCGCTCAGCACCGCCCTTGCGCCCGGCTTCGCGCCGGAAAGGATCTCGGCAAAGCCGCCCGCTCGCCGCCCTGTGCGGACGCTGACGCGGTGCACCCGGTCATTCTTGTCCAGCAACAGCATGTAAGCGCCGTCCGCATCATAGTGCACCGCCTCTTCGGGCGCCACCGTCACCGGGGCGCTCGCCTTGACGAAGCGGGCCTGGGCGAAGCCGCCCGCGCGCAGGTCATCGCGCACCGGCAGCGCGATGCGGGCGCGAGAAAGCCCCGTCTGATTATCCACCCGCGCGCCCAGCAGCCGTACCCGGCCGTCGAGCGTGGTGCCGTCAGCCAGCGTCACCGTCACCGGATCGTTGATGGACAATGTGCCCATCGACGCTTCGGGCACTTCGGCGTCCAGTTCGATCAGGTTGCCGCGCGCGATGGTGAACATGACCTGCCCGGTGGACGAAGCGTCACCCGGCCGGGCCGATCGTTGCAATACGCGTCCAGCGACCGGCGTACGGACGGCCATGCGCTGCTGCCGCGTCAGAAGGTCCTGTAATTGCGCGCGGGCGACCTCCACCCCGGCGGCGGCGGTCCGGTCGGCGTTGCGGCGCTGCTCGATCGCTTCCTGCGAGAGCACGCCGCTATTGTCCAGTCCGGCGACGCGGCGGGCCTCGGCCCTCGCCTGGTCTGCCTGCGCGCGTTGCTGTGCCAGTGTGGCGCGCGCCTGGGCAATCTGCGATTCCAGCAGAGCATCGTCCAGCACCGCCAGCACCTGCCCCGCGCGAACGTTTGCATCCTCCTCCACCAGCACGCGGGCGATGCGATAGCCCGACACTTCCGGCGCAATCGCCACTTCCTCGCGCGGGATCAGGCGGCCGGATGCTGCAAAGCCACCCTCCAGCGGCTTTTGCTCGACGCGTGCGACGGTGACCGATGGGGGCGGCGGCGCCACCTTTTCCTCCGCATTTCCGCATGCGGCAAGCATCTGCACTGCGGCCAGCGCGGCTGCGGTCAAGGCAAGGAACGGCTTGTGCGTCACGGATTTTCCCTGAGCGAATGTCATGAGACGGGCGTTTGAATATTGGCAGGTGGATCGGCCGCTACCGGCAGTGGAACAGGCTCATGCCCCGGCGCGATAGCGGGCGCAGCCGGGTCCCACCCGCCGCCAAGCGCGCGGAAGGCACTCACCACATTGGTCAGCGCCTGCGATCGCGCGATGGTGAGCGCCGTGCGCGCGGCGCGCCAGCTGCGTTCCGATTGCAGCAGCGTGGTAAGATCGGTGAGGCCGATACGATATCCCTGCCGCGCTGCCTCAAACGCGAAGCGGCTGCGTTCCTCCGCGCGGGTCAGTTCGGCGAGACGCGGGCGATCGCTCGCCACGGTGAACAGCGCCGTATCCGCGTCGCGAAAGGCCGCCTGCACCGCTGCCTCATAGGCGATCACGGCCTGCTGTCCTTGCGCTTCGGTGGCACGCAGCCGCGCCATCAGCCGGGGCCGGTCCAGGATCGGCAGCGTGACGCCGCTGGCCAGCGACCATAATCCATTCGTGCCGCCCAGCATCCCCGTCGTGCGCGTGATGCTGCCGCTGCCCTGAAGGGTGAACTGCGGGAACAAGGCCAGCCGGTCGACTTTCACCTGCGCCGCTGCCGCCGCGAGCCGCGCTTGCGCCGACAGCACGTCGGGGCGGCGTGTCAGCAGGGTCGCTGGAAAGGCGGCAGGCACGGCAGGCGGAATGTCCAGCCGGGGCTCGATCGGCAGGCTGCTGACCGGTGCGTCCGCCCTGCCCGTCAGCACCAGCAGCGACCTTCGCGCATTATGCAGCGCCGCGTCCAGCCGCACCACTTCCGCCCGCGCCGTCGCCACGTCGCTTTCCAGGCGGGCCGTATCCGCGCCGGATACCAGTCCCCGCGCCAGTCCCAGCCGCGATGTCGCCGCCAATTCCTCTGTTATCCGCAGCGTCTCGGCCGCGTCATTCCGCTGCACGAGCAATCCCCGCGCCTCGAACAGCGCGCTCGCCACATCCGCAGCCAGACTGAGACGCGTGGCATGATAATCATAGGCGGCTGCAACATAATTGGCCCGCGCGCCCCGCCCGATCGCCGCCAGACGGCCGAACAGGTCGATCTCCCACGCGGGGGAGAAGGCGCCGGACAATGATTTGGCAGTCGCGGTCGATCCCATGAAATCGACGCCGCTGAACTGCTCACCCCCCTGTATGCGGGCGTTTCCGGTGAGGTTGCCGGTTGGCAGGCGCTGCGACAGGGACTGATCGCGGATCGCCCGCGCCTCGCGCAGGCGGAAATAGGCAGTGCGGGTGTCGGTGCTGTCCGCCAGCGCCCTGTCCACCAGTTCCACCAGCTGCGGATCGCCGAACCTGTCCCACCAGCGATCGATCGCCTCCGCTTCCTGAGAGGCGGATAGGGCCGTCTGCTCCGCATCGAAGGCGGCGGGCAAGGACGTCCTTGGCTGGTCCAGCCTGACGCTGGGCGCGCAACCACCGGCAGCCAACGCCGCCGCCGCAACCAGACAGAGGTGGAAACGGGCAATCGGCAAGAGAAGGCAGCTCCGTATCGCGCGCAAGGCGCTGGTTCAGCATTCGAATAAGCCCGGTCAAAAAAGGAAACAAGACTGTTTCTTTTGTCCCCGGAATTTTCTACATCTGCCCTATGAGCGATCCTTCTCCCCCCGCCCGCAGACCGGGCCGCCCGCGGCGTGAGGAAGCTGGCGACATCGAACGGCGGCTCACCGAAGCCGCTGTGCACATGCTGGTGCAGCATGGCGCGGGCGTGACGATGAACGCCCTGATCGCCGCGTCCGGCCTGTCGCGAAAAACGGTCTATGCGCGCTATCCCAATATGTCGGCGCTGCTGCTTTCCGTCCTACGCAAGCTGCTCCATTTCGAACATGCACCCTTTGCCGTGCCAGAGGGGCCGGATTGGCGATTGCGTCTGCGCGATTCCATCAGGGACCTTCTGGAGGAAGTGTCGCAACCGCATGCACAGGCTCTACGCCGCATATTGATGATGGATTCCAGCCTGTTCGAGGAGGTGAAACCGCAAATCGAGCAAGTGGTCGTCAAGCGCTATGTGGACCCGTTCAGCGGCTTTTTCACCAGCCTTATCGAAGATGGGCTCATCCCCCCGCAGGACACGGTCTTCGCGGCGGAAACACTGATGAACATCGTCCTTATGGAAGCGCAACGCCGCTTTTACGAAGGGGATGACAGCAAGGACCCGATGATCTTCGTCGGCAATGCCGCCCGCCTCTTCTGCGGCGGACTGGCAGCGGAACTGGACATGCTGGAACGATGACGTAGACAGAACGGACTTGCATCAGACGGATGCATGTTGGACAGCAACGGAGGAATGAACAAGCAAGCCAGCATAAGGCGCGCGGGCCGACCCAGGGCGGAGGAGTCGGAACAGAAGCGCGAACGCCTGATCACCACGGCGCTACAGGAATTCGCCCGCGCCGGGTTCCACGCTGCATCGGTCAGGGACATTGCGGAAAAGGCGGAAATCTCCAGCCGTACCCTTTATAATTATTACCCGGAAAAGCTCGCCTTGCTGGAGGCGTGCCTTGAATATTCGGCGCGCCAGTTCCGGCCCGTGCTGCCCGCCCTGAAAGGCGGCCTTCATTCGCAGTTGGTCACCTACGCCACGGAAATGCAGCGATATCTTTCCAGGCCGCTCAGCATGCAGATCGCGCGCCTGATCTTTCGCGAAAGCAGCGATTTTGAAGGGCTGCGGGAAATCGCCCGGCTGCAATTCGAGCGGCATCAGGTCGTGCCCGTGGCCGCCATATTGGAAAAGGGCGGCGTCGATCCCGCCAGGTCGCAACTGCTGGCGATGCAGTTCGTCGCCATGGCCTTCGGCGAATGGCACCGCCGGTTGCTCTATGGGCGCGACCCGCTCACCCGCGCGGAAATGGCGGAACAGGCCGAACTTACCGTCGGCATATTCCTGAACGGCATCGGCAAATCCTGATGCGTAGTCCGGCCCCTGACCCCAGCCGCCAAGGCAATCAATCAGCGGGTCCGGCCTTTGCCCCATAACGGCGGGCCAGAATAGCGCAGACCATTAGCTGGATCTGGTGAAATAGCATGACCGGCAGCAGCATCGGCCCCACCACGCTCGCCGGAAACAACACGCCTGCGATCGGCACGCCGGTCGCCAGACTCTTCTTCGACCCGCAAAATTGCAGTACCACCGCATCTTCGCGCGGCAGGTGGAGCAACCGCCCCAACGCCCAGGTAAACAGCAGCACCGCCGCTAATATGATGACGCATAGCACGGCCAGCACCACCAGTTCCATGCGCGAAACCTTGTGCCACAGCCCCTCGACCACGGCCGCGCTGAACGCCGAATAGACGATCAGCAGGATCGATCCCCTGTCCACCCGCCCCAGCATGGCGCGGTGCCGCGCGACAAAGCCGCCGATCAGCGGGCGGCTCAAATGGCCGAGCAGGAAGGGCAGCAGCAATTGCAGCACGATCTTTTCCACCGATGTCAGCGAAATGAGCGCGCCGCCACCGCTCTTGCCCATCAGCAGGGCGACGAGCAGCGGCGTCAGCGCAATGCCCAGCAGGTTGGAAAAGGACGCGCTCACCACCGCCGCCGCCACATTGCCGCGCGCGATCGCGGTGAAGGCGATGGAAGATTGCACGGTCGAAGGCAGCAGCGTCAGGAACAGCAGTCCCGCCCGCGTCGATGGCGCAATGCCTCCAACATGCTGCGTCGCCAGGCCGATGAGGGGGAAAAGCAGGAAAGTGGTGGAAAGCGTCGCCAGATGCAGTTTCCACGCCTTCGTCCCGCTCCAGATCGCCTCTCGCGATAATTTCGCGCCGTGCAGGAAGAATAGCAGAACGATCCCGGCATCCGCTGCCAGCGCAACGATGCGCGCGCCGTCCCCCCGCGCCGGAAGCACGGAAGCGAGCAGCACCATGCCGATCAGCAGGAGCAGAAAGGGATCGAGCAGTTCCCGGAGCCGGTTCATCCCCGCGCCTCTAAGGGGGATCGCCGAAAAAGGATAGACGCAAGGGCCGCTGCTGGCTCATCTGGGCAGAATGAAAGGACGTGAAATCCGATGAGCGAAGACATTGAGTGCCGCGAAAGGGACGGCGTGATGGAAATCCTGATCGACCGCCCGGCCAAGAAGAATGCGCTGACCACCGCCATGTATCAGCGGATGACCGCTGCGCTGGCCGATTGTTCGGCCCGGCCGGACATTGGCGCAGTGCTGTTCGCTGGCAAGGGCGACGACTTCTGCGCGGGCAACGATCTTCAGGATTTCACGCGCGGGCCAGAGGGCGGAGAGGCCGCGTTCGCCTTCATCCGCGCGCTTGCCGCCTTCGAAAAGCCCGTGGTGGCCGCGGTTCAGGGGCTGGCCGTCGGCATAGGGACGACCATGCTCTTTCACTGCGACCTGGTCTATGCCGCGCCGGACGCTCGCTTCGTCACCCCCTTCGTCAATCTGGGCCTGGTGCCGGAGGCTGGCTCCAGCCTGCTCGCGCCCGCCACATTGGGCCATGCGCGCGCGTCGGCCATGCTGCTGCTGGGTGAGCCGATCGACGCTGAGACCGCGGATAGAGGGGGCCTGCTCACCGCCATCGTGCCGGCCGGGGATTTGCTGGATCACGCTCGCGCCAAGGCGAAGGCGCTGCTCGCCAAACCGCCGCAGGCGCTCGCGGCGGCACGGCGGCTGATACGGGGCGACCTGTCGCATCTCCTGCAACGGATCGATGAAGAAGCGGCGCTTTTCCGTCAGATGCTGGGCTCTGCCGAAGCACAGGAAGCCTTTGCCGCCTTCTTCGAAAAACGTCCGCCGCCTTTCCCTCGCGCATAGCAACCAGCGGACGGCCAAAATGAGCTTAAGTGGAAGGGGGAAGATGCCCCCTTCCCGCCCTCATCGCTGCATGTCGTTTCCGGCGCGCTCCATCGCCGCGCCAGCATCGCGCCGCGCTTCCCTGGCCTCCCGGCCAGCCTCGCGCGCGGCATTGTCGGTCGCGGCGCCGATGCGGTCCACGCCATTGTCGATCGCACGGCCTGCATCATCCAGGCCATTGTCGATCCGGTCGCCCGCCCGGTCAGCAGCGCCGCTCACATCATTGCCGATGGCCGAACCGGCATTTTCAACGCTATCAGCCGCCTTTTCGGAACAGGCTGACAGGCCCGTGACGGACAGGATCGCCAAGGCTGGCAGATATGATATGTTCATGTGTCATCCTCATCACCGGTCAACAGTCCGTCATTAAGCGCGGCAGCGGCGATAAGGTTGCGCAAATGCTCACCGTCCGCGCAAGCCGAACACCATCGACCGGTCCGCATCCGGGATCAGCCCTTCCAGCACGCGCCAGAAGCCGGTGACCGACCCCTGCCCTGCCTGGGCATAGGCGGCGGCCATCTTCTCCCGCAGCGCGCGGAACAGCTCCGCTTCCAGTTCCTGCCCGGCGGGGCTGAGCCGCAGCAGCTTCTGCCTGCGATCGCTGGGACCCGGACGGGTCTCGATATAGCCGCGCTCGATCAGGTCGTTGAGGACGCGGCCCAGCGACTGCTTGGTGATCGCCAGCAGCCGCAGCAGGTCCTTGACTGCAAGATCGGGCTGCCGCGAAATGAAATAGAGCGCGCGATGATGCGCCCGGCCCAGCCCTTGCGCCGCCAGCCCTTCGTCTATCGAACGGGTGAGCGCGGAATAGCCGAAATACAGCATCTCGATCCCCCGGCGAATCTCATTTTCCCGCAGGAAAAGCGGAGAAGCCGGTGCAATCTGCGTGGATGCGGGGGTAACGGGTGAGCTATTTGCAGTCATGCCGGCGATTTCCAGAAAGGAGCGGATCGATCCCCGCATATTGCCGGTCACAAGAGGTGATGACTAGGCTTTCCTTTCGCGCCGCACACGCTATATGGCGGACCGCGCCCGGCCGGTCCGCGCGCATGCTGGGGCGTAGCCAAGCGGTAAGGCAGCGGTTTTTGGTACCGCCATGCGCAGGTTCGAATCCTGCCGCCCCAGCCAGTTTGATGTTCCTTTGATTTTGAGCGTGTAAGTCATAAGCTGCGGTGAATGTGGGGTCCGTCTGGGGGGTCCACTCGTGGGATGCGTTTCGGGCCCAGCGGGAGCATGCCGGAGCCGCGCATGACTCGCTTGTGATTAGTGCAACCGTAGCGTTATTTTTCTGCGAAAATGGGGGCTGGAGAGGCGAGAGGCCAGCCGCTGGACACTGAGCGCCTGCGGAGGACTGTCGCGCTTCCTTGCGCCAGTTTGGTGGGAGGCCGAGACGGTCCACGCTCCACGCTCCACGCTACCACCATGTCGAACTTGCGGCGCGTGGCATCCTTCAGCAGGCGGTCAAAGGCGGGGCGCTCGTCCCGGCCCCCTGGCTCCGCTGATCCCCGCATCCTCATACGCCTCACCCTCCGCGAAACCCGATCCCAGACAGGCCCTCCTGTAGAGTCGAGTGCAAATCCTTGAGCGCATGGAACTGCGGCCAGTTCACAAGCGGTTGATCTCTGCCCGTCAAGTTGCGGAGCGCAGGCTCATGAAGTGTAAGGAGACATGATGTTCAAAACCTTGACCGTTGCCGCGCGCGACCGCGCCCGGCTGGCCGAGATCATCAATGTCGCGTCGCGGCTGGGGTTGGGGCTGCTCCTTGCCCAGCTTGGCATCGAACCCAAGGGCAAAGGGGGGCAACAGGATTTTGAAGGCGCTGATCTGCCGCGCCGGGTCAGAATGGCGCTGGAGGCATTGGGGCCGACTTTTGTCAAACTGGGGCAAATTCTGGCGACGCGCGCGGACCTTCTTCCACCCCATTGGATCGCGGAATTGGAGGCGCTTCACAGCCAGGCGCCCATGATCGCGTTCGATGATCTGCGTCCCTCCGTGGAAGCCGCGCTTGGCGCACCGCCTGAAGAGGTGTTTGCCTCCTTCGATGAGACCCCTCTGGCGGCCGCGTCGATAGCGCAGGTTCATCGCGCGACGCTTGAAGATGGAACCGCCGTCGTGCTCAAGATCCGGCGGCCGGGCATCCGCCCGCCTGTCGAAGCGGACCTGAGGCTCGTGAGCCAGTTGGCCGCCCTTGCTGAAACGAGCAATCCGCAGGTCCGGCGTTTCCATCCGGTTGCGCTCGCCCGGCAGCTCGCCGACGCCATGCTGAGCGAACTGGATTTCACCCAGGAGGGACGCAACGCCGAGATGATCCGCGATGATTTCGCGGGCGAGCCGCAAGTGATCATCCCCGAAATCCACTGGCAATGGACATCAGAGAGCCTGCTTGTCATGGATTATGTCGAAGGGTCGCCGCCGCGCGACGGAGACATGCTGCGCGCCCAAGGGATCGATCCGGCGGCCATAGCGGCGCTCGGCGCCGACATGGTTCTGGACATGGTGCTGATCAATGGGCGGTTCCATGCCGATCCCCATCCCGGAAACCTCCTGTGCCTGCCGGGCAATCGCATCGCGCTGCTTGATTTCGGCATGATCGGGCATGTCTCGCCCCGCCGGCGCGAGGAGTTTCTGAGCTTCCTGCTGTCGCTCACCTGCGGCGATCCGGCGGCGCTTGCCGACACGCTGGCGATATGGTCCCAGGACGGCAACGTTCCGCGAGAGCGCGTGATGCTGGTGGCCGAACGCCTCGTTGCCCGACACAGCGGCGGACGCATCATCTTGTCCGCCATGATGACGGACTTCCTGGCCGTGCTGCGGGATGAGGAGTTGAGCTTGCCGCCTGACCTCCTCCTCATCCTCAAGGCCCTGATCACCATGGATGGCGTTCTCTCCCGCATCGAGCCGGACTTCGATCTCCAGGCGGCGATGCAGCGTTCCTGGCTTCGCGTGGCTCGCGCCCGTCTCTCGCCCGGCCGGTGGGAGCCGCTGCTGCGCAGCCTGGTGCTGGAACTCGCGCGGATTGGCGATGATGCGCCCCGGCTGCTGCGCGCACTGACCCGCCGGATCGAAGGAGAAGCGATCGCCGCCCCATCATTGCAGCCGGATATTCGAGGCTCAGCCCGGCTCATCGCGAGCGCGATTGTTGCTGGCGCGCTGATCATTGCCCTGGCTCTCCTGGGCAGGTGATGGGCGGCTGGCGGAGGTTGAAGTCCCTTGAAAAGGCTGAGCCGGCGAGCAGGCAACCGGCTCAGCATGTCATCAGAACCGGAAGTTTCCGCGAATTCCATATGTCCGTGGAGGCGCGTAGTTGGTGATGATGGTATTAGCGACTGAACTATTCAATTGAGTGATGGTGGGAACGGTGCGATTGGTGAGGTTGCGGCCCCATAGGGTGATCGCCCATGTTTCATCGGGATCGCCGAAGCTGATGGAGCCGTCGACCACAAAGTCCCGCCCGGAATAGCTTTGGGGCAGATAGTCGAAGCCGACGACCCGGTTCGAACGGTAACGTCCTTGCGCGGCGAAGGTGATGCGGTTGGGCCCAGCATCCACATACTGTTCGATGCCAGCGCTGGCCGACCATTTCGGCGAGTTGAAGCCGGGTTTGCCGCTGCAATCGACGTCATAGACGGTTTGACCAAGCGCATTCGTTCCCGGTGCATAGGGGCATCCTACCGCAGGAGGAAGGAAGGTCGCGCCTCGCGGCGTCTGGTAGGAATAATCGTCCAGCCTGTTTTCAAGATATTGGACCGATCCGCTCAGTAATGTTGAAGGGGTGGCCCTGAACTGTATGTCCACATCCACACCCTTGATGGTTGAACGACCGGCATTTTCGGTGAAGTAACTGTTAAGACCAAGAGCATCGAGACCGAAGTGGGAAACCTGCTGACCCGAATATCGCCAGTAGAAGGCTTCGATATTCAACTGGAGGCGATTGTTGAAGAATCGGTTCTTTAGGCCGACAGTTGCCGCCTTGATATATTCCGGTTCGAACGTTTCATGGCCCAGGGACAGCGAGAAGCCACCGGAACGATAACCCGTTTCATAGCTGGCATAGGCGAGCGAATTGGGCCCTGCGTCGAATTCAGCCGCAAGACGATAGGTGAAGCGGTTCTGCGTGACGGTGTCGTTCACAACAATCGGAGAATAGAAAAGGATATTCCCCGCCGACCCGAAAGGCCGGGCATTGGCCGGTCCAGGGGCAACTGGAAACCCCAGGGGAAGATCGCTGGCGGGGATCGCCGCGGCAATTTCAGCCAGGGAGCGGCCCACGGGGACGGAGGGCCCGGCAAGGCAGCCCGGTCCTAACGGAGGCGCTGCGTTCGTGCAGATGTTCAGCAATGTCGGCGCTGACCCGTCCAGCGACTTGCGGTCATGCGTATAGCGGCCTGCGGCGACCAGGCGGAAGCTGTCGGCAAGGTGGAACGTCAGGCGGCCAAATCCCGCCGTCGACCGCGTGCCGACATCATAAGATTGGATCGACGTCGCGATATACTGGTTGAAGACGGAACGGCCCCTGGTCGTTTCGTCAAAATAATAAGCGCCAAGCAGCCATTCCGCCGGACCGATGCGCTTGCCGTTCAGGCGCACTTCGGCGCTGAACTGGCGGTCGCGCTCATCGACACGGCCGCCGCGAAAGCCGGGCCCGTTGAAGAGGTCGTCGAGCCTGGACCGGCGGTAAGCCGAAATGACGGTAAGATCGCCGATCCCGGTTTCCACGCCGAGTTCGCCGGTCACGCCCCAATTGGTGTCGTTGATATAGGGCCTTTCCACCGGTGCGGGGAAGTTGAACGATCCCCCAATGACCAGTTGGCTGAAATAATCCCTTGCTTCCGGTGAGGTCAGGCCGCTGCGTCTGTCGAGGTTGGAAGGGACGAAGACATAGTTTGCGGGCGCGGCCGATGAAGCCGGTGCGCCCGGCACGAAGGCCAGGGAGCCCTGGTAGGAGCCCCCGGGCCCCATTCCGCCCACATGAGAATAGTCAGCCGCGAGGCGCAGGCTGACACCATCCGAAGGTTCGGTCAGGAACTGCGCGCGCACGCCCCGGGCCTTGGAATCGGCCGTACCGTCGTCATTATAACCGTCGGAATGCAGAACCTTGCCAGCGACGCGGAACGCGGAATTGTCACCGACCGGAAGGTTGATGGCGGCTTCGGCCTCCACATTGTCATAATTGCCGATGCCGATGGAGATCGCACCCCCCAGCTCGCCGATTTTCGGCTTGCTCGGCAGGACGTTGATCGCGCCGCCGGTTGCGTTGCGGCCGTAGAGCGTGCCCTGTGGCCCTTTGAGCACCTCGATCCGTTCAAGATCGAAGAAGGCGCCGTTGGTGGCAGTGGGGCGGCCGATATAAACGCCGTCATAGTTGAAGGCGACGGCTGAATCGCTATAGGCATTGTTGGTGAAGTTGCCGACGCCGCGGATGAAAAAGCTGGCCGTTGCGCCGCCACCACTCGCAACATTGAGCGAAGGCGCAACAGCATTCAACGTCGCGGCACTATTAACGCCTGCGCGGGTGAGTTCCGCCGGAGCGACGACATCGATAGCGATCGCAGCCTTCTGCGCGGATTCAACACGGCGCTGTGCCGTGACGACAATGTCCGCAAGACCTTGATCACCTGTCATCGGCTGCGGCGCCTGAACATCCTGCGCCAATGCAGATGTCGCGCCAAGCAGCACGGCTATCATGGCCCCGCCTGCTAATAAATTGGGCTTCATGGACTTCCCCTCCTTTTCAATATTATTATAGACAGAGGATCGATTATTGATCCTTTTGCCCACTGCATGATCGGACGGCTCAGGCCGCCTCGCCGTTATTTTCCTTTTCGATCATGTGAGCCAATATGCGGCGCGCCCTCACGGCGGCGTTGTCGATCGGCAGCAGCGCTGGATTGCAGGCCCAGAGATCGCCCGTCCCCATCCGCGCCTGCTGCGCCTCCAGCATCGGCTTGTCTTCGGTTGCGAAGATATTGTTGACGAACTTTCCAAGAGCTTCATTATAGCCGGGATCATCCGTGCGGAAATTGCGCGTCGACAGGACGAAATAATGCGTTTTCATTGCGCCTTCCGGCGTCATGATGTGCATCGTCACGGATTCGACAGGTGATCCATTCAGTGGGTCCACCGGCTCCACATGGACGCATAATTTCATCACGGCGGGCGGATACCATACCACCTCTGTAAATGTATTCGCTAGCGATCCGGGACGATCGAGTTCGCGATCGAGTGCCGGTGGAGCGACTTCATTGGGGTTTTCCCAACGAACCGTGACGATATTTCCTTCGACCTTCACCTTTTCCTTTGCACGAGTGAGGCCACCGCCGCCGAGCGTATCGGGGTGAAGGTAATCGGTGTGGGTGAGATCGAGTATGTTGTCGGTGCAGAGTTCGAAATTGGCCTTGGTTGGCAGATAGCCGGTGAACTTGCCGTGGGCAGGTGTCCGGTCGATGAAAGAAAGATCAGGGATGAGGCTGTCGTCGGCAGCCTTGATGTCGCCCATCCACAACCAGATGAGATCATGCCGCTCGACAGTCGCCCATGATCTGACGGACAGAGCATCCGTGATTTGCCCATGCGGGTTATGCACGCATTTGCCGCCCTTGCCGAAACGCAGGCCATGATACCGGCACATGACTTCGCCATCCTGATAAACGCCTGCCGACAGGGGCGCGAGGCGGTGAGAACAAGCATCCTTGATGGCGGTTGCATGACCGTCCTTGTCCCGGAAGAGTAGCATCGGGATGTCGCAGATGGTCCGCGGCAGCAGGTCACCGGCTTTCAACTCAGTTGGCAAGGCTGCAACATACCAACAGTTACGGGGATATATCATCCAGCCTCACCCTCTTCCCGATATATATTATCCTGAACTTGCACGCCGCTGTTTCAAAAGTGAAACTGATAAGGTTTATGGATTTGGATAGAATTTATGAATGGCTTGTCTTGTAGAACCTGGCATGCGCCTGACAGTTAGACGGCACAGTTGCGGTTAACCCTGCGCCCGCCGGGATTTTCTGAAGGGGCGGCAGGTTGCCAGATCGCTGATGCCAGAACTCCGCTGCCTTCCTTTCAGATGTCGATCGCGAGCGCGGCCTGTGCATGGGCCATGCGCCTGTTCAGTTCATCGGGATGGCCGCCCGCCTGCTGCAAATTACCGATGGCGACGGATTCCTCGACGACAAGGCGGCAACGCTCCCACCGGCGCCCCTCGAACCGGTCGAACATATCCTCCGGCGTGCCGCCCCCGGCGAGTATGTCCGCCAACACCATCGCATCCTCTATCGCGATCCCCGCGCCCGACGCGAGATGCGGCGTGGTCGCATGGCAGGCATCGCCGATCAGCAGCACCCTGCCCTTGTGCCACGGGCGCGGCAGAAGCAGCGCGTCGAGAGGCCGGGCAATGATCTGCGTCCCCGCCCGGATCGCGGCCCTCACCGCGTCCATCGCGGTCCCGCCAAAGGGCGTCAGCATCGCGCTCAGTTCCGGGGCCAGCCTGTCATCGTCCAACCGGCGGCGATCCGCGCTGGTTTCCAGCAGCCAGAGATACATTTGCGATTGGGATACAGGCATCACGCCGCATGTGACGTTCGCTCCCACATAGAAATGAGGCCGGTCGATCATTTCGGGCCGATCCGCCAGCAATCGCCAGCAAAATTGACCCGTGTAGCTGGGGACCGGCGCATCCGGGAATATTTGGGAACGTGTCTGCGAAAATGCGCCGTCAGCGCCGATGACAATGGGATGACCGACCACTTCTCCGTTGGACAGCCCGACCTCGACCGCATCCTCCAATATCGTGATGCTTTTCGCGGTGACGCCGAGCCTGACGGGAATGCCCAATTCCCGCACGCGTGCCGCCATGATGCGATGAAGTTCCGGCCGCAATATGCCGCCCGCTGTCGGCAGCCCCGGCTCCAGCGGCTGCATCGGCAATTCGATCAGCGTGGTTCCGTCAGCAGCGCAGATCAGCGCGCCCTTGTCGATGAAATAGCCTGCGGCCCTGACGTCATCGAGCAATCCCAGGCGCTTGAGCGCCCTGTAGGTGGGACCGGTGATGCTGATGCCGGCGCCTGCGACGCGCCAATGGGGATCTGCTTCGATGATTTCGGCCCTGATGCCCAGCTTCGCCGATTGGATGGCCAGTGCCATTCCGGCAATTCCGCCTCCCACGATCAGCATGGATGGCTGTTCCTCATCCGGAACGGCTTGAACATCATCACCTCCCCCCATGTCCGCGGCATTATGGAACACGACTTTAGCGGGAGTCCTGCATGCTCACGAACTGATTGAATTGATGTCCTTCGATAATATCTGTGAATAGTTGTGACGGGGTGAACCCCCAGCATCAGGAAGGATAACGGGCGGCCGCATCGTTCAAAGGGGTAATGCTGCATCCAGTTCGAATGCGTCGAGCTTTTCAGTCTGCTCTGCGGCGAGGCGCAACTGGTTTCGCAGCCAGAGCAGTCCATCATCCGAACTGCGGGCGCTATGATATTGCGCCATTTCGCGCATGATGGGGAATTTGAAGGGCATGGGCTGGAAGGCGATCGGGAATTTCGCCGCCATCAGCTTCGCCAGGCGGTGATGCATGATCGACAGGCGTTGCGTCCCGATCAACAGCCATGGAACCAGCGTGAAGGAAGGCGCGACGATCTCCACCTGCCGTTGCAGGCCCATGGAACTCAGCTGGGCGTCGCCATGGGCAAGCTTTCGATGGCGCCCGAAGGACACGGTAATATGGGGCGACGAAAACAGTTCATCCTTCGAAATCGGCCTGCTCATCAGGGGATTGCTTGCCCAACCGGCGATGACATGCCTTTCCTCGAAGAGAAGCTCGGCGGGATGGACGTTGGAGACAAATTCTTCCGGCGTGATGAAAATGTCTATGAAGCCTTCTTCAAGATCGCCCCACACATTGTCTTCCGGCAGGATGAGTTCAAGCTGCACGCCCGGCGCAATGACGGGAAGGCGATTGGCGAAGTAGGAAATTACAGCGGTCGATGCATAGTCGGACGCGACGATACGAAACCGCCTCTGACTGGTGAGCGGGTCGAAAGCCGAATTGGTGGTGATGAGGATTTCAGCTTCCCGCAGACAGGCGAGAACCTGCGGATAGAGGCCCTCCGCAAAGGCCGTGGGAAGCATCCGCTTTCCGTGGACGACCAATATCTCGTCCTTGAAATAGCTTCTCAGCCTGGCGAGGGCGGAACTGACCGCGGGCTGGCTGAGATTCATTTTCACGGCTGCGCGGGATACGCTTCGGGACGACATCAGGGCGTCGAAGGCCACCAGAAGGTTCAGGTCCAATCCTTTGAGCCGCATCTCTACGATCCGTTTTTCTTATTCAATGCTGAAACGATAAACGCATCTGTGAATAAAGCAATTTGCCGCCTTCATTGTGATCAGCGAGGCCAAGCTATCAGCGATTTGGATCGAAGATCATAAATATAAAGAGTTTTACATAGGCTGCGCATCAGCGGAAGGCTCTCGACGAACTGGTTAAAAGGGGTGACAATATGCTGAAGGTCGTTGCTGCCGTGCGCCGCCGCCCCGGTATGACCTATCGCGAATTCATAGATTATATCGTCAATGTCCATGGCGGGCTGACGCTCGCAAATCCGCTTGGCCTCGCGCGCTATGTTCAGAACCATGTCGTGGACGGCGCCTATTCCACCGGCGCATATGCCAGTTACGGCGGAGCGACGCATCGCGACAGCGTTACGGAACTTTACTTTCGCAGCCCGGACGATCTGAAGCGGACCTTCACCGATCCCTATACGATCACCGTGATCGCTCCCGATGGCGAGAAATTCTCCGAAACGGCGACCACGCAAATGGCTTTCACGCGGGAAACCTGCTTATCGGAGCCATACGGGACTGGTGATGCCGTCAAGATCATACACTTCCTGTTCCCGGAACATGGCTCAACCGCGCAGGATGTTCAGGCCCGCTGGGACGATATCCATGCCGCAGCCCTTGCCGCCGCTCCCGCTTTGGAAGCAGCACTGCGCGGTCTGACGAGATCCGACGCCCTGCCCCTGCCGGACCCGCAAATGGCCAGGCATTTCGGTGGCGCCGACGGGCCCGCCATCGCGCTCATGATCAGCTTGTGGGTGGCGCCGGATGCGCTGGAGCATTTCCGCGCCTATGAAAAATCAGTGTTAGCGTCCGGCCTCCTCCAGGCGGATCGCTGCTACTTCCTGATCTGCAAGGAACATCAGATCTATCCGCCAATGTGATGGCGGCGCATCATGCTGGACCATCGGGTGCAAGCCCTTGCTGATCGCGGCGCACCGACACCTGCACCCCCGCCATGCCGCGCGTGATCGCGAACGGCTTGTCGATGCTGACGTCCGCCTCAATCACATGGGTCCATGAAAGGCATTTCTGGGCAAGCATATAGGCAAAGGTTTCGATCAGGGGGATGTGCACCAGAGAAAGCGATTCCGCCGCCTTGACGATCCGGCGGTAATCGACCGTGTCCTCTATGCCGTTCACCGCCCCGGTGGACAGCAGCAACTCCACCGTGATGACGAGGGGCTGACGGCGGCCGATTTCGTCGGGGTTGATGCCGATGTCCGCCAGAAGCGGCAACTCCTTGACGCGAACCTTGGTAAGAACGGAATTCATCATCTTGGCTGGGCCCTCTCCGCCGCCTTTATCATATTGCTGAGCAGATATGCGATGGTCATCGGCCCTGCGCTGCGGGGACCGGGAAGCTGGCGCGCCATGGCGTCAGCTTTTGAACACGACCGTGCGCGACTGGTTCAGGAACACGCGGTCCTGAAGGTGCAGGCGGACGGCCTCCGCAAGGACGCGGCGCTCGATGTCCCGGCCCCTGCGGACAAGTTCGTCGGGCACGTCGGCATGGCCGATCATTTCGACATCCTGATGGATGATGGGGCCTTCATCAAGGTCGGCGGTGACATAGTGGGCGGTCGCGCCGATCATCTTGACGCCGCGGTCATAGGCCTGGTGATAGGGCTTGGCCCCCTTGAAGCCGGGCAGGAAGCTGTGATGAATGTTGATGCAGCGGCCGGACAGGAAAGCGGCCATGTCATCGGACAATATCTGCATATAGCGGGCGAGTACCACCAGCTCCGCCCCGCTATCGTTCACAACTTGCTTGATCCTGGCTTCCTGCTCCGCCTTCGTGTCCTTCGTCACCGGGAAATAATGATAAGGAACGTCGCCGATCAGCGATGTGTGCAGCAATTCGCGCGGATGGTTGGAAATGATCGCTACGACATCCATCGCCAGTTCGCCAATCCGGTAACGGTAGAGCAGATCGCCAAGGCAATGGTCCCATTTGGAAACCATCAGCACCACCTTTTTCGGAGTGGCCTGGTCCCGCATGACCCATTCCATCCCCGCGCCTTCGCTGACCGGCGCAAAGCCGTCACGCAGCGACTCCAGCGTCTCGCCCGCGCCGGGCTTGAACGCGATGCGCATGAAGAATTTGTTGTTCATGCTGTCGTCGAATTGCTGCGCATCGACGATGTTGCAGCCGCGTGAAGCGAGAAATCCGGCCACTTGCGCGACAAGGCCGGGCTTGTCGTCACATTGAAGCCGCAAGGTGTAGATGTCGGGCACGTCAGACTCCTCCTTTCTTTACTGCCGCGTCAGTGCGCGCGGTCATAGTCGTTGATCCAGGCGACGGTCTTCTCAAGCCCGCCAAAGGGATAGAAATGAAGCCGCACGCGCCCATGCTGAGGCCCCAGCTTTCGCGCGAAGGTGTCGACCAGCTTGTCCGGTCCCGCCGAACCGAACAGCTGCGTAATGGAAATGCCGTATTTCGCAAGGACCGAGGCCGACGCCCCGACGCCGCACCGTGCCGCGAAGCGCAGCAATGTCTTGATGCCCGCAGGTCCGGGAACGCCGATGCGGACCGGGGCGCCGATGCCGCGCGCCCGCAGATCGGCAAGCCAGTCCAGAACCGCATCCGCATCGAACACGAACTGGGTGACGATCAGCGGCGCCATTCCGCGGCTTTCAATGTCCGCCACCTTGTCTTGCAGTACGTCCCAGCATTGCTGCTTGCTCATATTGGGGTGCCCTTCGGGATGGCCGCCGATCCCGATCGCGGTGATCCCCGCCCGTTCGAAAGCGCCGCTTGAGATCAGCGCGCTGCTGTCGAAAAAGGGGCCTTCCGGTTCGGAAGGATCGCCCGCGATCACGAAGCAGCGCTTCACGCCCGCTTCCGCCACAGCCGCCGAAAGATAATCCTCGAACTCGCCAGCGGATTGGATGCGGCGCGCCGAAAAATGGGGCATCGGTTCAAAGCCCAGATCGCGCACCAGCCTTGTCGCGGCAATGCGAGCCTTGAATTCCTCGCCCGGCAGAAACGTCACCGCGACAGGCGTTTCCGGCCTGAGGGCAGGCGCGGCGGCACGCAGGGAGTCCACATCCTTCGCCGTCATTTCCAGGGAATAGCCATCCACCATATTGGCAGCGGCGCGATCCCAGTTCGGATGAATGATGGGCATTCCATTCCCCTCCAATGTCGCTGTGCGATTCTCTCTAGCGCGGCAGATTATCTTCGGATAGGTGAATTCTTCATGTTATTGAATATGGAGGGGTGCGACATCACGGAACGGCCGGTGATTCCATCGCCCGTTTCCCGGCAGGAGGAGACCGTCTCCTGCGTCGGCGGGGCGTAATTGCGGGTGATCGAAAATGCTGGCCGCATGGCGCCATCGGAAGAAACGCGAAGGTTCGATGAAGTCCTCAGGGAATGGCTGTCATTCCCATGAATATGTCCAAGACGCAAAAGTGAAAGGCAACGGCATGAGCGAGAAGACACTCCAGAATATTCTGGATGAACAAGGCAATATCGTTGAATTCCTGCGCAACCAGCAGGCCGGTCCCAATGTCTACCCCGGCGTTCCGGGCGAATATTCCAACTGGCGCGATGAACAGCGCAGCTGGGCGGAAACCGCGGTGCTGTTCAACCAGAGCTTCCACATGGTCGATCTGCTCGTCACCGGGCCGGGCGCTTTCGACATGCTGTCCTACCTCGCGCCCAACAGCTTCAAGGGCTTCGTTCCCAATCGCGCCAAGCAGTTCGCGCCGGTCACGCCGGAAGGCTATGTGATCGGCGACGTCATCCTCTTCTACCTCGAAGAGGAAAAGTTCGAACTGGTCGGCCGCGCGCCCTCGATCGAGTGGGTCGAATATTGGGCCTCGACCGGCAAGTGGGACGTCAAGGTGGAACGCGACGAGCGCACCGCCGCGCGCCCGCTGGACCAGCAGGGCTACCGCCGCAACTATCGCTTCCAGCTCCAGGGCCCCAACGCGATGAAGGTTCTGGAAAAGGCGATGGGCGAAACCCCGCCGGACCTGAAATTCTTCCACATGGCGCCCGTGAAGATCGCCGGCGTCGAGGTGCGGGCACTGCGCCACGGCATGGTCGGGCAGCCGGGTTACGAACTCTTTGGCCCCTGGAAGGATTATGACACCGTCCGCAATGCCCTGATCGAAGCGGGCAAGGATTTCGGCCTGACCCTGTGCGGCGGGCGCACCTATTCATCCAACACGCTCGAATCCGGCTGGATTCCTTCGCCCCTTCCCGCTGTCTACACCGGCGAAGGCACCAAGGGTTTCCGCGAATGGCTGGGCGCGAAATCCTATGAAGGCATGTGCTCGCTGGGCGGCAGCTTCGTTTCCGGCAATATCGAAGACTATTATCTGACGCCCTGGGATCTTGGCTATGGCATCATGGTGAAGTTCGATCATGACTTCGTCGGCCGCGAAGCGCTGGAGAAGATGAAGGACCAGCCCCATCGGACCAAGGTCACGCTGGCCCTGGACAATGAAGACATCGTCCGGGTCATGAGCTCCATGCTCCAGACCGGCGACAAGGCGAAATTCCTGGAATTCCCCACCTCCGTCTATTGCATGCACCCATATGATTCCGTCTTGAAAGACGGGAAGATCGTCGGCCTGTCGACCTGGATCGGCTACACGGTGAATGCTGGCCGCTTCCTTGCACTCGCCATGGTCGATGCTGAACTGGCGAAGCCGGGAACGGAGGTGACGCTGCTTTGGGGCGAGCCGGACGGCGGCACCCGCAAGCCCACCGTCGAGCCGCATGTGCAAACCGAAATCAAGGCGATCGTCGCGCCGGTGCCTTATTCCGAGGTGGCACGCGATTCCTATGCCGATGGCTGGCGCACCAGGGCGGCGAAGGCGGGCTGAGCCGGTTCATGTTCAGCGATCCGGCCGTGAAGCGCGGCCGGATCGCTGAACGGCGAGGGCGGCGGCGCGAAAGTGGGTTCCTTCCATGGCTGGTTCCAGCCTACAGCAGGCGTGCGCTTAGCGAGCGCGGGGCCCTGACGTTTTGAACGGAACATGATGACAGCGCAGACGAATATCCAATCCAAGGTCAAGTCCGCCTTGCGGACTCTCGATATTCTGGAACTGGTCGTCGCTTACAGGACCGGCATATCCGCGGTCGAGATTTCAGCAGCGCTGTCCATCCCGGAAAGCAGCCTTTCCTATCTGCTTTCGACGCTGACGGACCGCGCTTATCTGAACCGGGAAGGGCGGCTCTATTTCGCGGGCGCGCGGCTCGACCGGCTGCGCGAACCTGCCGAAGGGCAAAGCCTTGCCGACCGCGCCGCCCCGCTGGTGAAAGCCATATGCGGGCAGTTGAACGAGACCACATCGCTGTTCATGCTGACGGGATGGGAGGCGGAGGCTGTGATCACGGAAACCTCCTCCCAAAACCTGCGCTATTCGATCGACGTGGGCACGCGCACCCCATTGCATTGCATCTCGGCTGGCAAGGCCCTGCTCGCCGCGATGCCGCCCGACCAGTTGGAAAGCTACTTCACGGAAAGCGAGCGGTTGAGCTACACGCCCAACACGCGCTGCGACCGCCGGGATATTGAAGAGGAACTGGCGCGCGTGCGCTCCGGCGGGTTCGCCAGGACTCGCGATGAATATAGCCGGGGCATATCGGCGATCGGCATGGCAGTGCCATCCGATAGCGCGGTGACCTATGCCATCAGCGTCGCCGTCCCAACGTCGCGTTACGACGATGAGGTTGAGGGAAAGATCATCGAAATTCTACGCAAGACTACGACGCTCCTGAAGAACTAAGCGCCCCATGTGCCGATCACTCGTCGTCCGCGGGCACATGGGCCGCGCCCTCGCTTCGATCCCTGTACAGGGCCGCGCGCGCCAGCAGGATCAGCGTCACGGGCGTCGTCAGCGTCACGAACAGGATGATCAGCAGTTCATGAATGACGGGCCGGGTCTGCAACACCGTGAAGCAGATCATGGATGCGGTCGCGACGAGCACCGTGCCCAGCGATGCCCCAAGCGTCGGCGCATGAACGCGGTCGTAAAATGTCTTGAGGCGGATCAATCCCAATGTCCCAACCAGCGTGAAGGCCGCTCCGGCAAAGAGCAGCAGGCCCACGATGATCGCCGCCCAGCCGGGCAGGTCCGGCACCTGGATCATTCGATCACCTCCCCGCGCATCATGAATTTGGCCAGCGCGACCGTGCTGGTGAAGCCCAGCAAGCCTATGACGAGCGCCCCTTCGAAATAGAGGGTGCGGCCGGTCTGCACGCCATATGTGACCAGAAGCAGCATGGCGCTGACATAGAGCGTGTCCAGACCCAGCACCCGGTCCTGCGCGCGGGGGCCGCGCAGAACGCGAAAGCAGGCGCAGCCCATCGCCAGTCCCAGCAGGATCTGCGACAGGGTGATGACATAGGCCAGGGCCAGCGCGCTCATTCGAATATCTCCAGCAGCAGCCTTTCGTAGCGGTGCTTGATGAGGTCGATCCATTGCTGTTCGTCGATCAGGTCGAGCACATGGATGAGGATGACGTTGCGCCGTGGATCATGCTGCACCCACAAGGTGCCGGGCGTGGCCGTCAGGATGATCGCCAGCACCGCCAGCGCATAGGGATCGCGCAGCGCGACCGGCAGCTGGATGAAACCCGACTTGCGATCCGGCCTGCGCATCAGCACGATCTTGCCCACCGCTATGTTCGACCGGATGATATCGGCAATGACGATCCGCGCGAGCGTCAGCATCGCGCGGCAAAAGCGGATTTTCGGTCTCTCCCAGCCCAGCGGCAGCATCACGCGCGGCAGAAGCAGCGCCACGGCGGCCGCCACCAGCACATGGCCGGGCGAAAAGCCGGTCAGCAGCACCCACATCACGAAGAGGGAGAAGGCGAGGAGCGGAAAGGGAAAAAGCCTCCTCATCGCGCCGCCGCTCCCGCATCGGCGCCCGCGCGCGGCGCTGAAAGGACAGCTTCGATATAGATGGCCGGGTCGGCCAGGGCGGCGGCCGTCTGGTCGAAATAGCGCATCGCCGGGCCTGCCATCACCATCAGGCCGACGCATACCGCCAGCAGCAGTCCGATCGGCCCGACCTCGATGATGCTCAGCCGCGATGGCGAATCCTCGCCCGGCGTCCACAGGAGGTCGATGCCCGCGCGCGTCATCGCGACCATGGCCGCGAGTCCCGACAGGATCATGAGCGCAATCAACGCCACGTCCAGGCCGCTGATCCTGTCATGGCGGAAGAGGGCGTCGATGATGGCGAACTTGGCGATGAAGCCGGACAGCGGCGGCAGGCCGGACAGCAGCAGCGCGCAGAATATGAACCCGCCGCCCAGGATCGCGATGGTGCCGGGGATCACCACGCCGATTTCGCTTTCCTCCCCTTCCGGCGCGCCGACATATTCATCGTCGAACACCGGTTCGGCGATCCCGGCGATCATGTCCTCCTCATCCGCGTTGCGCTCCACGGGTTCTATGATCAGGTAGAGCGCGCCGACGGCCAGCGTCGAACTGACCAGATAGAAAAGCGTTGCCGCGATCAGCGCCTGTCCGCCGATCCCGATCGAGGTGAGCAGGATGCCGGACGATACCAGCACATAATAGCCCGCTATGCCGGTCAGCTGCCTGACGGACAGGATGCCGATGATGCCGAAAGCCATGGTCGCGAGGCCAGCGAAGCGCAGCCATTCGTCGGCGAACCCCGCCGCGCCCCCCGCGTCAGCCCCCAGCAGTGCGGAGGACAGGCGCAGGATGACGTAGATCCCCACCTTGCTCATGATCGCGAACATCGCGGCGACGGGCGGCGCGGCGGCGGCGTAGGTTCTGGGCAGCCAGAAGCTGAGCGGCCAGATGCCGGCCTTGATGAGGAAGGCGACGCCCAGCACGGCCGCGCCGCTTTCGAACAAGGCCAGGTCCGAGCGGGCGATGGCCGGTATGCGCAACGCAAGGTCGGCGATGTTGAGCGTGCCGGTCACGCTGTAGATGATCGCTATGCCGGTCAGGAACAGCAGCGACGCGGCGATGTTGATGGTAATGTAATGCAGGCTGGCGCTGGTCCGCTCCGTCCCCGACCCGTGCAGTATAAGGCCGTAGGAGGCGGCAAGCAGCACTTCGAAGAAGACGAAGAGGTTGAAGATGTCGCCGGTCAGGAACGCGCCGTTCACGCCCATCAGCAACAGCAGGAACAGCGGATGGAAACGCGGCCCCGACCTGTCCCAGCGCGCCAGCGCGTAGAGGAGAGTGGTCAGACCCAGGACGTTGGTCAGCAGCAGCATCATTGCCGACAGCCGGTCGATCACCAGCACGATGCCGAATGGCGCGGGCCAGTTGCCCAGCAGATAGGCATAGGAGCCTGAGGGAGAATCCGGGGAACCGCCCGCGACGCGCCAGAGCAATGCCGTCGAAACCGCGACCAGCGCCACCATGGTCAGGAAGCTGAGCAGCCGCTTGAGCGTGCGCCGCCGCTCGTCAAAGGCAAGCATGACCGCGCTGGCCAGCAGCGGCAGCAGGATCGGCAGGATGATGAGATGATGCGCCCACCCGGTCACTGGTCGCCATCCTCGCCATCGACATGGTCAGTGCCGGTCAGCCCGCGCGAGGCCAGCAAAACGACCAGCAGCAGCGCCGTCGTCGCGAAGGAGATGACGATGGCTGTCAGCACCAGCGCCTGCGGCAAGGGGTCGGCATAGAGAGCGGGGTCGCTTGCCGCATCGCGCGCGACGACCGGCGGCGCGTCCGTGCGGATGCGCCCGGCGGCCAGGATGAACAGATTGACCGCATAGGCCAGCAGGGAAAGGCCAAGGATGACCTGGAACGTTCGCGGACGGAACAGCAGCCAGAGGCCGGATGCCGTCAACGTGCCGATGGCGAGCGCAAGGACGATCTCCATCAGCCTTCCCCCTGCCTGACTGCCGGGCGGGGCGGAAGGTCGTCGGGCTTGCGCGTCCGGGGCGACCGGATCGATTGGTGCGCCAGCGCGATAAGGATCAGCACGGTCGTGCCCACGACAACGGCGAAGACGCCGATATCGAAGATCAGGGCGCTGGCAAGGGGGATCGCGCCGATCAATGGTACGGTCACGTAGCGCGCTTCGCTCGTCAGGAACGGATAGCCCAGCAGCAGCGAGGCGAGACCCGTCAGCAGGGCGCAAAGCAGGCCAAGGCTGATCCAGCGGACAGGCCGGACATTCAGCCGCGCCTCCACCGAGCGCGTCCCGCTGGCCATGTAGAGGATCAGGATCGCGATCGACACGGTGACGCCCCCGGCGAACCCGCCGCCCGGCAGGTCATGGCCCCGCATGACGAGATAGAGGCCGAAGGTCAGGACAACGGGGAACAACCATTCCATGATGACACGCGGTATGAAGAGATAATGCGCGACCGTATCCCCCATCTCGGCGCCGCTGCGCGCTTTGTCGGCGGCGTTTTGCTGGCGTTGCTGATGCGGCAGTTCGACGCTTTCGGGGGCGGGCCTGAACCGGCGCAACAGGGTGAATATCGTCAGCGCGACGATCGACAGGACGGTGATTTCCCCCAGCGTGTCGAAACCGCGAAAGTCCACGAGGATGACGTTGACCACATTGGTGCCGCCCCCCTCCGGGTAGGCTTTTTCGATGAAGGCGCGTGATATCGAGTCCGGTTGCGGGCGGGTCATCATCGCATAGGTGACGGCGGCTATTCCCCCGCCTCCCAGAAGCGCGATGGCAAGGTCGCCGCCCCGCCGCAGTTTGACGGACCAGGGGTTTGGCGTGCCCTGCCACATATCGGTCCGCCGCATCGGCAGCCAGCGCAATCCGAGCAGCAGCAGGGCAAGGGTGACGATCTCCACCAGCAATTGGGTGAGGCCCAGGTCCGGCGCGGACAGCCAGACGAAGCTGATGCAGGCCGCAAGCCCCGCCACGCCAGCCAATGTGAGCGCCGCGACCCGGTGGAACTTGGCCTGCCAGGCCGCCCCGGCCGCGCATGCGCCGCCTATCATCCACAGCACGGCGAAGACGGGATCTAGCAGCGTCGTTGCCTTGTCGCCCAATGTGAAGCCGAGCAGCAGGAAAGGGATCGCGCCGCCCGCCAGCGCCGTGCCGATGATCAGCCGCAACTGCACCTGCAACCGCGACGTGCCCAGGAGCCTGTGCAGCATGCGCGCGCCGTCGATGATCGTGGCCAGCGTGGCTTCGAACCCGCGCCGTCCCTTGATCCGGCCGATGATGGGGGACTGTTCGATGGCATTCAATCGGGAACCGGCGATGCGATACATGATCGCTCCGCCCAGCAAGGCGGCCATGCTCATGAGCAACGGCGCGTTGAAGCCGTGCCAGATGGCAAGGCTGTATTCCGGGGTGGCCGCGCCCAGCATCGCGCGGGCCGCCGCCGCCAGCAACGGTCCGATCGTCAGCGCCGGAATGATGCCGACCAGCAGGCAGAGCAGCACCAATATCTCGATCGGCAGGCGCATCCATGGCGGCGCTTCCTTCGGCTGGTGCGGCAGATCGCGAGGTTCCGGGCCGAAAAAGGTCTGATGGATGAACCTTATGGAATACAGCACGCTAAAGGCGCTCGCCAGCGTCGCGAGATAGGGCAGCAACTGGTCGATGATGGTCCCGCTATGCCCCTCCAGCGCTTCGGCCAGGAACATCTCCTTGGAAAGGAAGCCGTTAAGCAGCGGGACGCCCGCCATGGCCGCGGCCGCGACCATCGCCAATGTCGCCGTCACCGGCATGTAGCGTGCAAGGCCGCTCAACCGGCGCAGATCGCGCGTGCCGGTTTCATGATCGATGATCCCGGCCGCCATGAACAGCGATGCCTTGAACGTCGCGTGATTGACCGTGTGGAATATCGCGGCGACCGCCGCCAGCGGACTGCCCAGGCCCAGCAGCAGCGTGATGAGGCCAAGGTGGCTGATGGTGGAATAGGCCAGCAACCCCTTGAGGTCATGCTGGAATATCGCGGCCCAGGCCCCGATCAGCAGGGTGGCGAGGCCCGTGGTGGTAACGATCAGATACCAGGCGCCGGTGCCCGCCAGCACGGGCCATAGCAGGATGAGCAGGAAGATGCCCGCCTTCACCATGGTGGCCGAATGGAGATAGGCCGACACGGGAGTGGGCGCAGCCATGGCGTGCGGCAGCCAGAAATGGAACGGGAACTGTGCGCTCTTGGTAAAAGCGCCAAGCAGGATGAGGATGAGAGCGGGCAGGTACAGCGCGTCGGCGCGGATCTTCTCACCCGCCGCGAGCACCACGTCCAGGTCGTAGCTGCCCGCCATGCGGCCCAGCAGCAGCAGACCGACCAGCAGGCACACGCCGCCAAAGCCGGTGACGATCAACGCCATGCGCGCGCCGTCGCGGGCGCTCTGGTTATGATGCCAGTAGCCGATCAGCAGGAAGGAAAACAGGCTGGTCAGTTCCCAGAAGAACGCGATCTGGATCAGGTTCCCGGACAGGATGATGCCCAGCATCGATCCCATGAAGGCCAGCAGGAAGGAGAAGAAGCGCGGGACGGGATCTTCCGCCGACATATAATAGCGGGCATAAAGGCTGACCAGCGCGCCGATCGCCAGCACCATCCCCGAAAACAGCAGCGTCAGGCCATCCAGGCGAACCACCAGGTTGAGGCCGAGGATCGGCAGCCATTCATATTCCTGCCGCACCGTTCCGCCACCGGCCACGGCGGGATAGAAGAATGCGATCGCCACGAGCCCGGCCAGCGCGACCATCCCCGACATCGCCGCCGCCGTCGCGCGCGCCCGCACCGGCAGCCACGCAGCGCAAAGGCTGGCGAGATAAGGAGCGGCAAGAACGAACAGGAGGAGGCGCGGGTCGGGGGTCAAAATCAGATTATCTTCAATGGCGTAGACAGGGGATGACAAACCTTATGGTGGTGATTGGATGCTCAAGGCAAGCCGCTTGGCGAGAAGATCGCTCCAGCAGGGCCATAGACGCCTTTTCCCCCCAGGCGCAAACGGATAGCGGAACCCTTCCGCAACGGGCCGTGTTCCGGTCAGGGGAATATCTATCGGGAGCAGACTATGGCGAATGCAGCTGATCATGCGGTCATGCAGGCCGTGGGGGACCGGCTGATCGACACGGCCGAACTCTATGCCAGCGCCGCAAAGGTGGCAGACCAGCCCGCGCTCAAGTCACGGCTGGAGGAGACCGCGCATGACAGGATGCACATGGCCCGCGAACTGCTCGCGCGGATCGGCGTCACGGGACATGAAATGGAGGCTTCCGGGTCGCTCCTTACCCTGCTCCACCATCTGCGCCTGAAGATCGACCAATGGACCGGCGGCAATGACGACGCCGCCCTGTCGAACGTGCGGCAGGAAGATCAGGAACTGGCGAACATGATCCACGGCCATATGCGCGATCCCGAAATCACCCAGGCCATGCGCGCCCTGCTGGCGAAAGTCGCGTCCTGCCTGCCGCCTCCGTCCGAAGACACCGGGCTCAAGGGGCTGGCCACGCTATGAGTTCGCCGCTTCGCAACGGCGGTGCGGCATAACGGCTCCCCTGACGCAGGATCGAATGAAAGCCTTCGCCATCGGGCACAGGCTTCCGGCCGCCGGTTAAAGCCCCCGGCGGAAACGCTTTGCCCTTGGCCCGGATCGCTTCGCTGTTGTACCGGACCCCATCATCATGGGAGGCGATATGGCTGACGAGGACTATGTGTATGACGAGGACAGCGGCGAATGGCTGCCTGCGTCCGAACTGGCGGACCGGCAAGCCGCCGCTTCGCAGCCCGAAGTGCGCGATGCGGTCGGCAACCTGCTGGCCGATGGCGATCAGGTCACGCTGATCAAGGATCTGGAGGTCAAGGGGGCGGGCCAGACATTGAAGCGCGGCACGCTGATCAAGTCCATCCGCCTCACTGGAGACGCGCAGGAAATCGACTGCCGCTACGAAGGCATAAAGGGCCTCGTTCTGAGGGCCGAGTTCGTGCGCAAACGCTGACGCTCCGCCTGCACGGCCGCAAGCCCCTGCCCCGTGCAGGACGCCTGCGGCTGTACGCCGTTAGAAATCCACGGTGGCGGAGAGCCAGAGGCGGCGGCCTTCCTGATTGATCGAATAGGCAGGCGTATAGGCCGTGGCGGACGGGCTGGTCTGATAGGGAACATAGACCGCATAGTCCGTGTCGAGGATGTTATATATCGTCGCGGACAGGCGGAAAGCGGGCGTGATCTGGTAATTGCCGCCCAGATGGAAAACTTCATAGCTGCGGAAGTCGCCGACCGCCGCCTGCTGCGCATTGTTGCCGCGATAACGGCTGGAGCGGATTTCGGCGCGAGCCCAAAGGCTGGCCTTGTCGTCCAGTTTCCAGCGAAGATTGCCGTTCAGCATATGCTTCGGCATTCCGATCAGCGGCAATCCTTCGTCCGCGCCGCTCAACTGTTCGGTTTCGGTATAGGTGTAGTTGGCCGACAGCGACAGGCTGGGCGTGAAGACAAAGCGGGTCGCGACCTCGACGCCGCGGGTGCGCGCCTTGTCGATGTTGATCGACTGGCTGAACAGGTCGACGGTCGGGAATGGGCCGACATCCAGGCAGCCGGGCCGGTTCGGCGCGCCTGAAAAGCGGCAGTTGGGGATGCCCGGTCCGCTGGCGATCTTGTCGGTGAAGTCGTTGTTGAACAGCGTCACATTGCCGCTGAAAAAGCCGTTGCCGTCATAATAGAGCCCGGCTTCATAGCTGGTGCTGATTTCCGGCTTCAGCCCCGGCGTTCCGAGCAGGGGGATGCGGCCCTGCCCGCCGAAACCGATGATGCCTTCCGCAATCTGTTCGACGCGCGGGGTCTTGTAGCCCCGGCTGACCCCGCCTTTCAGCGTGACCGCATCGGTGATGTTCCACACGGCATAGGCGCGCGGCGACCATTTGTCGCCGAAGGTCGAATGATGGTCGTAGCGCGCGCCGCCGGTGACGTTGAACCCTTCCGCCAGGGTCAGCGTGGCTTCGGCGAAACCGGCCCATTGCGTGAACTTGAACGGCTCTGGCGCGACGCCCTCGACCATGCGCGCCTTCCAATATTGGCCGCCCACGGTGAAGGCGATCGCTCCTGCTTTCCCGGCGAAGCGGGAATCGATGATGTCGTTGCGCGCCTCCAGCGTGCGGGGGCTGCCGGGGACCGCGCCTGGCGTGCCGTTGGGGATCAGGCGGCCGATCGTTTCCGTTTCGTTGCGGGTCAGCGTCGTGTCGAGCTGGCCGAAGCCGAGCCGCCAGCTATGCGCGAGCACATAATTGCTGCGGTTGAAGCGCTGCCGCGGCGCATAGCCGCCCGAACCCAGCGTGCCCAACTGCCCTTCGCTATTGTCATAGCTTTGTTCGTTGCGGTCATATTCGATCCACAGGTCATGATCGGCATGGGGGGTGAAGCTCAACCGGCCGCCATAGGTGTAGATGTCGGACTTGACCGGATTGCGGCCGAGCGTGAGCGCCGGATCGCCGGGGATGTCGATGCTGGACGCCTCGCGGTGGAAGACGCTGCCGCGCAGGGTCAGGCCGATCAGGTCAGGGACCAGCGGCCCCTGGGCAAAGCCGTTCACCGACTGGATATTGCCGAAGCGGTCATCGCCCTGGATCGTGCTTTCGGCGGTCGCGGTGCCGACCCAGCGATTGCCGACCTTGCGCGTGATGATATTGACGACGCCGCCCATCGCGTCCGATCCGTAGAGGGTGGACATGGGCCCGCGCACCACCTCGATCCGGTCGATCGCCGAAAAGGGCGGCAGGAAGCTGGTGGAGGTTTCGCCAAAGCCGTTCGGCGTCACGCCGCCGGGCGCATTCTGGCGGCGGCCGTCGATCAGGACCAGCGTATAGTCGCTGGGCATGCCGCGTATGGAGATGTTGAGGCCGCCGGTCTTGCCCGCTTCGCCGCCGACATCGACGCCCTGCACATCCTGCAAGGCTTCGGCGAGGCTGCCGAAGCGCTTTTCCTGCAACTCCTCGCGGCCGACAACGGTGATGCTGGCGGGCGCTTCGATGATATCCTGCTCATAGCCCGCCGCCGTGACCACGATCGCGCCGCCGCTCTGGTCATCAGCCTCCGCCATAGCGCTATCAGCACCCAAAGCCGGGAAAGCAATGGTGACGCCCAGGGCGATGAGGCTGGCGCGCGACAGATAGCGGCATAGCGTGCTGGATGGCGTGACGGACATGAAGCAGACCCCCTGATAATAGTGCGACTTAGTCGCATTAGAATGAGGGGGTCTGTGGGAGTGTTGGCGGCGCCGGTCAATCAGCCTGACGCCACCCAGCCTTTGCAGCAATGATTTGTTACGGATAAGAGATGATCGTTATGCTTTTATGCTCCGTCAGGTCACAATGCGCCACCCGCAGCAACATCAGGGCGACTATGACTATCAGTAGCGCACCCGCAAATTGGCGAATAATGTCCGGCCCGGTTCGGGAAAGCCATCGGTCAACGTATAATAGTCGTCGAACAGGTTCCGCCCGCCCACGCCGATCTCGACATTGTCCGTCAACGCATAGTCCACGCGCAGGGCGGCGTTCACATAAGCGCCGGTGCGGTAATAGCGTTGCGGCTGCGACGCTGGCGTTGCCGTGAACAATGTCCAGCGATTGGAAGCAAGGTCGGCGCTGGGGATGATGTGCAGCCTTTCGACCGGCGACCAGTCCAGATACACAAAGCCCTTGTGCGTGGGGACGCCGGTGGGGCGAAACAGCGGATTGGCGGCATAGTCCAGCACCCGCTTGATGCCGGTATAGTTCGCCCCGATGTCCAGCCCCGGCAGGATGGTGGCGGATACGGACAATTCCACCCCGTAATAATGGCCTTTGCCGACGTTGCGGCTTTGTGACAGGTTGGTCAGCGCGCAGCCGGGCCGGGGCACGGCGGGCGGCGTCGTCGAAGCGGTGCAGGGATAGGCTGGCGTGGGCACGCTGAATATCGCATCGCGCACCCAGCTATAGAATAGCGCGCCTTCCACGCGGACCGGGCCGCTCGCCCAACTGCCGCCAATCTCCGCATTGGTGGCCCGCTCGGCTTTCAGCGCGGGGTTGGGAATGGCGGTGTTGAAGCGCTGGCTGAACCGTTCGAAAATGGTGGGGAAACGCGCGCGGGACGACAGGCTGGCATGCAGGTTGAGCGCTTCGCTTGCCCGCCAGTCGAAGCGGCCCTGAAGGTTCCATGTGTCGGCATCCCGGCGCGGATATTCGTAAAGAACGGACGCGCCCGACGTGCCCAGCGGCGCGCCATATTCCTGCGCCTTGATCAGGTTGCGCCAGTCGAAGCTGCCGCCCAGCGTGAAGCTGAGGTCCGGGCTCAGCTTCAGCTCATTTTCCAGCGCGGCCGAAAATGTCTCCTCCGTCTGGGTCTGGCGCGGTTCGGTGGTGGCGGCGCCTGCGTTGGAAAAGCTGGTCTGGAATTCGACGTGCCGGTCATGGCGGCAATGCCAGGCAAGGCGCAGCGTGTCGGCGTCGCTCGCCTGGAAATCCAGTTGCAGCGATCCGCCCCACGCCTTGTCCTCATAGGGACTGTCGAAGGCGTAGGGACGGCTTTGCGTCGTCAGCGTGCGGTCGTTGAAGGAACGCAGGATCGAATCGAACTGGTTGTAATAGGCCCGCGTCTTCAACGTCGCGCGATCGCCCAGAGCCGTGGTGGAAAGGAAATAGACGCTGGTGATGTTCCATTCCGGCCAATCCCAGAAGCGCGGCGCCGTCACCGTGTCGCTGATGTGCAGCGGCGCGCCCTTCGATCCTTCCTGATAGGTATAGCTCAGCGCATATTCGTCGGTGGCGTTGGGGGTGAAGCCGGCCTTGGCATTGACGCGCCAGTCTTCCGTGCGGGAAAAATCGCGCGCGCCGCCATCTTCCAGCGTCCGGTTGCGGGGCGTGAAGTCGTTGGGCAGGTCCCAATGGTCGGTGAAGCTGCGGGCGTAGCTGGCCTGCGCATACCATTTGTCCTGGCGCGTGCCGATCATGGCGGATGTCGAATAGCCCGCATAATCGGCGTCGTTGTCGAAATTCACCGTGCCGCGCACATCGATGTCGATCGCCTTGGCGGGCTTGCGCGTGACGAGGTTGATCGCGCCGCCCATCGCGCCCGGCCCGTCGAGGACGGAGGCATAGCCCTTGGCCACCTGCACCTCGGCTATGTCGGTGGTCAGGAAGCGGCCATAGTCCAGCCTGTTGTCGGCGGGCAGATAGACGCGGATGCCGTCGATCGACAGCGGAACCTGAAAGCGGTCGAAGCCGCGCACGAAGACAAGGCGTTCATTGCGGGTGCCGCCGCTGTTCCCCGCCGCGACGCCGGGCATCAGGTTGACGGCGTCGTCAAGCGCGGTGCGGCTGAACATATGGATGGCGTCGGACGAAAGCGTGCTGCCGTCGATTTCGATCCCCTGGGTACGCGGCGCGGTCACGATGATCTGGCCCAGCGAGAAACGGCCGGACTGGTCATCCTCCGGCGCCGTTTCCGCCTGCGCCTGGGCCGTGAAAACGCTGCCTGCCAATAGCAGTGCGGCGACATGGAAACGCATGAAACCCCCTTCCCCCGGTCGTTCGACTCGATATATCCGACCGTATATAGCTTTGAGTCGAAGAAGGAAGCCCGCAATGTCATTCCGCCGCGCTCCGTTGCCGCTTGCTATGGTGGCGGCCCTGTTTCCCACGGCGTCGATGGCGCAGATGGATCATGGGCAGCCCCAATGCGCGGCCGGGGCAGAACTGCCCGCCCCGCTCGCATCCTGGCGAAGCCCCACGCCCATGCGGGCTGCGGCGGACGCCAAGGCGGCGGCGCGCACCACGCTGACGCCCGGCCAGGCGGTGACGCTGACCCTGCGGCAGACGCCCACGGTGAGCTATCCCGTACGTCCGGCAAAACCGGGCGGCAGCGTCAGCTATGGCGGCCTGGCCAGCTTCACGGTCGCACAGTCTGGCACCTGGCGCGTGGCCCTGGGGTCCGGCGCATGGGTCGATGTGGTGAAAGACGGCAAGGCGGCGGAGTCCGTCGCCCATGGGCATGGGCCCAACTGTTCGGGCATTCGCAAGATGGTAGATTACTCGCTACATCCGGGTCGCTACACGCTCCAGATCGCGGCCAGTGGCGAGGAGAGGCTGACGCTGCTCGTCACCCCCTCACCTTGATGACGTCCTCTATTGCTTCCACTTCAAGGCAGGCTGTTCCGCGTCAGGCAGGGCTATGCCCATTATGTCCGCCAGCGTGGGCGCGATCGCCCGCATGTCGATTTCGCGCAAGTCCCTTCCCTTCGCCACGCCCTTGCCCAGCAGCATGAAGGAGGAGCGGAGGTTGAGCGGGCCGGGAAAATAGCCGTGCATGCCCTTGACGGGGGCCGGAGAGACGAGCGGCGCGTCCTTGCCCGCAAAAAGCCCCGTCACATAACCGGCGCGCAGATTGACGTAGAAGGCCGCCTGCGGATTGCCGCCCATCTTTGCAACGGCCTGCCGGTCGGCGACGCTGGCGATGCCGTTCGCGGGGTCGGCGGCCAGCCTGTCGAGCAATGCCTTGACCTTGGTAGCAAGCGCTTCATCCTGCGGCTGCGCCAGCATGATCGCGGCGGACCCGCCGGACAGCCACGGCATGGCGCGCCAGGACGCGATCTTGCCGTCTGCGCTCAGCGTGATCAGCCCTTCGTCGATGAAGGGGCGGAAAAGGTTGAGCGCGCTGTGGGTCGCTTCAAAGCCATGGTCGCTCGCCAGCGCGATCACGGCGCCGGGATGCGCCTGCTGTTCGGCAGCGATCAGCCGGCCGACGATCGCATCGATCTTTTCCAGCACCGCCTTCGCTTCCGGCGAGCCGGGCCCTTTCAGATGCTGCTCATGGTCGAGCGCCGTCAGATAGACCGTCACGAAATCAGGCTTGTGCGCCGCGATCAGGGCCACGGCCGCGCGGCCGCGATTTTCATCTCCGGGCAGGCTTTCGTCGATGCCCATGGCGTAGGGCTCGCCGGTCGCCTTCTCCACCTCCGCCTTTAGACCCGGCGTCGCGAGCGCATCCAGCAGCTTGGCGTCGTCGGCATGGCCCGTGCGCCAGATTTGCGGCAGGTTCCATGTCACGCCCTTCGCGGCGACGCTGACGGGCCAATGGACGTTGCCGGTGCTGAGCCCGGCTTTCGCGGCGGCTTCCCACAGGGTGGGCACCTTGATGTCGGATGCGTACCAGTACCAGCCGCCCTGGTTGATCTGCATCGGGTCGAAGCTGTTGTTCGAAACGATGCCATGGCGCGCGGGCGCGGCGCCCGTGATCAATGTCGTATGGCTGGGGTAGGTCAGTGTCGGCAGCACGCCCCTGACGCCAGAGGCATAGGCGCCCTCCTTCACGAAACGGCGCAGGTTGGGAATGGAAAGGCCGCGCTTTTCCGCCTCCAGCACGTCGCCGGGGCGAAGCCCGTCGACCGAGATCAGAAGGACGGGCTCGGCCAAAGCCGTTGCTGGCAAGGCGGCGGCGAGCAGGCAGAGGAAAGGCGCGGCCTTTTTCATTGTCAGAACCCCGCCTTGATGGTGGCAAAGAATTGCGAGGGCGCGCCGATCAGCAGCGTCTGGCCGTCGCCGCTATTGCTGAAACCGCCTGAACCGACGGTGCTGATATAGCGCTTGTCGAGCAGGTTGGTGGCGTTCAGTTGCAACTCCAGCCTGTCGGTGAAGCGATAGCCCACGGTCGCGTCCACGATCACGCGGCCGGGGACCGATTGATCGTTGGTGTAGGTGTAGTAGCGCCTGGACATATAGTTGACGCCGATGCGGCCGAAAGCGCCCTCCCGCTCATAATTGATTTCGCCGCGGGCAAGATGCCTGGGGCTGTCGACCACGGTCTTGCCCTCGATCGGCGCGACCGCGCCGCTGGCGTCCACGACATCGTCGCGATAGGTCGCGTCGGTATAGCTGTAAGAACCGAACAGGCTGAACCCGCCGCCCAGTTGCAGCGTGCCCGCCGCTTCGATGCCAATGGAGCGGACCTTGCCGACATTTTGCAGCGCCGCCGCGAAGCCCTGGATCGGGCTGCCCACCTGAACGGACAGGAGGCGATTGCGGAAGTTCACCAGATAAGCGCCGATCACGCCGTTGAACACGGAATTGTGGTAGCGCAGGCCAAGTTCGTAGGTGTCCGACTGTTCCGGCTTCAAATCATCCCGAATGGCGTCGAAGCCAAGCTGATTGGTGGAAAAGGGGCCCGCGGTCGTGGCGCTGGCGAAGGCGCGGGTCGCCTGCGTGAAACCGGCGAAGACTTCGGCTTCGGGCGATAGTTCGAAGGCGACGCCCGCATGGGGCTGGAACCAATCTTCCACCTTGATCTTGCCTTCGGGGAAAGTTGCCTGAACGCCGGCTTCGGCTTTGTTCGTGACCTTGAAGCCCTTCCACCCCAGGTTGATCGTCACCATCCCCAGGTCGATGCGATCCTGGACGTGATATTGGACCGTGTCGGTTGTGAAGTCGAACTCCCACTGGGTCGCGAAAGGGTTTTTCGGATAGTCGCGGAAGGAAAGGCCGGGGTCCGTGCGGCTGGCGAAGGCATAGAAGCGGCGGGCCTGGTTGAACTGGTTATTCTCATACCAGCCGCCCACGGTGAAATTCTGGATGCCGAGCGCAAAGTCGACGCTGCCGAACACGCCGATGCGGTCCATTTCATATTCGGTGGTGCGCACCGACATGGGAACCCCGTTCGGGCTGGGCTGGTAAGGCGTGGCCCACAGACCCATGCCCTTGTTATGATGGTAATAGCCCTTGATCTTCAGGCTGGCCTGTTCGCCCAGCGGCGCTGAAAGACCGATCGCGCCCAGCCAGTCCTTGCGCAGGCCAGCGGCGTCATAATAGGCGTCGTCCGGGCCGGTGACATTGCCGGGATAGACCTGGCCGCCTGCCACCGGAGCGCCGCTGTAATCGAAAAGGCCATCGGGGAAAGGCGAGCCGCCGCTGTTGCTGACCAAATCCACGTCATTCAACCGGCTGGCATAGTCGATCGCGCGGGCATAGTCGGGGAATGTGTTGTCCCAGTCCCAGCCCAGGCGCGCGATCATGGCTTTCGACATATCCTGATAATCATTCTCCCGCCGGTCGGAATAGCTGAGCCAGCCATCAACAGTGACATCGCCCACGGGAATGACGACCTTTGCATTGCCCATATGCTGGTCCTGCACGCCTTCGCCCCGGAACTTGTCGGTCGATCCATAACCATAGGAGGCATAGCCGCGAATCCCGTCGCGAGTGCCCAAGGCCAGGCGGGCGAAGGCGCGCCAGGTTTCGTTGCTGCCATAGGTCAGGTTGCCCTGCGCGCCCAGATTGCCGTTGGTCAGGTAATCGGCAGGATCGGCGGAGAAGGTTTCCACCGTGCCGCCCAGCGCGTTGGTCGCCTGCGTGCCGATGGAACCCGCGCCCTGGCTGACGCGCACGCTGCCGATATTTTCGGAGCTGATCGCGCGAGTGATGTGGAGCCCATTATGATTGCCATAGCTCATGTCGCCCAGCGGAATGCCGTCGAAGGTGAAGCCGAGCTGGTTCTGGCTGAAGCTGCGGATGGTTACGCGCTGCGACCATTCATAAGCGCCGAAGGGATCGGACGACTGAAAATTGACGCTGGGAAGCTTTTCAATGGCTTTCAGGGGATTGGTGCCCGGCGTCAAGGTCACGATATCCTGCGACTGGATTTCCTGCACCTGCCGCGTTTCGCCACGGCCGAAGACGACGATGTTCGCGCTTTCCGTGGCGTCTGTTTCAGCAGATGGCAATTCCTCTGCGAAAGCGGGTACGGCGGGCAGTATGATGGCGGTGGACGCCAGCAGCAGAGCGGTAGTGATACGCATGTTCAAGTCCCCCTTTTGGACCATTTGGCCGGGGGCGGACTAGCGGGGCGATGTTGCACTGCAATGTGCGTTAAGTGACGGGATGAGGACGGCTGAATGACAGGGATGCGACAACCGGGCGGCGCGGCGATCCGCAACGCTTGGGAAGGCCGCCCCTAGTCCAATAGCTGCGGCGGGAAATCCAGTTCGAAGTCCGAATAGCGGGCGGGCGTTCCAAAGGCCGCTTCGCCATTGCGCCCTGCATAGCGGCCGAGCAGCGTCGAATAGGTGCTGAAATGTATCTTGCGCCGGTCAGTGTCGAACTCGATGAAGCGCATCCAGCCCGCCCCGCCATTGGCCGAGCCAGCCACGCCATCCGGGCCGACCGTGTTTCCCTGATAATCCTGAAGCACCTGATAGACGGGATAGCCCGCATCATTGCGGTCGATCCGCAAATTCTGGCCGCGCGATACGCCCTGATCGGCCGGAGTCCAGTTGTGGCCGGAAAGGACAAGGAAGATGGCGGCGTTCTTGCGGATGAAACGGTCCCAGACGTCATCGGGCGGCAAGTGATCGCTGCCTTCGAAATAATGCCGGTGGTCGTTCGAACGTTCCACCTTGTCGGGATGGAGCCATTCATGCGTGGTGACGATGACGGGCAAGCGCGGATTGGCGTCGATCACCCTTTGCGCCCAGGCGAGAACGTCCGGCGCAGGCTGCATCTCCAGCGACAGGTGTAGGAAACGCTTTCCGCCTCCGGTGAAGAACTGATAGCTGTTGAGGCCCTGATTATAAGCGCCGCCATACCAGGGCTTACCCGCGAAATGGCGCGACTGCGGCCCGAAATAGAAGTCCCATGTTCGCCCGCCGGAAAGGGGACGGCTGGCTCCGGGACTGTTCGGCCCTTCCCACCAGCTGAAATTGTCATAGTCATGATTACCCGGCACCATGCCAAAGGGAATGCCCGACCGGCTGAGGATGGAAATGGCGCGATTGGCGATGTCCCATTCGGCGCGGGTGTCATGATAGGCAAAGCTGCCGGATGGAGCGCCCTCCATCTTCTGGCGGAACTGACCATCGCCATGCTGAACGATGTCGCCGGCGAAGGTGACGAATACCAGATTCCTGTCGTCGCGATTGTCCGCCAGATATTGCATCTGCTGGGTGAAGGTATCGGCTCCGCGCGGTTGAGGCAGGGTGATATCGGAGTAGTTTTGCGTGTCCGGCACCACCGCGATATTGAATTTTTCGGCCCATGCGGGGGCCGCGGCCATCAGAAAGGCCGCGCAAAGACTGATGGTGAATCGAAGACGGTTCATAGCTTTTCGTCAGCCCTCGCCATGGTGAAAAGGCTTCCTATGCGGCGTCTGTTGCCAGTCCATGACAAGCGCGGCGCAACTTCCGCCACCTATGAGCAGCCCGTCCGCGACTTGAGCAATGGTGAATAGAATGACGGCTGGCCAGCCTTTATCGGTTGCGCGGGCGGATAGCGGATTTCCCCGCCCGCTTCGTTGCATATGGCAACCAATAAATTTGCGCCGGACTTCACCGTCGCTGTCAATCATGGAAGAGGCGGGCCTGCTCGCGAAGGCGGCAGTCCCGGTCTGAATGGCTCAGACGGCCCAAAAGGGCACAAGGGGAGCCACCAATGCGCAATATTTTCCGCATCCGCCGCAGCGCCTTGCTGCTTGCCTGCTGTGCTGGCGCAGTTTCGCCAAATGCCGCTTGGGCGCAGGCGCCGGAGGGCGGCGATGCCGAAACCATCACCGTCACCGGCCGCCGCATTTCCCAATCTTCGGAAGCGATCGGCGAAGACAAGATCAGCAATGTCGTGGCCGTGACGCGGGAGGCGCTGCTGTCCGCGCCATCGGGCATATCCGGGCTCAAGATGCTTGAGCAGCTGCCCGGATTCAACGTGCAGACGGACGGCGCGCTGGGACTTTACGAGTTCGGCAACAGCGTCCAGACGCGCGCCTTCAATCTCGACCAGATCGGCTTCGTCGTGGACGGCATTCCCACCGGCCGCAGCGACGCCTTTGGCGGCAGCCCCGTCTTCCGTTATGTGGACAATGAAAATCTGGGCGTTGTCGAGGCCGCGGTTGGCGCGGGCGACGTCAGCCTGCCCAGCTATTCCACGCTCGGTCCCGTGGTGCAGTATAACAGCATCGCTCCACAGGAGGAGATGGGCCTGTTCGTCTCCCAGAGCTTTGGCGACTTCGACATGAAGCGCACCTTCATCCGGGCCAGCACCGGACGCATCGGACCGTTCAAGGCCTATGTCAGCCGCACCAAGCTGGATTCCGACCTGTGGCGCGGCCCCGGATCGGTCGACCGCGAACATTGGGAGGCGCAGGTCCATGCCGATCTGGGCGGCGATAGCTGGGCACGGTTCAAGTTCGTGTCCAACGACTTTTTCGACTATGACTCGCCAACGATCACGCGCGCGCAATATCAATGCTCGGCCAGAAATGCGCTCGGCCAGTGCGGGCGCGACTTTGCCTATATCGAAAATGTGCCGAATACGACTCCGGGTTTCGCTCCAACCGCCCCCGGCGTCTATTATTCCAACGCCGCCTATACCGCCGTTTACAACCTTGCCATCAATGTGCGGAAGGACAAGCTGTATGGCGCCACCGTCCATGCTGGCATAGCGGACGGCGTCTGGGCGGAATCGACCATCTACTGGGAAGACAAGGATGGTTATGGCGTGTCCCCGGACAGCTATTCCAACTCGCTTGGCCGTTACACGCCCCAAAGCCAGGCGGGGCTTCCCGTGGTAGCGCCCAAGGGCGTGCAATATGGGCTGTCGGGCGTGGGTGGCGACCGCTACGGCATCACGGGCAAGCTGCATTGGGAGGCCGGCAACAATGCTCTGGAGGCGGGCATCTGGGCCGAGACGGACAAATATCACCGTACCCAGGCGCGCTATAATACCATGGACGGCGCGCCTGACGGCCAGCCGAACCTCGACGAACTGGTCTATCTGCGGCGCGATTACCGGTCAAAGCGGGACACGCTCCAGCTCTTCCTCAAGGACACGATCAAGCTGGCGGATGAGCGGCTGATCCTGGATATCGGCTTCAAGGGCCTGATGATGGACTATGTCCAGCGCGGCTATCGCGATTTCGACGATTATTACCGCGTCGTTGGCGGCATCGGGGTTCCGGGCTGGGGGCCACAGGCGAACACCGCCCATTACAGGGATATGTTCCTGCCAATGGCCGGTCTGCTCTACAAGCTGGACGAGCGGACGCAGGTCTTCGCATCCTATGCGGAGAATATGGCGCTGCCCAAGGGGATGGATGACATCTATTCGGTGACGCGCCCTGGCTCGGCCGCGGTGGTGCCCCAGCCCGCGCCCGAACGGTCAAAGAACATGGAACTGGGCATCCGCACCAATCAGGGCCAGCTTTACGCTTCGCTGGCGGCTTTCTACACGAAGTTCGCCAACCGCATCCAGTCGATCACGACCTTCCTTGAGGGCGGCGGCTCCGCGACGGAAACATTCTATCAGAATGTCGGCCGGGTGCGCGCCTATGGAGTGGAGTTTGCGGGAACGTACAAACCGGCTTTCCTGGACGGGCTCGCCTATGGCAACATCAACGTCACCTACAATAATGCCAAGTTCAAGGACGACATCCTGGCTTCGACCGTCATTCCCATCGCGGGCAAGTTCCTGCCCGACAGCGCCAAGTGGATCGTCAGCGGGGGCGTGACGGTGGAACCGGCAAGCTGGCTGGTCGCCAATATTTCGGGCAAATATACCAGCCGCCGCTGGTCGACCTTCACCAACGCGCCAGGCTCCAGCATTCCGGGCTTCACTGTCTTCAGCGCCTATGCCGATATTGGCGACGGCTTCAGCTTCGGCCCGGTCAAGAGCATCAAGGCCCGGATCAACGTGGACAATATCTTCGACAAGGATACGCTTTCCTACATCTCCTCTTCCGTCACCGGCGACGGCTCGTTCCGGCCGCTTTCGCCGCGCACTTTCCAGTTCACCATCTCGGGCGAGATCTGATGCGGTTCGGACCATGGAAGGGAGCGGCATTGACGATGCTGCTCCCGCTCGCGGCGCAAGCGCAGGAAGTGCCCAAGGCAGCCGCGCAACTGCACCAGCGGCTGATCACGCTCGACAGCCATCTCGATACCCCTGCCTCGCTCGACCTGCCGGGCTGGTCGATCGAGGAAGGACATGAGGTTCACAGCGACTATACGCAGGTCGACCTGCCGCGCATGAAGAAGGGCGGGCTCGATGGCGGCTTCTGGGCGATCTACACGCCGCAGGGGCCGCTGACGCAAGAGGGTTTTCAGAACGCGCGCGACTTCGCCCTTCTTCGCGGCGTGTCCATCCGGGAGATGGTTGCGGCCGATCCCGCCAACTTCCAGCTCGCGCTGGAGGCGAAGGACGCCGCGCCGATCGCGAAGGCGGGCAAGCGCATCGTCTATATGTCGATGGAAAATGCCTATCCGCTGGGCGAGGATATTTCGCTGCTCAGGACCTTCCACGCCATGGGCGTCCGGGTCGCAGGCTTTGCCCATTTCGCCCATAACCAGTTTGCCGACAGTTCAACCGATCCATCGAAGAAGCCGCGCTATGGCGGCCTAAGTCCCCTGGGCAAGGAATTGCTTAGGGAGATGAACCGGCTCGGCGTCGTGCCGGACGCATCGCACAGCAGCGATCAGGTGCTCGACGACCTGCTTGCATTATCGAAGACGCCGGTTCTGCTCACCCATTCCGGCTGCAAAGCGATCTACGACCATCCGCGCAACATCGACGATGATCATCTAAAGGCGCTCGCGGCGAAGGGCGGCGTCATCCAGATGAACGCCTACGGAGCCTATCTGCGCGAGATCAAGCCCAATCCAGAACGGCAGAAGGCGTTGGCGGCCCTGTTCGCGCAGATGCGGGAGGATGCGAAGCTCTCACCCGAAAAGCGCGCCGAATTGCTGGCGAAAAGGCAGGAGATCGATCGCCTCTATCCCGAAGCCGACAGGGCGACATTCGACGATTTCATGGCGCACATGATGCATGCGCTGAAAGTGGTGGGGCCGGATCATGTCGGCATCGGCCTTGACTGGGACGGCGGCGGCGGCGTTGCTGGCATGGAGGATGTGCGCGACCTGCCGAAGATCACCGCGGCCCTCCTGAAGGCGGGCTATAGCGAGGCGGACATCCAGAAAATCTGGTCGGGCAATGTCCTGAGGGTGCTGGCGGCGGCCGAGGCGGCGAAGGAGAAGTAGCGGCCTCCTGCCCGCCGGGTTGAAAAATAAGGCAGCAGAAAACGGCCACTGGCATGGCATCCCGGCCCGGCGCATCCTATCTGGGCGGCATCCATCGCAAGAAAGGATTCCCCCAGATGCGCTATCGTCAACTTGGCCCCAGTGGCCTCTTTGTGTCCGAACTCTGCCTTGGCACCATGACCTTTGGCGGAAGTAACGATATGTGGGGGCAGATCGGCCAGCTGAGGCAGGATGAGGCCGACGCCCTGGTGAAGGCGGCCGTCGATGCCGGCGTCAATTTCATCGACACCGCCAATGTCTATGCCGCGGGTGAAAGCGAGCGCATCCTGGGCACGTCGATACGTAATCTGGGCCTCTCGCGGGACGATCTGGTGATCGCGACCAAGGTGCTTGGTCCCATGGGGGAAGGTCCCAACGCGCGCGGCGGGTCGCGCAAGCATATCCTCGACCAATGCAAGGCCAGCCTGCAACGGCTGCAACTGGACCATGTCGATCTCTACCAGATCCATGGCTTCGATCCCGCCACGCCGATCGTCGAGACGCTGGAGGCGCTGGATACGCTCGTGCGGCATGGGCATGTGCGCTATATCGGCCTCTCCAACTGGGCCGCATGGCAGATCATGAAGGCGATCGGCATCGCCGAAGCCCGCCGACTGGCGCCGATCCTGTCGCTGCAAGCCTATTATACGCTGGCCGGGCGGGATCTGGAGCGCGAGATCGTGCCGCTGCTCAAGTCCGAAGGATTGGGCCTGATGGTCTGGAGCCCGCTCGCTGGCGGCTTCCTGTCAGGTAAGTACAGCCGCGACGATGAGAAGGCCGGGAGCGGCCGCCGCGCATCATTCGACTTCCCGCCGGTCGACCGGGATCGGGGCTATGGGGTGATCGACGCGATGCGGCCGATCGCCGAACGTCACGGCGTCAGCGTGGCACAGATCGCACTGGCGTGGCTGCTGCATCAACAGGCCGTCACCAGCGTGATCATCGGCGCCAAGCGGCCGGACCAACTGGCCGACAATCTGGCCGCCATCGACGTCCGCCTGTCGGCGGAAGACCTGGCGGCGCTGGATGCCGCCAGCGCGCTGCCGGCGGAATATCCGGGCTGGATGCTGGAACGGCAGGGCGAATATCGCGCTCATGCGGCGCAGACGGGCCGGTAGGCGGCTCGCCGCATTCGGCATTGAACAGCGAACCGAATGCCGGGATGGAGTCTGATGGGTTCACTTGCTACATTTGGAGCAGGTGAAACCCGTCAGTCTACTTCAATCGCGGAACCCGCATCTCCAGCATGTTCCGGCCCTTGCGGCTGATGCCCCATAGGATGCCGGGCCGACTTTCGTCCCAATCGATGGCCTGACCCTCCGCCTCCATCGGCACAGTCGCGACATGGTCAAGCGTGGAGCCCCCCTTGGGGATGCGTACGACATAGAGTTCGGGCAGATCGTGGCCGGAAATCCACAAGCTGCCATCTTGCCTGAAGCCGCCGCCCGAAATGCTCATCGGCGCGATGCGTTCCAATATGGTTCTGGGCAGCGCCCAGCTTTCGGTACGCCGCCATTCAGCGTCGAATTTGACCAGGGCCGTGTGCCGGTGATCACGCGGCGTTTCACCCCCCTTGCCGTCATAATTGGCGAACATCGCCCACCAATGCCCTTCACGCCAGTCTACCCAGGTCAGCGATCCGGTGCCAAGACCGAGCGATACGCTACGCTTGTGCGCGAGCGTTATTGGATCGAAAAATTCGACAGAGCTTGCCTGCGGCACTGCCGGAAAGTTGGACGCCGCACATACCAGTTCAGCCTTGATAAGGGCGCAACTATTAATATGCGGATAACGTTCAGGCTCTCCTTCCCATATCGCACGGCGTTCGCCCGTTTTGCGATCGTAGCGCGCAATCGTCCAGTTGGCGACGGCGTATACATCGTTCGGCCCGGCCGCCACACCTTGCCGCGCTTCGGCGGCAGGAATGCGGCGGATCGTCTCTGCGGGCTCGCCCTGCACGATGGCAGGAGATGGAGTAGTCGCGGCCGCCGCCAAGAGGAGAAGCAGACCCGGCATCAAAAATTCGCCGCCACGCCGAACCAGAAGGTACGCCCATATTCAGCGGATTCCTGAAGATAGGCGCGCCCCGGCCCAACCAGTTCGCGTCGTCCCTGATCGGTCAGATTCTGGCCCTCCGCGTACAAGGTCAGATTCGGCGTGATCCGATAGCTGATGTTCGCGTCGAGGGTGCCGCGGCCTTTCCAATATTGGTCGGCATTGGGAATGGTGTCGTTGATCGTTTCCAGGAAGCCGCCAATATAATTATAGGACAGCCGCCCTTCGAACTTGTCCTTCTGATAATAGACCGACGCATTCCACACAGTATCGGGTTGCAGATAAAGGCCGGTCACACGCGGCCCGGCGCTGGTCAGAAACGTGAACTTCGTGTCTAGGAAGGTCGCGTTCGCGCTGATGCCCAAGCCATCAAACGGCGCTGGCAGGAAGGTCAGCGCCTGTTGCAGGTTAAGTTCCAGACCCTTGATGGTTGCGGTTTCCGCGTTGCGGGGTTCAGAGACAAGGACATCCTCTACTCCCCGGCCGACGTCCATCGACTCGACATTGGACAGTGTGAAGATCTCATTCTTGATCTTCTTGTGGAACAGCGCCGCTGAAACGAGGCCGTCCTTGGGGTAGAATTCGAACGACAGGTCGAAACCACGGCTCTCGCGCGGCTTCAATCCCGGATTGCCGCGTGTCAATGTTGGTTGGCTGCCATCGAAGCTCAGCGTCTCGGTAGCGGCGATCGATGCATAGTCGGCCCGGCCGATCGTGTTGGTATAAGCGCCGCGAACGACGAAGCGGTTGGTCACATTCCAGCGGATATGCGCGCTGGGTAGCCAATTGTCATAGCTGCCATCGGTCGTGATCTGGGTCAGCGTACCGTCGACGGCACGATAGGCATCTGACGAGATCTCGGTCCGTTCGTAACGCAAGCCACCAAGCAGCGTGACATTGCCGATCCGGGTGCTGCCTTGCAGATATCCGGCGTAGACATCTTCGCTGACCTCATAATTGCCCGCGACGGAACCAGCAGTTGCGGTGAAGCGGTCACGGTTAGCCTTGAAGAAGGCCGGGAAGGCATGAGCGTCGATGCGGATCGGGATATGGAACCGACTGCGGATCGCCTTTTCCGGGCCGTCGGTCACTACATTGTCGAGCGTGTAGTTAAACCCGGTAGCGGCGCGATAGTCGGTGCGAGGATTGCTGCTTTCGCGATTGGTCAGACGAAGCACGCCGCCGGTCTTGATCTTGATCCCGCCATTTTCGCTATCGTCGCCATAGGTCAGGTTGAGGCGGAACTGGCCGCTCTTTTCCAGCGATTTCTGTAAATCGTCCCGCTGCTGCTGCAAATAGAAGTTGCGCGGATCGACGCCCGCCGTCGCATCCCGCAGCGTGAAGACGGGATAAAAGTCCGAGCTGTCATAGTCGAACGCATAGCGCGCCGCGTCAGCGCTGCGCGTACGGAATTCGATGCTGCTGTTCGGCACGCGCAAGCGGCCGAGCGAGAAGACTGCGTCACCGTCCAGCTTCAACTGTTCGTTCGCATCCCATGCAAAAGCGGTGCGGCCGATCGCGACGAGGCGTTTGGTGATGGGCTGATTGAGTTGAACGATGATGCGGCCGCTGTCGAAACTGCCACTCGTCGGCGTCTGGTTGCTGATGTTGCCGACCGGCTCGATCCGGTACTCGATGCGCTCCTCATCGTCCTCGGTACGCGCCACGACGCCTGATAATTCCCAGCGGAAACGGTCCGACGGACGCCATTCGATCTTCACATTGCCGCCCGTGCGCTGCTTCGTGTTATTGTACCAGAAAAGGCGGTGCTGGGTCGGCACCTGAATGCCATTGCCTTCCGGCGAGCCCGAATCCACCGGCTTCCCGTCAGCCCTATATTCGCGCACAGAGGGGCTGGCGACTTCGATCTGGGGAATATCGTAGTCGAGCTGTTCCTGGCTCGCGCCGATCACGATGCCCCATTCGCCGTTCGCGCCAAAGGTCGTGCCTGCCGCAAAGGCGGCGCGATACGATGCCTTGCTGTTCCGGACGTCGCCATTCTGTTCGTAGATGCCATAGGACGCAATGCCGTTGAAGAAGGGGCGGCGGGCGTCGAATGCGCTGCGCGTGGCAATGTTGATGATGCCGCCGATCGCATTTGCGTCATTTTCCGGCGTCACCGTCTTGATGACCTCGATCCGTCCCGCCATCACCGAGGGAACGATATCAAGCGGCACGGTGCGGCCATCTGAGTCCACGCCGGAGACCAGCGCACCGTCGACGGTGGTGCGGTTATAGGTGGATTGCAGCCCGCGCAGCACGGGAAAGCGCGGCTCGCCCTGGTCTTCCTGCACCGACAGACCCGGAATGCGGCGTAGCGCGGCAGCCGTATTATGATCGGGCAGCTTGCCGATATCGTCTGATGAGATCGCGTCCATCACGACAAAGGCTTCCCGCTTTTCCGCCGTCGCTTCATATTGCGCGCGGCGCTGCCCGGTGACGACGATGGAATCGCCCTCCTTCGTCTTTTCGATTTCGGGGTTCGGTTCGGACTGCGCCATCAACGGCGTGGCGAAGAAGACGGCCGAGCACAGCAAAGCAGCCCGGGCATGCGGGAGAGACGGCTTCATTTGATGGTTCCCCGATGATCTGTAGTTATCGAGGGCGGCGAATAGGGGCAGGCCGCGTCAGTGGCATGACGCGTCTGTTTCGTTATGATGAAGGAATGATATCATAACGATGACGGCAGCGCCGGATGACATGCGCCGCGCTTTCGCGTTTCAGCTGAGCAGCGCGGGGAAGGCTTGCCAAAAAATGGCGAGGCTCGCGAGGGCGACGAGGGTGAGGGACAGGTGGCGCATCCATGCGTCGACATGGTCGCCGCGTTGCCGCCAGATGCGGGTGATCAGCCAGCCCTCTCCCGCAAGGCACAGCAATGTCATGAGGCCGGTCAGAAGCCGTGCGGTCATGCTGGAATGCCAGATGCTGCCGATGCCGTAGAGCGCGAAGAAGTGAAGCGCCCAGACTGCCATGCCGCCGAGGAGCAGGCGCCAGTTCATCAGAACGCGGTTCCCGGAAAGAGCCGGGTCAGCAGCGCTGAAACCACGCCTTGCGCGGCGGTGTAGACGGCAAAGAGGAATATCAGGTCATAGCTGTTGTCCGCCGGACGGTTGATCAGGCCACGGCTGTTCCGCGCGGCCATGTAGCAGGTCATGATGAAGACGATCGCGGCAAGAATGCCCTGGAGCGAGAGGAAGGCATAGACGGTCGCGCCCTGCCCGCTCGCGCTGGGAGACAGGCCGTGAAGACGCCAGCTCCAGATATCCGCCGCGAATGCCGCAGCCAGTGCGCCGCCGCCGGTCATCAGCAGGACGCCGGGGGTCCACAGGCGCGTCTTTTCACGGCGCAGCAGGCGGCGGCCCAGCCACGCGAGTCCCACGCCCGCGCCATTGCCCAGCAGGATCGGCACAAGCCATGCGGCATCGGGCGGAGCAACCCAGAAGCGCGGGTGGATGCCGTAGAGGTATAGATAGCTGAAGCAGGCCATAAGGAAGATCATGCCGATGACGGTCAGCAACAGCATCATCGCCCACCAGCCATGGGTGCGCGGTCCGGTGACATAGGTCGGCACCATGATCCCCGCGCCGATATCCACTTCGCGATCGGGCACGGGGCGGTCCGTTTCCCAGAGCCAGCGCAGGACGCACAATATGGCGGCGATGCCGCTTACCACGCTGGGCCAATAGGCCTGCACCGTCAGCAGCAGGAAGAATCCGGCGGTGAACAGCGCCGCGAAGAGGGGCCATGAAGATGGTCCCGGCATGATCTGGAGATATTCAGGCTCGGCACGGATGGGGCTGGTGATGATGGTCTCGCGCAATCCGGTGGCGCTGTTCGGCAGGAAATAGCGGCCCTGCTCCACATCCCTGGGCAGCGCGGGATCGTCCCACAGGGGATCGCGGCTGCGCACCACCGGGATGCTGCGCGAGGAATATAGCCCGGTGGGTAGCCATTCCAGCGTGCTTCCGCCATAGACGTTGCCTGCATCGTCATCGGTGGTGAAGCGGAAGTTGCGAGCGAGATCGATGAGGAAAAGGCAGATGCCCGCCGCCAATATGCCAGCGCCAATCGTGGACAGAAGATTCGTCGCGCCCCATTCGCGATCCGGCAGATAGGTATAGACCCGGCGCGGCATGCCCATGAGGCCGGTCAGGTGCATCGGCAGGAACGTCAGGTGCATGCCAGCGAACATCAGCCAGAAGACCCATTTGCCCATCCTTTCGGAAAGCGGGCGGCGGCTCATCATCGGCGCCCAGTGATAGAAGGCCGCGAACAAAGGGAAAACCATGCCGCCGATGAGCACATAATGGAGGTGGGCGACGATGAAATAGCTGTCGTGCGCCTGATAATCGAAGGGGACGAGCGCGACCATCACGCCGGTAAGGCCGCCCATCACGAAAATGATGATGCCGCCCACCAGAAACAGCGTCGGCGTGTTCATCCGTGGCCGCCCGCTCGCCAGCGTCGCGATCCAGGAAAAGACCTGAATTCCCGCGGGCACGCTGACGGCCATGCTCGCGGCGGAAAAGAAGCCCACGGAAAGGGTCGGCATGCCGGTCGTGAACATATGGTGCGCCCACACCCCGAAGCTGATGAAGCCGGTGGAGACGAGCGCCAGCACGATGAGGCGGTAACCGACCACCGGCGTCCGCGCGAGCGTGCTGGCCATCATGGTGACGAGCCCGGCGGCGGGGAGGAAGATGATATAGACTTCCGGGTGGCCGAAGAACCAGAAGAGATGCTGCCACAATATTGGATCACCGCCGCGCGTGGGATCGAAGAAGGGCCAGTTCAGCGCCCGTTCCAGTTCCAGCAGCAAAGTGCCCAGGATCACGGCGGGAAAGCCGATGATGATCATCGCCGCGAAGACCAGCATGGCCCAGGCGAAGATCGGCATCTTGTCGAGGCTCATCCCCGGCGCGCGCGTTCGCAGGACGCCGACGATGATCTCGATCGCTCCGGCAATCGCCGAAATCTCGATGAAGCCGATGCCGAGCAGCCAGAAGTCGGCATTGATGCCCGGCGAGTAGCTGATGCTTGTATAAGGCGGATACATGAACCAGCCGCCATCGGGCGCGAGGCCAACGAAGATCGACGCGAAGAAGGCGAGCCCGCCGACCAGATAGGCCCAGAAGGCATAAGCGGAGAGGCGCGGGAACGGGAGATCCCGCGCCGCCAGCATCTGCGGCAGGAGCAGCACGCCCAGCGCCTCCACCGCCGGAACCGCGAAGAGGAACATCATCACCGTGCCGTGCATGGTGAAGAACTGGTTGTACGTCTCCTGCGGCAGCATGCCGTTCAGCGGCCAGGCAAGCTGCACCCGCATGAACAGCGCCAGCACGCCCGCCAGCAGGAAGAACAGGAAGGCCGCGCCCACGTAGAACGCGCCGATATAATTGTTGTTGACGACGGTGAGCAGCCGCCAGCCCCTTGGCGCGCGCCAGACGCGTTCCAGTTCCTCCAGCTCGCCTTCGGGCCGTTCTCCGCGTGTCGGGAATCTTTCGTAAAGCGCCGGGTCGAAGCCGGTTTCCGACCTCACCGCCGCGTCTCCAGATAGGCAGCGATGGCCGTCAAGTCCTGCCCCGGAAGCGTGGAGTAAGCAGGCATGCGGTTGCCCGGCTTGAGCGATTGAGGATCGCCGATCCAGCCGATCATCGTGCCCCGGTTGTTGGGCAATATGCCCGCCCCCAGAGTCCGGCGCGAACCGACATGGCTGAGATCAGGTCCGGCGAGGCCGTTGGCCTCCGTGCCCGCGATGCGATGGCATGCGCCGCAACCGCTGTCCTGAAAAAGCTGGGCTCCCCGCGCGGCTTGACCGCCGGGCTGAGGCGCCGGGCGTGCCCGCGCGGCCATGAAACGGGCGTAATCGTCGGGATCATGGGCGACAACCATGAAACCCATCAGGGCATGAGCGCCGCCGCAATATTCCGCGCACTGCCCCGCATAGACGCCCGGCGCGTCCGCCTGCATGCGCAGCACGTTGCGGCGGCCCGGCACCATGTCGATCTTGCCCGACAGGCGCGGCACCCAGAAGCTGTGGATGATGTCCGAGGATTCAAGCTCGACAGTGACCGTCCGGCCAACGGGTATGTGAATTTCGTTGGCGTCCATCATCGCGACGCCGCCCGCCCGATCGAGATAGGCGACGCGCCACCACCACATTTCGCCCGTCACGCGCACGCGGATGTCGGACGGCTGCGGCGGGGTCCGCAATGTCCTGGTGAGGCTGAGCCCGTAGATGAGCAGCGCCGTCAGCACCACCACCGGCAGAGCAATCCCCGCAAGCCAGACCACGCGCGTTCCGCCAAGGCGGGACCGCAGCCGCTGCGATCCGGCGAGCGCCACCCACAGCGCCGCCAGCACCAGCGCGAGAACGGCCCCAGCCATGGCGAAGAGGATCCAGGACAGCGTGGTGATCGACGAGGCGAACGGACCGGCGGGATCGAGTACCGGCGGCGGCCAGCCCGACAGCGCCTGTTCAGTCGAGCGTGTAAAGATAGGCAGCCACGTCACGCGCCTCTCCCTCGTTGAGCGGCATGGCGGGCATGGTCGTGCCGGAAACTAGAGCGGGCGCATTGCGGACGAAGGCGGCGAGCATGTCCGGCCGGTTGGGCACGCGTCCCGCGATCATCCCCTGACGCGCGAAATGCGTCAGATCGGGACCGAGCCGTCCCTGCGGCCACCTTATGCCGGGGATGACATGGCATGCCGCGCACCCTGTCCGTTGAACGAGGGCGCGTCCGCGCTGCACATCCGCGCCGGGCATCGCCGCCCGCCCTTCCGGCGGTGGCTTGCAGCCGCCGAGCAGCAGGATAAGCGTAATGCCGATACGCAAAGACGACGCAGCCCCCTTCCCTTTCGTGCGAACTGCTATGGAACCGCCCGCAATCGTCACGGTTCCATTATGATGCGATGTTTCAGCCGGAGTCCCGACCTGCGCCCCGTCCTGCTGCTGGCGATGACGGCTGGCTGCGGTTCCTATGACAACCGGGGACTGGAGCAGTTCGCGTCGACGGGACAATTGGTGGCGCTGAGCGGCGGCGGAGCGGGCGCGCAGGGCGCCTGTCTGACGTGCCATGGCGTAGATGGCGGGGGCGACGGCACGGCGGTGCCTCGCCTGGCGGGGCTGGGCGCGGGCTATATGGTGGCGCAGCTCGACGCCTATGCGGACGGGCGGCGGCAGCATCCGCAGATGCAGGCGATCGCCGAACGGATGACCCGGCGGCAGCGGCTGCTGGTGTCGGACTATTATGCCGCCCTGCCCTATCGGTCGAAGGTGGAGATGTCTTCGCCTGCTGCTCCCCTTCTGTATACGAAGGGCGATCCTGAGCGCGGCCTGCCGTCATGCGCCAGTTGCCACGGCCTGTCGGGCGAAGGAGTGGGCAGCGGCAATCCGCCGCTCGCCGGACAGTCGGCTGCCTATCTGGCGGACCAGTTGCACCGCTGGCGGCTGTCGCTGCGGCGGAGTGATGCGCGGAACGTGATGCAGCAGATCAGCCTCAAGCTCACTGCTGAGGAAGCCCGGACTCTCTCGGACTATGCTGCGTCTCTTTCCGGCTATCCTCCCAATCGGGAACCTCCGGCAGCATCCCGCGCAGCACGTCATGCCGATCCCAGAAATGATGCTTCAAGGCCGCCCCTACATGAAGGGGGATGAGCAGGGCGAGCAGCAGGACGAGGATGTGATGTCCCTCTTCCGCGATGGCGAGCAGGCGATATTGCATTTCAGGGCCGAGGCCATGCAGGGGGAGCGCTGGCCAGGGGATGAACCCGGCAAGGCGCAGCGGCGCGGGTTCGCCAAGCGCCGACCACATGACCCAGCCGGTCAGCGGCAGGCCAAAGAAGCAGAGGTAGAAGATATAGTGGGTCAGATAGGCCGCCTGCGTCTGCCAGCCGCCCCGGTCCGCGTCATTGACCGGGCCCGGAATGATCAGACGCCAGAACAACCGCGCGATCGCGAGCAGCAGGATCGGCAAACCCACGGCGCTGTGCAACTGGTAGGTCAGCAGCTTGCCGCCGCCCGACGGCAGGATGCTGGCATACCAGCCGATGGCGAGTTGAGCCATGACGAGAAAGGCCATTATCCAGTGGAAGGCGATGCCGACCGGCGAATAGCGCGACCGCTCCGTATGGGTGGCCGCCCAGCGGCGCAGCGCCTCGATCACACCATGGCTCGCGGCGCGGGGTCAGGAGCGATCAGGCGGCTCATGCGGAGCAGCGCGGCGGCGAGATAGACGCCCGCGGCCGGGACCCACATCACCAGCCCGGCGAGTTGCTGGTCCTCCAGCGGCGACAATCCCCAGGGCTGGGTCGAAAGCCAATGCGGGGCATAAAGGGTCGACGGGGCGAAGGTCAGCAGCGCGCCCAGAAGCCCCATCTGCATCATCGAAAAGAGCAGCGCCCCGGTGGCCGGGATCGCGCTCGCCTGCCGCAGCCGTGCCCAGAAAAGGGCGGCGCTGGCGAGGATCGTTGCCTGCATGAGCCAGTAGATGCCGTCATGGGAAAGCGCGGCGGCATAGGCGGCGGGCGCATGCCAGAACCACAGCACCAGGGTCTGGACGAGCGTCCCCAGCAGGAGGCTGCCCCTGACCTTGCCGGGCCACAGCGACAGGATCGGCGCGAGGACCAGCATCAACAGCATGTGGTGGACGGTGCGCGCGGAAAAGAGGGCGGAGGTCAGCGCGCAGAAAGGAGATATGAACAGCAGGAAGGCGCAGAGCAGACCGGCCAGCGTCCAGCCGCGAGGGACATGGGAGCGCCATGCCCATGCCGCCGCGGCCAGCAGCAGCAGGATGAGGAAGGGATCGCCATTCCAGCGCGACAATAGCTGCGCTGGCGCGGGCGCCCCGCCGCAATAGGGTATCCAGCCAATGTCGCTCATGCCGATGCTCCCTCCCCGACGCCAACCCTTTGCCGGGGGTTGGGGTTCCGGCCGGGCGCACGCCCGAACCTCAAAAGAGGGAACAGCAGGCCCCCTCCGCCGTTTGACCGTTAACCCAACAGAAACAGGTGAAACATGGCGGACACGGCAGCGCGCAACGGGTCTTCGCCGGGCTGGCCCACGAAGCTCCTGGGATGCGTGACCGGGTTGATCGGGCTGGTCCTGGCCGTGGGCGGGGCATGGCTCGCTGTCGTTGGCGGGTCGCCCTATTATCTGATCACCGGCGTTGCCATGATGGCGTCGGGATGGCTGCTGTACCGGCGGCGGATGCTGGGGGCGTGGCTCTATATCGTTGTCGTGGCCGCGACCATCCTCTGGGCCTTCTGGGAAGTGGGGACGAATGGCTGGGCGCTGGTGCCGCGCGTGATCGCGCCGCTGGTCCTGCTGATCGCGGTGCTGCTGGTCATGCCGCTGATGTCGGTGCGCGCGGACAGGTGGAAGCTGGCGGGCGGCGCGATCGCGGCGGTCATCCTGCTGACGGCCGTCACCGGATTCACGCTGGGCCGGATCAACCAGCCACGGGTGCAGGCCGCCCTGCCCGCGGCGTCCGGCGTCATGGCCGATCCCGCCTTGTTGCAGGCGGGGACCGACTGGCCTGCCTATGGCGGATCGGAAAGCGCCCGGCGCTTCTCGCCGCTGACGCAGATCACGCCCGCCAATGTCGCATCGCTGGAACAGGTCTGGCTGACGCATACGGGCGACATGCCCTCCAGCGCCGCGAAGGGCACCTATGGCGCTGAGAATACGCCGCTGAAGATCGGCAACACGCTCTATGTCTGCACGCCCAAGAGCATCGTCATCGCCCTTGACCCGGCGACCGGCCGCCAGCGCTGGCGCTTCGATCCACGCGTGCCCGACACCGCCATTCCCTATACCGCCGCCTGCCGTGGGGTCAGCTATTATGCCGTGCCCGATGCCGCCCCGGCCACGGCCTGCGCCAGGCGGATCATCTGGGGCACGCTGGACGCGCGCCTGTTCGCGATAGACGCGAGCACCGGCAAGCCGTGCCAGGATTTCGGATCGAACGGACAGGTGGATACGAAGATCGGCATGGGCCAGACCCCGCCCGGCTATGTGTCCATCAATTCGCCGCCCACCATCGTGCAGGGTGTGGCCGTGACCGGGCATCAGGTGCTGGACGGGCAGGACCGCTGGGCCCCTTCCGGCGTGATCCGGGGGTTCGATGCCGTCACGGGCAAGCTGCGCTGGGCCTGGGACATGATGCACCCGGACTGGAACGGCTATCCCCCGCCCGGACAGACATGGGCACGGGGCACGCCCAATATGTGGACGGCGGCGAGCGGGGACGAGCAGCTTGGCCTTGTCTACCTGCCCATGGGCAATGCCGCCGCCGACTATTATAGCGGCCTGCGCCGCCCGCCAGAGAATTTCTACGCAACCTCTCTGGTGGCGCTGGACGTGCGGACGGGCAAGCCGCGCTGGCGGTTCCAGGCGGTGCGCAAGGATGTGTGGGATTATGATTTCGGCGCGCAGGCGACGCTGGTGGACTATCGCGGCACGCCCGCGCTGGTGCTGCCGAGCAAGCAGGGGGACATCTATATCCTCGACCGGCGCACCGGAAAGCCGCTGACGCCGGTGGGGGTCATGCGCGCGCCGGGCGGAGGCGTGGAGCCGGACCAGCGGTCCCCCTTCCAGATCTTTTCGCGCTGGCACACACTGCGCAAGCCGGAGCTGACCGAGCGGGATATGTGGGGTATGTCCCCCATCGACCAGATGATCTGCCGCATCCAGTTCCGGCAGGCGAGCTACAAGGGGTTCTACACGCCGCCCGAAAGCAAGCGGCGGTCGATCGAATATCCCGGATATAATGGTGGCACCGACTGGGGCGGCGTGGCGGTCGATCCGCGGCGCGGGGTGATCGTCGCCAATTATAACGACATGCCCAACTATGTCCGTCTGGTCCCGCGCGCGGAGGCCAACAAGCTGGGCTGGGCGCCGCGCGAGCAGGCGCGCGGCAATATCGGCGGGGCGGAAGGCGCTGGCGATCCCCAGGCACATACGCCCTATGCGATCGACGTGAATGCCGGATGGCGGATGAAATTCACCGGCATGCTGTGCAAGCAGCCGCCCTATGGCGGCATCCGCGCCATCGACCTGAATACGGGGCGCACGATCTGGGACCGGCCGTTCGGCACGGCGCGGACCAATGGACCCTTCGGCATCCCGTCCATGCTGCCCATCACCATCGGCACGCCGAACAATGGCGGCGCGGTGGTCACGGCGAGCGGCCTGATCTTCATCGCGGCGGCGACCGACAATCTGATCCGCGCCATCGACCTTTCCACCGGCAAGACGCTGTGGCAGCGCAAGCTGCCCGCTGGCGGGCAGGCGACGCCGATGGTCTATGAGGCGGGCGGGCGCGAATATCTGGTCATCTATGCAGGCGGCCACCATTTCATGGAGACGCCGGTCGGGGACGAGGTGATCGCCTATGCGCTTCCCCAAGGCCGGGGGTGATCCGGGGTGACGGAAAAACGGAAAAAGCAGCCTTAATGCGGATGCCTCGATACAAGACGATCACGCTCTGGAAGGGTGGGAATTAGCTGGCGATCCGCACGGGCACGGATTTGGCGGCGGGGGTCTTCGACAGCTTGTCATGGTGCGACAGCGGCACCAGCGGGTTCATTTCGGGATAATAGGCCGCGACGCATCCATCCGGCAGGGAAAAGGGGGTGACGGTGAGGCCGTCGACCTGCCGGTGCACGCCGTCGCCGGCATCGCTGACCAGAGCGACCACCTGTCCGGCCGACAGCCCGGCGCGGGCGATCTCTTCCGGGTTCATGAGCAGCACGTCGCGCGTGCCCTCCACCCCGCGCAGGCGGTCCGAATAGCCGTAGATGGTGGTGTTGAACTGATCGTTCGAACGCAGGGTGATGAGGCGGTAACGGCCCGGCGCATCTTCGAACCCGCAGCCCGACAGGGTCGTGGGGACGGTGAATTCCGCCTTTCCGCTTTCCGTCTGCCAGATCCGCTCGCGCGCCTTGTTGCCCTTGTAGAAGCCGCCGGGGGTGAACATCCGGGCGTTGAAATCGTCGAACTTGCCGGGATAGCTCGCCTCGATAAGGTCGCGCACCCTGGCATAGTCGCCGACCCATTCGTCCCACCGAACCTTCGGATTGGGCGGCAGAGTTTCCCTGGCGATGCCAGCGACGATCGCGAGTTCGGACATAAGATGTTCGCTGGCGGGCTTGCGCTTGCCGACCGATCCGTGGATGCAGGACAGGCTGTCCTCCATCGTCACCGTCTGCGGGCCGCTGGCCTGCATATCCTCCTCCGACCGGCCAAGGCAGGGGAGAAGATAGGCGACCTCTCCATTGATCAGGTGGCTGCGGTTGAGCTTCGTCGCGATCTGGACAGTAAGGCGCATGTTCGTCCATGCCTCCTCCATCTTCTCCTGCTCAGGAATGGCGCGGAGGAAATTGCCGCCCAGGCTGAGGAAGGCCTTCACCTTGCCCGCGATGATGGCTTCGCAGGCTTCGACCGTGTTCATGCCCTTTTCCATCGGCGGGTCGAAGCCGAACAGTTGCTTCAGCCGGTCGTTGGGCACCAGTTCGGGCTTTTCGGAGATACCGACCGTGCGCTGACCCTGCACATTGGAATGGCCGCGCACGGGCGAGATGCCCGTCCCTTCCCGCCCGATATTGCCGCGCAGCAGCAGCAGGTTGACCAGCGCGCCGATGGTCTGCGACCCGTGGACATGCTGCGTCACGCCCATGCCGTAGACGCCGATCACCTTGTCCGCATCGCAATAGATGTCCGCCGCCGCCTCCAGATCGGCGCGGCGCAGGCCGGATTCCCTTTCAATCTCTTCCCAGCTTGTGGCGTCGAGGCAGGTGGTGAAAGCATCGAAGCCATGGCAATGCTGATCGATGAAGGCGGTGTCGATCAGGTGGCGCTTTTCCCGCGCGAACAGGCCGGCGTCGCGGGCCATGACATGCTTGCACAGGCCCATGATGGCGGCGATGTCCCCGCCGGGGCGGACCTGGAAATAAAGGTCGGAAATCTCCGTTCCCCTGGACGTCAGCATCTCCGCCGGGCTTTGCGGGTTGACGAATTTGAGGAGGCCCGGTTCGCGCACCGGATTGAAGGTCACGATCTTGCAGCCGCGCTTCACCGCTTCCTGCAAGGGGTGGAGGAAGCGCGGGCTGTTGGAGCCGGTATTCTGGCCGAAGAAGAAAATGGCGTCGCATGTGTCGAAGTCGCTGAGCACGCAGGTGCCGACCGGCGAGCCCGTCACCTTCTTGAGGCCGACCGATGTGGTTTCATGGCACATATTGGAACTGTCGGGCAGGTTGTTATGGCCGTAGAGCCGCGCGAACAGGGCGTAGAGATAGGCGGTCTCCAGGCTGGCGCGCCCGGAGGTGTAGAAGACGGTGTCCTTCGGATCGAGCGCGCGCAGTTCCGCCCCGATCTCCCGGAACGCGTCCGCCCAGCTCACCGGCAGGTAGCGGTCGCTGGCGCGGTCGTAGCGCATGGGATGGGTCAGCCGACCCTGCTGTTCCAGATCATGGTCGCGCCAGCCCTTCAGGTCCGTGACGCTGTGTTCCTCGAAGAAATCCGGGGTGCAGCGACGGCTGGTGAGTTCCCACAGCGTCGCCTTCGCGCCATTTTCGCAAAATTCGAAAGGGTGCGGCTTGGCGGGCTTGGTCCAGGCGCAGGACACGCACATGAAGCCGCCGGGCTTGTTCTGGCGCCGCAGCGTTTCCAGCACGGCGGGCGAATCCAGTTCCTTGCCGTAAATGCGCCCCATGCCCTTGAGCGAGCCCCAGCCACCGGCGGGACCGTCATAATGCACGGTGTCGTTTTCGGGCTTGGTCATGCTTCTGCTCCTGGGGCGGGTTGGGGGGCTTGCAGCAGACAATGCGCGCCGCGCCGGAAATATCCTGCCGGTGTCGCCTGCTGGTCAGCCGCGAGGCCAGGGCAAAGCCATAGATCCGCGGTGGATCGAACCGCCCGGCTAACGGTTCACCCCTTGTCATGCCTGTTTCGATCAATCCCGAATGGCAGCAGATGGCGATCTACGCCGTTGGCACCGCGATAGTGCTGATCCTGCTTTTCAACATCCCCTATGCCGGGCGGGTGCTGCGGGCGCTGTTTTCCTTTGCGCTGCTGGCCTTCTGCATCTTTCTGTTGATGCAGCAGGCGCCGTTCGATCCCACTCTGGCGCGGATCACGGCGCAACTGGGCATCGATGGCCAGCAGGTGAGCGGCAGGGAGGTGCGCATCCGCATGTCGCCGGACGGGCATTTCTGGGCACGGGCAGAAATCAACGGCGTGGAGCGCAGGATGCTGATCGACAGCGGCGCGACCGTCACCACCCTGTCCGAAGAAACGGCGCAGCGCGCCTCGGTCGAGCGCGGCAGCGGGCTGCTGCCCATCGTCATGCGCACCGCCAATGGCGTGGTTCCGGCCGACACGGGGACGATCGGCCGGTTCGTGCTGGGCGGCATAGAGGCGCGCAACCTGAAGGCCGCCATTTCGCCCGCGATCGGGAACATCGACGTGTTGGGCATGAACTTCCTGTCCCAACTCGCTTCCTGGCGGGTGGAAGGCCGCACGCTGATCTTGGTCCCGCGCGTCGAGGGCGCCAAAGCCGCGACGGGTGCATGACGCGTGCCGGACATGAGGATGACGCGGTGACGGCGTTGGATGAACTGATTGCCGGGGTCAGGGCTTGCCGCGCATGCGCTGGCAGGCTGCCCGGCGAGCCGCGCCCCGTGGTTCAGCTTTCGGGCTCCGCCAGGCTGCTGATCGCGAGCCAGGCGCCGGGCGCGAAAGTGCATGCGTCGGGCATCCCTTTTTCCGATGCTTCGGGGGACAGGCTGCGCGAATGGATGGGGATTTCGCCGGAAACCTTCTACGACGAGAGCCAGGTCGCATCCTGCCCATGGGCTTTTGCTATCCGGGGCGCGGCGCGGGCGGCGACAAGCCTCCCCGCGCCGAATGCGCCCATCTGTGGCGCAGCGCCCTGCTTGCGGAGATGCCGCAGATCGAACTGACCCTGCTGGTCGGGACATATGCGCAGGACAATGTGCTTGGGCCCGGCCGGATGTCGGACCGCGTGCGGCACTTCGACGCCTATCTGCCCGCCTATTTCCCGCTGCCGCATCCGTCATGGCGTTCCCGCATATGGATGCGCGACAATGCATGGTTCGAGGCGGAGGTGCTGCCGGAACTGCGCAGGCGCGTGAAGGACGTGCTGGAATGACGGGCGGGACCATCTACACCATCGGTCATTCCACCCGGCCGATCGACACCTTCGTCGACATGCTGCGCGGCGGCAATGTCCAATGCGTCGTCGATGTGCGGACCATTCCACGGTCGCGGACCAACCCGGACTATAATCTGGACAGCCTGCCCGAAACGCTGTCCCGCTGGCAGATCAGGCACAGGTTCATCAAGGCGCTGGGCGGGCGGCGTGGGCGTCAGAAACAGGTGGCGGCCGATGTGAACGGCTTCTGGGACAATCAGAGCTTCCACAACTATGCCGACTATGCGCTTTCGCCCGAGTTCCTGGCCGGGCTGCACGAGCTTGAGCAACTGGCCCGTGAGACATGCTGCGCCATCATGTGTTCGGAAGCGGTCTGGTGGCGGTGCCACCGGCGCATCATTGCCGACTATCTGATCGCCGGGGGGTGGAACGTGCTGCACCTGATGGATCGCGGCCGCATCGAACCGGCACGGATGACGCCCGCCGCCAGCGTCGCGGGAGAGGCTATCACCTACCCGCCACCGCCCCAAGCATGGTGATGGCGGCCAGCAGCAGCAGGATGCGGTGCATCCATTCCATGCGGCGGAATTCTATCGCCGGGCGGCCGGACCGCTTCAGCCGCTGATGCAGGCCCAGCGGCTCGATCAGGAACAGCATCGCCGCGAAGATGGTCCAGACGGCCAGCATCGCATGCATCCACCAGAAATGCGGGTCGGCAAACCGGCTCCACATCTGGCCGCGGTCGATCATCCACAGGCCGCTGGCGCCCGCGATCAGCACCCACAGGCGCGCTTGCCCGGCAAAGCGCTCCTCGAACCTGTGAAAGGTGGCCAGCCATTGATCGGGCGGGCTTCCCCTGCGGATGGACGGCATCAGCACGAGCGTGACGAAGGCCACGCCGCCGATCCACAGCAAGACCGCGAGGACGTGGATCGCCCTGGCGATGGTGATGCCGTCCATCGCGGCCCCCGCTCAGGCGGCGAGAAGTTCGTCGGCCGGGCCGAAGAACTCATAATGGATGCGGGCCGAAGGCACCCCGGCCAGCGACAGAGTCGACACCGCATGGCGCAGGAAGGGGCGCGGGCCGCAGATATAATAGTCGGCCTCCGCCACCGGCGTGTTCGCGACCAGCCATTCGTCCGTGATGATCCCGGCGGCGTCATAGTCGCGGCCTTCCACCTCGTCGGCGAGCGGGGTTTGATGGAAGTCCGTCACCTTGATCGCCTTGCCCCTGGCCGCGACGGCGCGGACATGATCGCGCATCGCATGGGTTTCGCGATTGTGCGTGCCGTGGACATAATGCACCGGCACCGGCGCGCCGCTTTCCGCCAGCGCTTCGAGCATCGCCACCATGGGCGTCAGGCCGACGCCGCCCGACAGCAGCACCACGGGCCGCTCGACATGATCGGCCAGGAAGAATTCGCCTGCGGGCGCGGCCACTTTCAGGATGGTTCCCGGCCTGACTTCCTCATGAAGCCAGCCGGACGCCAGCCCATGGGGTTCACGCTTCACGGAGATGCGGTAGGTCTGGCCGTTCGGGGCGGCCGAGATGGAATAGTTTCGCTTGATGGGGGGATGCCCCGGAATTTGCAGCCAGAAGGTCAGATATTGCCCGGCCTTGTGATCCATGACCGGGCCGCCATCGGCCGGACGAAGGATGAAGGAGTTGATGACGCTGCTTTCCCGGATGACGTCTTCCACACGGAAGTCGCGCCAGCCGTTCCAGCCGCCGTCCGCGTCCTTCTGTTCCGTATAGATGCGCTGTTCACGGGCGATCAGAATGTTGGCGAGGAACCAGTAGGCCTCACCCCAGGCGGCGAGGATTTCGTCGGTCGCGGCGTCGCCCAGCACCGCCTTGATCGCGCCGAGCAGGGCATTGGCCACATGGGGATAATGTTCGGGCAGGATCTGCAAGCCCACATGCTTCTGCGCGATCCGCTCGATAGCGGGGGCGAGCGCGCCCAGATTGTCGATATTGCTGGCATAGGCGAGGATGGCCCCGGTCAGCGCGCGCGGCTGGGACCCGGCATCGCCATGATGCGACTGGTTGAAAAGGTCGCGGATTTCAGGGTCCTGAAACATTCGCGAATACATTTCACGGACGATGTCGAGGCCGTGGGCCTCCAGCGCCGGGACTGTGGCCTTGACGAGCGCGACGGTCTGCTCGCTGAGGGGTTGCGACATCGATATCTCCTCTACTGTAAATGCGTCAGGAACTTGGAAATCAGGGGAAAGGATTCTGGTCGTAGAAATCGACCTGCATCTTCATGGCCCCGATGGGCGTCACGAAATGGGGCTGCTGGGGCTGCACGAGGCCGGGCTGCTGCGGCGTCAGCAGCGATTCAGATGGCGGTTCGAGGTAGCTGAGCCGGAGCTGCCCCTCCAGAACCTTGATCACGCCCCAGACGCCAGCCTTGGTACTGTGCCGGGCGCGCAACGCCGCGGGCAGCGAGCTTTCGTCGAACACAGGCGTCGAGCGGTAGGGCAGGACATCAGCCATGATGCGCCCCCTCCGCCTTGCGGACAGGGAAAGGCGGCGCGCCCGAAGGCAGGCGGAAGAACATGGCGAGTTGAAGGCTTTCAGCGATCTGCGCCGCCTTGGCCTGAAGCGCTGCCGCGGCCTTGGGCGTCATCAGATCATCCGTGGTTTCCTTCCACAGGAGCAGCCAGCGGTCGAACAGTTCCGGCGTGATCCGCGCCTTGTGCTTCATGTGCGCGGCGACCGGCTGGCCCTTGTAGCGCCCGCTCGCCAGCATAACCGACGACCAGAAGGCGGTCAGCTTCTTCAGATGGTCCGGCCAGTCATGAATGGCGTCGTTGAATATGGGACCGAGCGCCGCGTCGCCCCGGACGCGGGCGTAGAAGGCGTCCACGAGCGGCCCCAGATCCGATTCCCTGATGTGCGAGACGCCATTCACGACTCAAGCTCCAATCATGCATTGAAAATACATCTATAAGGCGGATTTGAAACATGCAACAGAATTGCATATTTATCGGATGCCATTTTCAAGGATCGCCGGAGCCGCCCAATGAAGCTGACGCTGTATACGGATTATTCCATGCGCGTGCTGCTCTACCTCGGCGCGAACAGCGGCCGCCTGTCCTCCATCGCGGAGGTGGCGCAAGCCTATGGCATATCCCAAAATCACCTGATGAAGGTGGTGAACGGCCTCGCCCGCGCGGGCTATATCGAAAGCGTGCGGGGGCGCGGGGGCGGCATCCGGCTGGGGAAAGCGCCGGAGGACATCAATGTGGGCGTGCTCGTCCGCTATACGGAGGAGGGGTTCGACCTGGTCGATTGCGGCAGCTGCGTCATCGCGCCCGCCTGCGGGATGACGGCCGTGCTCAGGGAAGCGGTCTCCGCCTTTTTGAGCGTGCTGGACGGCTATACGCTGGCCGACATCATGGCCAGGCAACGGACCCCCCCCCCGTTACGCCGTTCGGGATTGGGGCTAGATCACGCCCAGCGCCTCCATCGCCTCGGCCACGCGGACGAAGCCGGTGATGTTCGCGCCCAGCACATAATTGCCGGGCGCGCCGTAGGATTCGGCAGTTTCGGCGCAACTGTCGTGAATCCGGCGCATGATCATGGCGAGGCGGGCTTCCGTTTCCTCGAAGGTCCAGCTGTCGCGGGACGCGTTCTGCTGCATTTCCAGCGCTGATGTGGCGACGCCCCCGGCATTGGCCGCCTTTGCGGGGCCGAAGAGCACATTCGCGTTCTGGAACAGGCGGACCGCTTCCGGCGTGCAGGGCATGTTCGCGCCCTCTCCCACGGCCATGACACCGTTGCGGATCAGCACTTCCGCATCCTTGCCGTTCAATTCATTCTGCGTCGCGGAAGGCAGGGCGACGTCGCAGGGGACCTGCCAGATGGTGCCCTGATCAGTGAAATAAGCGCCCGCGCCCTTCAACCGCGCATATTCGGAAATGCGCTCGCGGCGGACGAGCTTGATCTCCTTGAGCAGTTCCAGATCGATCCCCTCCTCATCGACGATGAAGCCCGACGAGTCCGAACAGGCCACTGCCCTGCCGCCGAATTCCTTGATCTTCTCGATCGCGAAGATGGCGACATTGCCCGAACCGGAAACGATGGCGCGCTTGCCCTCCAGGCTTTCGCGCCGGGTCTTGAGCATCTGGTCGACGAAATAGACGGTGCCGTAGCCGGTCGCTTCGGTGCGCGCGCGCGATCCGCCGTAGATCAGGCCCTTTCCGGTCAGGACGCCCGCTTCATAACGGTTCGTCAGGCGCTTATATTGGCCGAACAGATAGCCGACCTCGCGCGCGCCGACGCCAATGTCGCCCGCCGGGACATCGGTATATTCGCCAAGATGGCGGTAGAGTTCGGTCATGAAGGACTGGCAGAAGCGCATGATCTCGCCATCCGAACGATCGCGCGGATTGAAGTCCGACCCGCCCTTGCCCCCGCCGATCGGCAGTCCGGTCAGCGCATTCTTGAACGTCTGCTCGAACCCCAGAAACTTGATGATGCCGACATTGACTGACGGGTGGAAGCGCAGCCCGCCCTTATAGGGCCCAAGGGCGGAATTGAACTGGACGCGAAAACCCCGGTTGATGTGGGTCTGCCCCTTGTCATCGACCCAGGGCACGCGGAAGATGATCTGGCGCTCCGGCTCGCAAATGCGCTCGATCAGGGCGTTGTCCATATATTCCGGGTGCTTCGCGACGACGAGCCCCAGGCTTTCAAGCACTTCCTCGACCGCCTGATGAAATTCGGTTTCACCGGCATTCCGCCTGAGGACGTCCTCATATACGGGCAGAAGCTTCTCATCGATCCGGGGCATGTCTGTCTCCTTCTTTCCAGATGGACGGATCGAGTCCGCCATTTTCGAACAGGCGCGGGCTATCGGAGCCGGGCGGCTGCCGTTTCGTTATTTATGGGATGGTTGGGGGCCGCCGCCCCGCCTGGCATTCTGATCATCGCGCTGGCTTTCGGAAGGAAGGAGCGCGCCCATGCACGGCGCGCCGCAGACTTTCGATCTACCCCGGGTCCGGGGCATGAAGCGCCGCAACCCGGGGCTAGTTGCCCGCGAGAAGCTGTCCCCCTTGATAGCGGAAGCGCACATGATCACTGCGTGAATGCATCATGAGCGCCATGGCACAGCCCGCCCGCCGGAGTCAAACGCGCGGCGGCCGGGGGTCTTCCCCTGTCAGTAATCGGAAAATTCCCCCCGCCCGATCAGTGCGCCGCCGCCAGCGCCTGGTCGATATCGGCCAATATGTCGCTGATATGCTCTATGCCGATGGACAGGCGGACATAGCCGGGCGACACGCCCGACGCGCGCTGTTCCGCTTCGTTCAACTGCGAATGGGTCGTGGAGGAAGGATGGATCGCCAGACTGCGCGCATCGCCGATATTGGCGACATGGTAGAATAGCTGCAAAGCATTGATGAAGCGCCGCCCGGCCTCTATCCCGCCTGCAAGTTCGAAGCCGACAAGCCCGCCATGCCCGCCGGTCAGGTATCGGTCCGCCAGGGCCCTGGCTTCGCCATCCTGCTGCGACGGGTGAATAACCCTGGTGACCGCGGGGTGTTGCGCCAGATGGCTGGCCACCCCGGCGGCATTGGCGCAGTGCCGTTCCATCCGCAGCGCCACCGTCTCAATCCCCTGGATCAGCTGGAACGCGTTGAAGGGCGACATCGCCGCGCCCAGATCTCGCAGCAGGATTACCCTCGCCCGCAAGATATAGGCGATCGGGCCAAGCGGCTTTGCCGCCTCCGTCCAGACCGCGCCATGATAGGAGGGATCGGGCGTGTTGAGCAGCGGCTGCCGGGCGGGATCGGCCGCCCAGTCGAAATTGCCGCCATCGACGATCAATCCGCCGATGGAGGTGCCATGCCCGCCCAGATATTTGGTCGCGGAATAGACGACGACCGCCGCGCCATGATCGAACGGACGGCACAGCAGCGGGGCCGCCGTATTGTCCATGATCAGGGGAATGGCGGCTTCCCGGCCGATGGCGGCGACCTCCGCGATCGGGAACACCTCCAGCTTCGGATTGGGCAGCGTCTCCGCATAATAAGCGCGGGTGCGGTCGTCCGTCGCACGGCGGAAATTTTCAGGATCGGAAGGATCGACGAAGCGCACCTCGATCCCCTGATCCTTCAACGTGTTGGCGAAGAGGTTGTAGGTGCCGCCGTAGAGCGCCGTCGAACTGACGATATTGTCCCCCGCCCGCGCCAGATTCTGCACCGCATAGGCCGAAGCCGCCTGCCCTGAAGCGACGGCCAGCGCCGCCGCTCCGCCTTCGAGCGCGGCGATGCGCTTTTCCAGTACATCCGTCGTCGGATTCATGATCCGGGTATAGATGTTGCCCATTTCCTGGAGCGCGAAGAGGGACGCCGCATGTTCCGCGTCGCGGAACTGGTAGGACGTCGTCTGATGGATCGGCACCGCGACCGATCCGGTCGCCGGATCGGCCCGCCATCCGGCATGAACGGCAAGGGTTTCGGGTCTGGGCCTTTGTTCGGACATGGGAACTCCGTGGATCAGAATATGCCGCCGGGGCAGCCTTGAAGAATGGGACAAACAAGCGGGGCTGTCCACCGCCTGCTTGATCCCGGGACATGCCGGTCAGTTGGCCGCCCTCTCCCGCGCGACCTTTACGATTTTCAGCGCGCGTTCGCGGCCGTCCCGGTCGGGCCAGAGAATGGACTGCCCCTCCCTCAGCCCGATCAGGCCAGCGCCCACCGGCGTCAGTATGGATATGCGCCCGGCCGAAATGTCAGCGTCGCCGGGATAGACGAGTTGATAGCTATGCTCCTTCTCGCCGCCCTCGTCGATGAAATCCACCGTGGCATACATGGTCACGACATCGTCCGGCATCTGGGCGGCGGTGCGGATGGTGGCGCGCCCTATCTCCTCCAGAAGCATGGCGCTAACTTGCGGCAGGCGCTTGGCGGCGGCGATCGCCAGATCGGTAATCGCATCGGCTTCTGAATCGATCATGTGAATCGGCGGGCGTCGGCTCGCCTTCTTGCTGGTCATGGGTCTGGCTTTCCGGGATGAACTGCCTCCGGCATGCGGAGGCCATCGTGTCGCGAGTCTGTCCGGCCCCGAGTTCAGGGCGAAAAGCACCGGAACCCGGGGCTATATGCCCGCGAGAAGCTGCCCCCCATGGTGGCGAAAACGGTGATGACAGCGGCAAGCCTTCATCACCCCATGATGTCGCGGGACGCCGCTTATGTCAAACCGGGTCCAGCGGATCGATGCCCGGTCCCTGCTATTGCAGCCGCAACAGGAACAGCCCGTAGCCCACGCCGGGAAGGTCATCGCGCCGCCCCGATTGGAAGACGATCATCTTGCCATCCGGGCTGACCACGGGGTTCGACGCCTTGTAACCGTCATAATCGCCCCAATGGGTCAGCCGGACCATGTCGGTCCCGTCCGGCTCCAGCCTGAGTTTCCACACATCGATATATTTGTCGGAATGCTTTTCCTTGCCCCGGCTCGATTCCACGAGGATATGGCGGCCGTCAGGGAATATTCCTTCGGCTTCATTATATTCCTGCGGAATTTTCCGGTAGGTCGTCACTTTCCCGCTTTTCAGGTCGACGCCCATCACATCCGCATAGGGCAGGCGATAGCAGCTGTAGATCAGTTCCTGGTCGTTATTGCGGAAATCCTGCACCTCAAGGCCGCAGTCCGCGGAGTTGGAACGCAGCACCTCTCGCTTATTGGCGAGTTTGGGCACGCCATTTTCCTCGACGATATCGGCGACATAGACGATGGAAACGTTCGGCGCGATCTGGCCCGGATAGTTGCGGGCCGAATTGGCCCAGGCGATCTTCATCGACTGGCGCGAGATGGCGATGCCTTCGAATATCTTGTGGTCGAGCGGGATGGGCTTCGACTTGCCGTCCTTCCTGAGGACCCACATCTCCTGATCCTCGAACCGCGTCTTGATCGGATTTTCGAACTTGCGCGCGCCGATCAGGAACAGGTCGCCGTTCGGCAGATATTGCGCCCTTAAATAGCCCGCATGCGGATAGGGGGTGAGGACGCGCAGTTCGCCGGTCCGCACGTCGATTTCGAAGGCGTCCCCGAAACTCTTGGACATGAAGGCGACCTTGCGGCCATCGGGCGACCAGGACGCGCGCTCCCCGAACCAGGAGAGGCGCGTGATATTCGCGGGAAGATGATCTTCAGGGTTGCCCGTCTTGAGTCCGGCTCCGGCCTTGCCGTTTGCGGCCTGATCCGCCGCAGCGAAACTGGCGGACGTGCAAAGTGCGGCCAGCAGCATGGCCGCGATCATTTTGCCCTTATGGCGGCTCCGAACCATCAGTCCCCTCCTTCTTATACCTGGCTTGGATAACCGGACCGGACCGGCCAGACAACAGCCCTGCACAACCATGAATTTGATTATTGCGCAGATTTGTCTACGCTTTGTCACGATATTAAGAAGAAGGGGAAGAGGATGCACGCTTTTCGCGTAGACCGCCGCCAGTTGCTGCTCGCGGGGGCGGTTGCTCCTCTGGTTCCGGGTCTTGCCGCCGGGAAAGCGCCTCCAGCGGACTCGCCGGTCGCGTTCGCGAAGCGCGAAATCACCCGTGCGTCCCCCAATCCTCCCGCGATCAGCTATAGGATCGATCCAGCGCTGAGCGGTCAGGCCTACAGGCTGAGCGGATCGCCTGAGCAGATCCGCGTCGTTGCCGGTGACGCGGCCGGGGCGATGTATGGCGGGCTGGATATCGCCGAAGCGCTTCGGACAGGGCCGGAGGCGTTGCGCGAATTGTTGCGCGACGCCAGCGTCCGCAAGCCCTATGTCGCCAAGCGCGGGATCAAGTTCAACATTCCGCTCGACCTGCGCACGCCCAGCTATGGCGACGGCGGCGACAGCAATCGCGCCAACATCCCCGAAATATGGGATCGCGATTTCTGGCTGGCCTATTTCGACGAGATGGCGCGGCAGAGGTTCAATGTCCTGACGCTGTGGAACCTCCATCCCTTTCCCTCCATGGTGAAGGTGCCGGAATTTCCAGATGTGGCGCTGAACGACGTCTGGCGCAGCCGGGAGCCGCTGGGTCCCGATATCTTCGATCCGCGCGGCAATGCGGCGCCCGCGCGTCACCTCGCCAATTATGAAGTCGTGAAGACGATGCCGATCGAGCAGAAGATCGCCTTCTGGCGCGATGTCATGGATATGGCCGCGCGTCGCGGGATAGAAATCTACATCTTCACCTGGAATGTGTTCGTCCACGGGACCGACGGCAAATATGGAATCACCGACAAGCTGACCAATCCGAAGACGATCGCCTATATGCGGGCGAGCGTTAGGGAATTGATCAAGACCTATCCGCTGCTTGCCGGCATCGGCATCACGGCTGGCGAGAATATGGGTTATCCCGGCCAGTCGGACGCGGAGCAGAATGAACGCTGGCTCTGGGCCACCTATGGCGAGGGCGTCAGGGATGCGCTGAAATCCTTGCCGGGCAGGACGGTTCCTCTGATCCATCGTTTCCACGAAACGAAGGGCGACACGATCAACCAGGTGTGGGCGGCCTATCCGGGCTTTCCGCAGTCCTTCACCTTCAGCCATAAATATTCCATCGCCCATATGTATTCGACGCCCCGCCCGCGCTTCTTCGAGCGGGAGGCGCGCAAGTCGCTGGACGGCAAGCGATCCTGGATCACGGTCCGCAACGACGACATCTTCTCTTTCCGATGGGGCGACCCTGATTTCGCGCGCGAATATATCGCGAATATGCCCGAAGCGGCCGTGCTGGCGGGATTCTACATGGGTCCTGACGGCTTTTGTCTGGGCCGCGACTTTCTGGACCGGGCCACGGCTGGAAGGCCGATCGGCAGCCACCGTCCGCTGGTGCTGCAAAAGCACTGGTATGCCTTCACCCTCTGGGGGCGGCTCGCCTATGACCCGCGGCTGAGCGATGCACGGTTCGAAGCCATGCTGGCCGATCGGTTCCCGCAGGCCAATGCCGCGACATTGTTCGCGGCGTTGCGCGCGGCGTCTCAGGTGATCCCGCGCACGACCTGCTTTTTCTGGCGCGACATCGACATGATGTGGTTCCCGGAAGCCTGCGTTCACAACAGCCTGTTCGGGATGCGCGGATATAATCCCGGCAAGATGCGCACCGAATTCTATACGGTGGCCGACTTCATGATCGGCAACACCGCGCCCGATGTCGACATGCTGAACATCCGGGAATGGCGCGCGCGAATGGCCGGAGGCAAGCCGATCGGCAAGGCTTCCCCGCTCGATGCAGCGGACGGGATCGGCGGCGCGGGGGCAGAGGCGCTGCGGCTGGCCGCTTTATTGCGCGAAGGCCTGGCCCAGGACGCGGGCCGGGAATTGCAGCAGACGATCGGGGATATTTCGGCGATGGGCCATCTGGGCCATTATTATGCCGCCAAGATCCGTGGGGCCTGTGCGCTCGCCCTGTTCGATGCTTCTGGTGACGTGGCGCAGAAGGCCGATGCCGTCCAGCATCTGGAAAATGCCTTGAGCGCATGGAAGGATTATGCTGCGGTGCACAGCGCGCAATATCTTCCGAACTTCTTCAGCCGGATCGGCTGGGTCGATGTGACGGCGCTGACCGCCGACGCGGCGAAGGACATGGACATTGCGCGATCCTGGACCGCCGGAACATTGAAATAGCCGCCCTGGATGCTCTGTTGGAACCCTTGGCAGAAGTGAGATTGTGATGTTCAGATTTTCGCTGCCTTCCATCCTGTTGCTTGCAATGACCGCGCCTTTGACGGTCGCGGCGTCCTCCGCCGGTCCCGTGACCTTGCCCATGCCGCAGTTCCGCTATGAAACCGATTGGCTGAAGCTTCCCGCCGGTCTCACCATGGGCGAGGTTGTGGCCGTCGCGGTCGACGGGCGGGATCATGTGTGGGTGCTGCACCGGCCCCGCACGGTAAAGGATCGCGATCCCGCCCAGGTCGCGCCGCCGATCGCCGAATTCGACGAACAGGGACGGTATCTGCGCGGCTTTGGCGGCCCGGCGGAAGGATATGAATGGCCTGGGAGCGAGCACAGCCTGGCGGTTGCGGCGAACGGCGAAGTGTGGATCGGCGGCAATGACCGCAGCGCCGGGCATGGGGACGACATGATCCTGGTGTTCAGCCGGGACGGGCGTTTCCTTCGCCAGATCGGACGGCGCGGCGCGACGAGGGGGAATTTCGACCGGCGGAATTTCCATGCGCCGGGCGACATCTTCGTCGATGATCGTGCACGGGAAGTCTATGTCGCGGACGGCTATGGCAATCAGAGGCTGGTGGTGCTGTCGCAACGGGACAAGGCGTTTCTGCGCCAGTGGGGCGCTTACGGCGCGCCGCCGCCAGAGCAGGCGCCCTCCCCGGCCCCGCAAAAGCAAATGCCGGTATCGGGCGAGGCGAAGGATTTCGAAGGGGTGCACGGCGTCGAGCGGGCGCGGGACGGCACGGTCTATGTCTCCGATCGCGGGCATCAGCGCATTCAGGCCTTCACGGCGACAGGCAAGTTCCTGGGCGAGGTCGTGGTCAACCGGGGGCTGGCGAACCCGCTGACCGTGTCCGGCATCACCTTTTCGCGCGATCCCGATCAACGCTATCTGTTCACCGCCGACTGGGGCAACGGCATGATGGTGGTCATCGACCGCAAACGGCTGCGGGTGATCGGCACGATCGGCCAGGCCGGGACAGGTCCGGGTGAGTTCAAGGGACCTCACCTGATCGACAGCGACAGCCGGGGCGTCATCTATGTGGCGGAAGTGCAGGGCCGCAGATTGCAGCGCCTCGTGCCGGTGGATCGCTGACCTCTCCGCCCCGTCAGAAGCCGTTGGCCAGACCCCGCGCCAGCAGCGCATCGCTGCGCGCCAGGACGATAAGGGGAAGGCCCGCAGCTTCGGCACGTTCCACCGCCAGACGGGTGGGGGCGGAGATCGTCACGAGCAGGGGGCATTGCGACAGGACCGCCTTTTCCACCAGTTCATAGGAACAGCGTGATGACAGCAGCGCAAAGCCGCCGTCCCACCCCGCATCCATGCGGCGCATCGCCCCCACCAGCTTGTCGAAGGCATTGTGCCGCCCGACATCCTCCCGCACCAGACGGATGGTCCCGTCCGCTGTGACCCATGCGGCGGCATGGGCGGCGCCGGTTTCGGCATTGAGCGGCTGATGATCGGACAGGTTGGCAAGGGCGCGGAATATGGCCGCGCGGCCCGCCGCAGCCGGGGCGATCACCCTGGGCAAGGGGCGGATGGCCTGCTCCAGATTTTCGATGCCGCAAATGCCGCAGGAGGATTCCGACGCGCGGTGCCGCACGCGGTCGAGCAAGGCGGCGGTCCGCGTCTGGGGCAAGGTGGCGCGGGCGACGATGCCCCGATCCGTGCGGTGGCTATCCACGTCGAAGGGAGGATCTTCGGGCCCGGCCAGCCGCTCGGCCAGGGCGAATCCCAATATCAGGTCGTCGATATCGGCCGGTGTCGCCATCAGCACGGCATAGCCGATGCCGTTGAACTCGATCGCGACCGGCACCTCGTCGGCGAGCGCGCGGCCAGCAACCGCCGTGCCGCCATCAGGCGTCAGCCGCGCGAAGGACAGGCGGGAAAGCGGCGCGCCGCTCTCATCATCAGGGGGCGTCATCGTGAAGCGCCTAGCCAGCGTCGCAATGCCCGACCTCATTCACGGAATTGAACTGCTCCTCATCGGGATGCGGCGCGGCCCTTCCCTGCGCCATGCGGGCGACCGCCGCCGCCACAAGGGGGGACAGGCGATCCGGCTCATCACGGGCGATGGCGATGATCTGCTCCTTCATGCGCGGGTCCCAAAAGCTGGTCAGATGGTCGGTCAGCGCCGTGACCGCGCCCTCCTCGCCCATGGTCGCCAGATTGAGGGCGATCTGGTGCGCCATGTAGATCAGCCTGCCGGTCGTGGACATAACCTCGATATCATCGCTCATGCCCGCCATCCTATTCCGCCGCCTCCAGCGGCGCAATGCGCCTGCTGTTGCGCGCCTGGGCCGCATAGTCCTGCTGCCATTCGCTGGGACCGTTGGAGGCGGAGACCTGCACCGCCGTCACCTTATATTCCGGGCAGTTGGTCGCCCAGTCGGAAAAGTCGGTAGTGATGACGTTCGCCTGCGTTTCGGGATGGTGGAAGGTCGTATAGACGACGCCGGGCGCGACCCGTTCGGTGATGAGCGCGCGCAAGGTCGTCTCCCCCGCCCGGCTGCGCAGCGTCACCCAGTCGCCATCCTTCAGGCCCCTGTTCTCCGCATCGCTCGGATGGATTTCCAGCCGGTCTTCCGGGTGCCAGGCCGTGTTGCCCGTCCGCCGCGTCTGCGCGCCGACATTATATTGGCTGAGGATGCGCCCCGTGGTCAGCAGCAGCGGGAAGCGCGGGCCGGTCTTCTCATCGGTCGGCACATAGCCGGTGACGACGAACTTGCCCTTGCCCCGCACGAAACCGTCTATGTGCATGGTCGGCGTCCCGGCGGGCGCGGCTTCGTTGGCGGGCCATTGCAGCGATCCTTCCGCCTCCAGCCGGTCATAATTCACGCCCGCGAAAGTCGGCGTCAGCGCCGCGATTTCGTCCATGATCTGCGATGGATGATCATAGGTCCAGTTCAGCCCCATGGCGTTGGCGACCAGCTGCACGATTTCCCAATCGGCATAGCCGTTGAGCGGGGCCATCACCTTGCGCACCATCTGGATGCGCCGTTCGGCATTGGTGAAAGTGCCGTCCTTTTCCAGAAAGGTCGATCCGGGCAGGAAGATATGGGCATAGTTGGCGGTTTCGTTGAGGAACAGGTCCTGCACCACCACGCATTCCATCGCCGCAAGGCCCGCAGCGACATGGTGGGTGTTGGGGTCGGATTGCAGAATGTCCTCGCCCTGAATGAATATGCCCTTGAAACGGCCATCGGTCGCGGCGTCGAGCATGTTGGGAATGCGCAGGCCCGGTTCGGGATCGAGCCTTACGCCCCAGGCGCGTTCGAACAGTCCCCGCGTCGCACCGTCCGAGACATGGCGATATCCGCTGAACTCATGCGGGAAGCTGCCCATGTCGCAGGCGCCCTGTACGTTATTCTGGCCGCGCAGCGGGTTCACGCCCACGCCTTCGCGCCCGACATTGCCGGTGGCCATGGCAAGGTTCGCGATGGCCATGACGGTCGAGCTGCCCTGGCTATGTTCGGTAACGCCCAGGCCATAATAGATCGCCCCATTGCCGCCCGTGGCGTAAAGGCGCGCGGCGGCGCGCACCTCCTCCGCCCTGACGCCGGTCAGCGGCTCGATCGCTTCGGGGGAGCGGGCGGGTTCCGACACGAAATCCGCCCAGTCCTGAAACTCGTCCCAATCGCAGCGCGCGCGAATGAACGCTTCGTCATAGAGCTTTTCGGTCACGACCACATGGGCGAGCGCGGTCAGCATGGCGACATTGGTGCCGGGGCGCAGGGGAAGATGATGTTCCGCCTGGACATGGGGCGACTTCACCAGGTCGGTGCGGCGAGGATCGATGACGATCAGCTTCGCGCCCTGCCGCAGCCGCTTCTTCATGCGCGAGGCGAAGACCGGATGCCCGTCCGTCGGATTGGCGCCGATGACCAGGATCACGTCGGCCTTCATCACGCTGTCGAAATCCTGCGTCCCGGCGGAGGTGCCGAAGGTCTTGCTGAGCCCATAGCCGGTCGGCGAGTGGCAGACGCGCGCGCAGGTATCGACATTATTGTTGCCGAACCCCTGGCGGATCAGCTTCTGGACCAGGAAGGTTTCCTCATTGGTGCAGCGGCTGGAGGTGATGCCGCCGATGCTGCGCGTGCCATATTTCGCCTGGATGCGGCGGAACTCGCTGGCGGTATGGGCGATCGCTTCCTCCCACGACACTTCGCGCCACGGTTCGTCGACCGACGCGCGGATCATGGGATTGAGGATGCGGTCGCGGTGCCGGGCATAGCCCCAGGCGAAGCGGCCCTTGACGCAGCTATGGCCGCGATTGGCCTTGCCTTCCTTCCACGGCACCATGCGCACCAGTTCTTCGCCCCGCATTTCCGCGCGGAAGGTGCAGCCGACGCCGCAATAGGCGCAGGTGGTGACGACGGCGCGGTCGGGCGTTCCGGTTTCGACCACCTTCTTTTCGATCAGCGAGGCGGTCGGGCACGCCTGCACGCACGCGCCGCAGGACACGCATTCGGAACCAAGGAAGCTGTCGTCCTGCGAAGCGGCGACCTTGGAATCGAAGCCCTTCCCCTCGATCGTCAGCGCGAAGGTGCCCTGCACCTCCTCACAGGCGCGCACGCAGCGGGAACAGACGATGCACTTGCTGGGATCGAAGTCGAAATAGGGGTTCGACTGGTCCTTGAGCTGCCCCATGTTGGTCGCGCCGTCATAGCCGTAGCGCACATCGCGCAGGCCGACCGCCCCGGCCTGATCCTGCAATTCGCAATCGCCATTGGCCGCGCAGGTGAGGCAGTCGAGCGGATGGTCGGAGATATAGAGTTCCATCACCCCGCGCCGCAGTTGCTTCAGCCGGCCGGTCTGGGTGCGCACCACCATCCCATCGGCCACCGGCGTGGTGCAGGATGCGGGATAGCCCGCGCGCCCCTCCACCTCCACCAGGCAGAGGCGGCAGGACCCGAAGCTTTCCAGACTGTCGGTCGCGCACAGCTTAGGGATCGACCCGCCGGTCAGCGATGCGGCGCGCATGATGCTGGTGCCTTCGGGCAGGGTGACGCTCTGACCGTCGATGGTGAGCGTGACCGTTTTGCCGGTCGACAATGCTGGCGGGGTGCCATGGTCGGTTTCGCGGGCAAAGGTCATTCCGCGGCCTCCTTGATGGGCGCGGGCGCGCCGAAATCCTCGGGAAAATGGTCGAGCGCGCTCAGCACCGGATAGGGGGTGAAGCCCCCCAGCGCACAGAGCGAGCCATATTTCATCGTGTCGGCGAGATCGCGCAGCAGGCGGGTCTGCGCTTCGACCGACACATCGATCCGGTCCGGCGCGCGGGAATAAAGGGCTTTTTCCAGCACGCCATTGCGAGAAGGCGCAATCCGCCCTCCCGCGCCTGACTGCGCGGGAGCACGTGCGGCGATGATCCGGTCCATGATCTCCACCCCTCGCGTCGATCCGATGCGGCAGGGGGTGCATTTGCCGCAGCTTTCGGCCGCGCAGAATTCCATGGCGAAGCGCGCCATATGCGCCATGTCCACGCTGTCGTCGAACACGGTGATCCCGGCGTGGCCGATCAGCCCGCCCGCCTGCGCGAAGGCTTCATAGTCGAAGGGCAGGTGGAACATGCCGGGCGGGAAATAGGCGCCCAGCGGCCCACCCACCTGCACCGCCCGCACCGGCCGTCCGCTCGCCGTGCCGCCGCCGATGCCGTTCACAAGCTCGCCCAGCGTAATGCCAAAGCCGATCTCGTACAGCCCGCCATGTTTTACATTGCCCGCAAGCTGCACTGGCATGGTCCCGCGCGACCGGCCGAAACCAACGGCCGCATACGCCTCCGCACCCTCCGCCAGGATGAAGGGCACGGCAGCCAGGCTCAGCACATTGTTGATGACGGTGGGCTGGCCGAACAGCCCCTGCAACGCGGGCAAGGGCGGCTTGGCGCGAACCTGCCCGCGCTTCCCCTCGATACTGTCGAGCAGCGCGGTTTCCTCGCCGCAGACATAGGCGCCCGCGCCTTCGCGCACCTCCAGGGTGAAGGGCGCGACGATGTGCGCCGACGCCTCGATCGCCGCGCGCATGGCGGCGATGGAGAAGGGATATTCGGACCGGATATAGATATAGCCATGGCCCGCGCCCACGGCATGGGCTGCGATCGCCATTCCCTCGATCAGGCAGAAGGGGTCGCCTTCCATCAGCATGCGGTCGGCGAAAGTGCCGCTGTCGCCCTCGTCCGCGTTGCAGACGATGAACTTGGTGGCGGCGGACGCGTCCAGCACCGTCTGCCATTTGATGCCGGTGGGAAATCCAGCCCCGCCGCGCCCGCGCAAGCCCGACGCCTTGACCACATCCACCACCATCTGCGGCGACTGACCGCGCGCCTTTTCCAGGCCCCGCCAGCCGCCATGCGCCGCATAATCGGCAAGGCTCAGCGGATCGATGACGCCGCAGCGGGCGAAGGTGAAACGCTGCTGTCCGGCGAAGAAGGGCAGATCGTCCACCCTGCCCAGCCGCGCGCCATGGGTGCCGTCCAGCACGGCCGCCACATCCTGCGGCCCCACCGGGCCATAGCCGATCCGCCCTTCGTCCGTCTCCACCTCGACCAGGGGCTCGATGCTGAACAGCCCGCGCGATCCGGTGCGCACCACCTCGCACCCCGCCTGCGCAAAGGCGCGCGCGACATCGTCCGCGCCCAGGGCGATGGAGGCCATGTCCCGGCTGATGAACACCCGCGTCATGCCGCCACCTCCGCCGCGATCCGCTCCAGCGCCGCCGCGTCGACCCGCGCCACGGGGCGTCCGTCGACCAGCGCATTCGGGCCGATCGCGCAAAGGCCAAGGCAGTAAACCGGCTCAAGGCTGAGCTGCCCATCGGCGCGCGTTTCCCCCATGGGAACGCCAAGCCGCCGGGCCGCCGCTTCCTCGATCGCCGCCCCGCCGCGCGCCTGACAGCTTTCCGCGCGGCACAGCTTGACGACATGGCGGCCGGGCGCGGCCCTGCGGAAATCATGGTAGAAGGTGATGACCCCATGCACGTCCGCGCGCGACAGGTTAAGCGCCTGCGCTATCGCCGGGACGATGGCATCATCGACATATCCGACCTCTTCCTGAATCGCGTGCAGCAATGGCAGCAGCCTGTCACGCGACTTACCGTGGCGCGCTGTCCATGCGCCGATGAATTCTTCCATTCTACCCTGCCTGTCCGGCCTTTTCGTGCGGCCATGGTGCGGCCTTCGCCAAGTCAGGTCAAATCGATCTAAGCTATCAATGATAGGATCATCCTATCACGTCATGTCGAAACCGGGCGGCAGTCTCAATTCGCGCGCGACGTTCAGCACCGCTTGCGCCAGCGGGCCGAGCGGCGCACTGTCCGGCACGACCACGCCTACCCTGCTGCCTTCGTCCATATCGGGCAGCGGGATCATCCTTGCCCATGCCAGCCCTTCCAGCAGAGCGGCGTGGCTGTCGGGAATGATGGAACATAGCCTGCCATGCTGCACCAGCCCCAGCAGCGCGATATAGCTGTCGGCGGTGACGCGCGGCCGGAGGGCGAGGCCGCGTTCGGCCAGCCGCGAATCCAATATGCGGCGGTTCTGCATGCCCTGATGCAGAAGGCAGAGCGGCAGTTGTGCCAGATCCGCCCAGTCGAGCGGATCGGGAACGGGGATGCCCCCGGCCGCGCTCACCAACATGGTGCGTTCGGAATAGAGCGCCACGGACAGCGCGTGGGCGGGCGGTTCGAAATCGAGATAGGTGATGCCCGCATCCAGTTCGAAAGCCGCAAGGTCGCGCTCGATCTGGCGCGAAGTCAGCGCCCGCACGGAGATGTTGAGGCCGGGATGACGGCTGAGCATCGCTTCGGTCAGGCTGCCGATCACCGGCATGGCGGCGGGTATGGAGCCAAGGCGCAATTCGCCCCTCAGCGGCCCGCGCGCGGTTTCCGCCGCCTGCTCCATCGCTTCGGCCGTGGCGACAAGCTGCCGTGCCCAGGGAAGGATCGCCTCGCCCTCCGCCGTCAGACCGACGAATTTGCGGTCGCGCCGGATCAGCCGCTTGCCGAGTTGCTCCTCCAGGGATGCGATCCCGGCCGACAGGCTGGGCTGCGACACGTTGCAATAGGCCGCCGCCCGCGCGAAATGGCCTTCCCGCTCCAGCGCCAGAAAATATTCGACGAGCCGCGTCTGCATGCCGCCGTCATAGCCGAGCGGAGCCGTTCTTGATAGACAGACGCTGTCAGGGCAGAGCCGGGCCAGCCTATCCCGCAAAATCCTCTTCGCCGTCCGCCGCGATCACCAACAGCGCGTCCCGCAACGCCTGCCTGTCCCGGCCGCCGAGCAGCTTGTCGAACCGCGCCTCATGCGCGTCCATCGCCGCTTCCGCCTCCGCCCGCGCCGCCTCGCCCATCTTCGTCAGCGTCAGCGCCAGCGAACGCCCGTCGACCGGCGACTTTTCGACATAGCCCTTCACCGCAAGCGCAGTGATCAACGGCACCATATTGGCGCGCTTGATCCCCAGCACGCGGCCAAGCTCGCTCTGGATGCAGCCGGGATTGGCGCCGACCAGGATCAGGACCGTGCCTTCGACCGGGCGCAGGCCGATCTCCGCCAGCGCGCTGCCCAGATCCGCCATCATCGCCGAAGACGCCCGCCGCAGGAGGTAGCCCAGCCGTGAAGAGACAGGATCGTGAAACGTCTTCGGGCTGACAAGCTGGTCCATGTCCGTTGCCATAATGCTATTGTTCATAACGATCAATGTTGTTATGGATCATAACAATAATGAAGGAGTCAGGACATGCCTGCATCGGAAATCCTTTTGGTTATCGGTGGCGAATCGCGCGCCGCCGCCTCCACGTTCGAACGCGCCAACCCCGTAACGGGTGACGTCGCCACCCGCGCCGCCGCCGCCAGCGTGCAGGACGCGACCGCCGCCGTCGACGCCGCGCAAGCCGCTTTCCCCGGCTGGTCGGCGCTCGGGCCCGGTGCGCGCCGCGCCGCGCTGTTGAAGGCCGCCGACGCGCTCGATGCCAAGGCCGCCAATTTCGTCAGCGCCATGATGGAAGAAATCGGCGCGACCGAAGGCTGGGCGCGCTTCAACCTGATGCTGGCGAGCGCGATCGTGCGCGAAGCCGCCAGCATCACCACCCAGATCGGCGGAGAGGTCATCCCCTCCGACAAGCCCGGCTGCATTTCCATGGCGATCCGCGAGCCTGCCGGGGTCGTGCTGTCCATGGCCCCGTGGAACGCGCCGATCATCCTCGCCACCCGCGCCATCGCCGTGCCGCTCGCCTGCGGCAACACCGTGGTCCTGAAGGCGTCGGAACAGTGCCCGCGCACCCATGGCCTCATCATCGAGGCGTTCGTGGAAGCGGGTCTTGGCGGCGGCATCGTCAACCTCGTCACCAACGCGCCGCAGGATGCCGGAGAGATTGTCGGCGCGATGATCGACCATCCCGCCGTCCGCCGCGTCAACTTCACCGGCTCCACCGCCGTGGGCAAGATCATCGCCAGGCGCTGCGCGGAAAATCTCAAGCCCGTCCTGCTCGAACTGGGCGGCAAGGCGCCGATGATCGTGCTGGACGACGCCGATCTGGACGAAGCGGTCAAGGCTGCTGCCTTTGGCGCCTTCATGAACCAGGGCCAGATCTGCATGTCGACCGAGCGCATCATCGTGGTGGATGCGATCGCCGACGCCTTCGCTGAAAGGTTCAAGGCGAAAGCCAGCTCCATGGCCGTGGGCGACCCGCGTGAGGGCAAGACGCCGCTGGGCGCGGTCGTGGATACCAGGACGGTGGACCATGTCCGCTCGCTGATCGATGACGCGCTGGCGGCGGGCGCGACGCAGCTTACCGGCGGCGATGCCAATGGCGTGCTGATGCCTGCCCATGTCATCGACAATGTGACGCCCGCGATGAAGCTGTTCCGCGACGAAAGCTTCGGCCCGGTCGTCGGCATCATCCGCGCCCGCGACGAGGCTCATGCGATCGAACTGGCCAACGACACCGAATATGGCCTCTCCGCCTCCGTCTTCACCCGCGACACGGCGCGCGGCCTGCGCGTCGCGCGGCAGATCCAGTCCGGCATCTGCCATGTGAACGGCCCGACCGTCCATGACGAGGCGCAGATGCCCTTCGGCGGCGTCAAGGCATCGGGCTACGGCAAGTTCGGCGGCAAGGCCGGGATCGACAGCTTCACCGAACTGCGCTGGATCACGATCGAGACCGAGCCGGGTCACTATCCGATTTAGCTTACCCGTTCCGTCACCCGGACCTGGGCCGGGGTCCCGCTTCTTCGCCCTCATCGAGCAAAGGCAGCGGGATGCCGGATCAAGTCCGGCATGACGACATTCTCATTGAAGGACCGCAATCATGACCAACATCCTCCAAGTCGAAGGCGTCGAGCAGACCGAACTGGAAACCGTCGCCTTCACCGTCGAAAACGGCATCGCCTGGGTCAGCCTCAATCGCCCGGACAAGCGCAACTGCATGTCGCCGCGCCTCAACCGCCAGATGATGCGCGTGCTCGATGAGCTGGAGTATCGCGACGATGTGGGCGTGCTCGTCCTGACCGGCGAAGGCACGGCCTGGACGGCGGGCATGGACCTTAAGGAATATTTCCGCGAAACCGAAGCGCAGGGCCTGAAAGGCACGCGCGGCGCGCAGCGGGAAAGCTATGGCTGGTGGCGGCGCCTGCGCTGGTATCAGAAACCGACCATCGCCATGGTCAACGGCTGGTGCTTCGGCGGCGGCTATGGTCCACTGTTCGCCTGCGACCTCGCCTTCGCGGCGGAAGAGGCGCAGTTCGGCCTGTCCGAAATCAACTGGGGCATCCTGCCCGGCGGCGGCGCGGCCAAGGTCGCGGTGGAACTGACCAGCTTTCGCAACGCCATGTATCATTCGCTGATGGGCGAGAATATCGATGGCAGGAAGGCCGCCGAATGGGGCTTCGTCAATGAAGCGATCCCCCTCGCCCGGCTCAAGGAACGGGTGACGGAAGTCGCCAATGTGCTGCTGACCAAGAACCCGGTCGCGCTCAAGGCGACGAAGGACGCCATCCGCCGCGTCCGCGAAATGACCTATGACAATGCCGAAGACTATCTGGTCCGCGCGCAGGAAGCAGCCAACAGCTTCGACAATGAAGGCCGCAAGGAAGGCATCAAGCAGTTCATCGACGACAAGACGTACAAGCCGGGCCTCGGCGCATACGACAAGTCCAGGCAGAACGCCTGACAGTCCCTTCATCCTCGGAGTAATGACCCCCTGCCCCGTTCGGGCTGAGCTTGTCGAAGCGTTCCGCTGAGCCAATGGCGAAGCGCTTCGGCTTTGCCTCAGCAGAGCCCTTCGACATTCCACCGAGACAAGTGGCTCGGTGGAACAGGGCGAACGGGGATATCAGGTCATCGCACAACCCATTTCGAAAGCCTGACAGCCATGACGGTCGAAACCATCACAGCCTCTCCCGCAGCAGGCGCAGCCGGTCATTCCCTGGACCGGCTGCTGCGTCCCCGGTCCGTGGTGATCGTGGGGGCATCGGACAAGCCCGGCGCGCTGGGCGCATCGGTGCTGGCCAACCTCGACCGGAACGGCTTTGCCGGCGGCATTCACCTCATCAACCCCAGGTGGGCGGAGATTGCCGGGCGGCCCTGCCTTCCCTCGGTCGATGCCTTGCCGGAGGGCGTGGACGCCGCCGTCCTCGCCATTCCCCGCGCGGCCGTGCTCGACACGATCAGGGGCCTTGCCGCGCGCAAGGTCGGCTCCGCCATCATCTTTTCCGCCGGTTTCGCGGAAGGCGGTGAAGAAGGCCTCGCCGAACAGCGCGAGATCGGCCGCATCGCGGCGGAAAGCGGCATGGTCATCGAAGGCCCCAACTGCCTTGGCATGACCAACTTCATCGACCGCGTGCCGCTGACCTTCGTGGAAACCAGCGTCAAGCCGCTGAAGGGCGGCGCTGGCATCGGCATCGTGTCGCAGAGCGGAGCGATGGCCTGCGTGCTTTCCACCGTGCTGGCGAGCCGCGACCTTGACCTCAGCTTCTCCGTCTCCACCGGCAACGAAGCCGCCAGCGGGGTCGAGGATTATGTCGAATATCTGCTGGAGGACGCCTCCACCCAGGTCATCGCCATGATCGTGGAGCAGTTTCGCAAGCCCCGTCGCTTCCTGGCCGCCGCCGGCCGCGCGCGGGCGCTGGGCAAGACCATCGTCCTCCTCCACCCCGGCAAGTCGAGCGCCGCGCGCGAGTCCGCGGCGACCCACACCGGCGCGATGGCGGGCGATTATCAGTTGATGCGCGCCAAGGTCGCGCGCGCGGGCGCCATCTTCGCCGAAACGCTGGAGGAGCTTGGCGACATCGCCGAAATCGCCCTGCGCTGCCCCGCCATCCCGGCGGGCGGCGTCGCGGTGCTGGGCGAATCCGGCGCTTTCAAGGCGCTGACCCTTGACCTGTGCGAAGATCTGGACCTCGACCTGCCAAGGGTGGATGACGAGAGCGCCCCCGCCCTGCGCGCGGCGCTTCCCGATTTCGTGGGCGTTTCCAACCCGCTCGACATGACGGCGCAGGGGCTGGTCGAACCCGACCTCTACTACCGCACCCTTGCCGCGCTGTTCGGCGACGACCGTTTCGGCAGCGTGGTCGTCGGCATCATTCAGAATGATCCGGTCACCGCCGCGATCAAGCTTCCGCCGATCCTGCGCGCTGTCGAGGAACTGAAGCCGCAAAAGCCCGTCATCTTCGCCGGGCTCGATGAAGGCGCGGACATTACCGCCGCCTATATCGATCAGCTGCGCGCCGATGGCATCCCCTATTTCCCCTCGACCGAACGCACGCTGCGGGCGCTGAAACGCCTTAACGAGCATGCTCGCCGCGATTTCTCCGAAGGCGACAGCTCGCCGCTGCCCGCGCCGGGCCTGCCACAGGCGGGCGGCGTCGTCCCGGAATATCGCGCCAAGCAGATCCTCGGTCCGTTGGGCATCCCCTTCCCGAGGGGCGCATTCTGCACCAGCGTCGAGGAAGCGCTGACCGCCGCCGGACAGATCGGCTATCCGGTCGCGCTGAAGGCGCAATCCGCCCGCCTCAGCCACAAGAGCGACGCGGGCGGCGTCGTCCTCAACCTGCGCGACGCGGACGAACTGCGGGCCGGATGGGACCGCCTCTACGCCAATGTGTCCGCCTATGACGCCGCTCTGACGCTGGAGGGCGCGTTGCTGGAGGGCATGGGCGAGCGCGGGGTCGAACTCATCATAGGTGCGAAAAGCGATCCCGAATGGGGCCCGGTGATCCTGGCGGGCTTCGGCGGCGTCACGGCGGAAATCCTGCAAGATGTGCGCCTGCTCACGCCCGATCTCACGATCGATGCGATCACGGCCGAACTGCACAAGCTCAAACAGTCCGCATTGCTGCGCGGCTTCCGGGGCTCCCCCGCGCTCGACGTCGAAGCGGTGGCGAAGATCATCGCGACCCTGGGCCGGGTGCTGATCGCCGAACCCGCGATCCGCGAGATCGACCTCAACCCCGTCATCGTCTATCCTGAAGGAAAAGGCGCGATCGCGCTCGACGCCCTCATGCTGACGGCGGCGAAGGTATAATTGCACTTACCCCGTTCGTGACGAGCGCAGCCGGGAGACGTCATGCAGCGCTTCTCGACTTCGCTCAAAGCGAACGGGAGTCTAACATTGGGAGGGATCATGGCAGCGGCGCGCGAGGCCTTCGCAAAGCTCAAGGCGATCGACATTCATGTCCACGCCGAGGTAAGCTGCCATGACCCCGAAGACCCGATCTTCGGCGAATTCGCCGACGCCGCCACGCACTATTTCAAGGCCCCGCGCCGCCGCCCGACCATCCCCGAAACAATCGCTTACTACCGCGAGCGGCAGATCGGCTTCGTCATGTTCACCGTGGACATGGAGGCAGGCACGGGCATCAAGCGCATCCGCAATGAGGAGATAGCGCAGGCGGCCGCCGACAATAGCGACATCATGATCGCCTTCGCCTCCATCGACCCGCACAAGGGCAAGCGCGGCGCGATCGAAGCGCGCGACCTCATCGAAAATCACGGCGTGCGCGGGTTCAAATTCCACCCGCCCATCCAGAATTTCGATCCGGGTGACCGCATGGCCTGGCCGCTTTATGAGGTAATCGACCATTACAGGCTGCCGGTCATCTTCCACACCGGCCATAGCGGGATGGGCAGCGGCATGCCTGCGGGCGGCGGCATCCGCCTGAAATATGGCCAGCCGATGCTGGTGGATGACGTCGCGGTCGATTTCCCGGACATGAAGATCATCCTCGCCCATCCCGGCTGGCCATGGACGGATGAATCTCTTTCCATGGCGCTGCACAAGCCCAACATCTTCATCGACCTGAGCGGCTGGAGCCCGCGCTATTTCCCCGAACAGATCATCCGCTACGCCAATGGCCAGCTTGGCCACAAATTCCTGTTCGGGTCCGATTTCCCCCTGATCCCGCCCGGCAAATGGATCGCCGCTTTCGATGAGGCCGGATTCAAGCCGCATCTGCGCGATCCGATCCTGCGGGACAATGCCCTGAACCTGCTGTTTGGAAAGGATGACGCGTGACGAACCCGGTGGAACGCCGTGAGCTGTTGAAGGCGATCCCCGGCGTCGCGCTCGCCAGCACCGCCACATCGGCCGCCGCCGCGGAGCCCCCGGCGCTCGCCGTGCCGCAGCTGACGCTGGCGATGCGGCTGCGCGTGCTCATCGCCCCGCCGCAGGAACTGGGCCTTGTTGATGGCGTGCGCAAGCGTGTCATCCCCATCACAGGCGGCACGGTGGAAGGCCCGCGCCTTACGGGCAAGGTGCTGCCCGGCGGCGCGGACTGGCAATCGATCCGCCCGGACGGCACCGCCGACATCCTCGCCCGCTATTCGATAGAGGCGAGCGACGGCGCGATCATTTCAGTCATCAACCCCGGCTACCGCCACGGCCCCGCGCCCGTCCTGGCGCGCATCGCCGCGGGTGAGGAGGTCGATCCGGCGCTCTATTATTTCCGCGCCACGCCCCGTTTCGAAGTGGCGAGCGAGGGTCCCCACGCCTGGCTGGGGCGCACCGTCTTCGTGTGCACTGGCGGGCGCTATCGCGATCATGTGCGGCTGGACCTTTTCGCGGTGAGCTAAATTCGTGGTGAGCTGAAGAAATATCAAAACAGGGATGGGATTGAGGGATGGCTTCGAACGGCACGGACATCAGGCGCCTTCTGGATGAGGCCCCATTGGGGCGAATGCAGATCGCGGCGATCATCCTCTGCATCCTGCTGAACGCGCTCGACGGGTTCGACGTGCTGGCGATCAGTTTCGCCTCTCCCGGCATCGCCGCCGAATGGGGCGTCGATCGTGCGGCCCTGGGCATCGTCCTGTCGATGGAACTGATAGGCATGGCGGGGGGATCGGTGCTGCTGGGCAATCTGGCAGACCGGATCGGACGGCGGCCAACCATCCTCCTTTGCCTGATCGTCATGGCGAGCGGCATGCTGGCGGCGACCTTTTCCAACAGCGTCGTGTCGCTGTCGGCCGTGCGGCTGGTCACCGGCCTTGGCATCGGCGGCATGCTGGCCTGCACCAACGCCATGGTCGCGGAACTCGCCAATGCCCGCACCCGCAGCCTGGCCGTGGCCCTGATGGCGGCGGGCTATCCGATCGGCGCGATCCTGGGCGGGTCGATCGCCTCCATGCTGCTGGTGGCGGGCGGATGGCGCGACGTCTTCCTGTTCGGGGCGATCGTGACCGGCATCTTCCTGCCGCTGGCATTCTTCCTGCTGCCTGAATCCATTGGCTTCCTGCTGCAAAAGCGGCCGCAAAATGTGCTGGCGAAGGTGAATGCGCTGCTCGTCCGCATGGGGCACAGCGCCGTGGACGCGCTTTCCCCGCCGGATGCCGCCGCGCCCAAAGCCTCCTTCGCCGCCCTCTTCTCCCCCGGCCTGCTGCGGATCACGCTCCTGCTCACGGCATCCTATTTCGCCCATATCATGACCTTCTATTTCATCCTGAAATGGGTGCCCAAGATCGTCGTGGACATGGGCTTTGCTCCTTCGGCGGCGGGCGGCGTGCTGGTCTGGGCCAATGTCGGCGGGCTTGGAGGGGCGCTGCTGCTCAGCATGCTGAGCTGGCGCATTCCCGTCCGGGTCCTGGTGATCGCCGCCATGCTGATATCGGCCGTGATGGTGACGCTGTTCGGTCAGGGCCAGTCCAGCCTGTCCGGGCTGGCGCTTGTCGCCGCCGCCGCCGGTTTCTTCACCAATGCGGCCGTGGTCGGCCTTTATGCGATCATCGCCCAATCCTTCCCCACATCCGTGCGGGGCGGCGGCACCGGCGTCGTGATCGGTATCGGCCGGGGCGGCGCGGCGCTGGGGCCGATCATCGCCGGATTGCTGTTCAGCCTGAATTTCGGTCTGCCGCTGGTCGCGCTGGTGATGGGATGCGGCTCCCTCTTCGCCGCCGCCGCGCTGCTGCTGCTCCGCCCTGCGGCGGCGGCCAAGTAGGATATCGAACGTGCCCCTGCGACGGCGGAGGCACGTTATTTCTTACAGCGGCAACCCCACATAATTCTCCGCGATAGTGGTCTGCGCCGCCACGGAAGATGCGATATAGTCCAGGTCAGCCACCTGCATGCGTCGGTCGAAGGCATCGTTGCCAGGGAAGCGATGCATCAGCATCGTCAGCTGCCAGGAAAAGCGTTCCGACTTCCAGATGCGCGCCAATGCCCGGTCCGAATAGCCCGCGATCCCGTCCGCATCGCCGCGCCGGAAATAGCCGATCAGCGCTTCGGACAGATAATAGACGTCCGACGCCGCAAGGTTCAAACCCTTGGCTCCGGTCGGCGGCACGATATGGGCGCTGTCGCCCGCCAGCATCAGCCGCCCGTGCCGCATCGGTTCGAACACGAAGGACCGCAGCGGCGCGATCGACTTTTCCAGCGCCGGACCGCGCGTGATGCGCGCGCCAGCCTCCGGCCCAAGCCGCACCGCCAGTTCGTCCCACAGCCGGTCGTCGGGCCAATCCTCCACCTTCTCGTCCAGCGGGACCTGGATATAATAGCGGCTGCGCGTTTCCGACCGCATCGACGCCAGCGCGAAGCCATTTTCATGATTGGCGTAGATCAGTTCATGGTTGCACGGCGGCACATCGGCCAGGATGCCGAGCCAGCCGAAGGGATACACCTTCTCATAAGCCCGCGCCACCGATGCCGGGAACGCTTGGCGCGAAGGTCCGTGAAAGCCGTCGCAGCCGCAGATGAACTGCGCGTCGATGCGCTCCGCCTTGCCGTCCTTCACATAGGTGAGGTAAGGCGCATCCCCTTCGACATCGTGCAGCGTCACGTCGCCCGCCTCGTAGATCACCTGCAAGTCGCGTCCGGGCGCCGCATCCATCAGGTCGCGGGTCAATTCGGTCTGGCCGTAGACCATCACCTGCTTCCCCGTCAGCGCCTTGATATCGATGCGGATCAGCCGCTCGCCATCGGCCAGGTTGAAACCGTCATGCGGCAACCCTTCGCGGTGCATCCGCTCGCCCAGGCCCAGCCGGTCCATCAGGTCCGTGGTCGTGCGTTCCAGAACGCCCGCGCGGATGCGTCCCAGCACATAATCGGCGGACGCGCGTTCCACCACCACGACGTCCAGTCCTTCGGCGCGCAGCAAGTGACCCAGCAACAATCCTGACGGTCCCGCGCCGACGATGGCGATCTGCGTTTTCATGAATGTCTCCTCTCCGCTCACTATGCGGGGCATCTTGGCGCAAGCGCTGCTTGCCGGACATGGCGCTACCGGCGTATAAGTTGGACGATCCGTCAGCTTTTCAGGTGGCCATGACCGCACCCGTTCCAACCTTCTATCTCTATGGAGAGCCCCAGCGCGGGGTGGAGGAAGGCTTTGTCCATGTCGAAAGCCTGGACGACCGCTCCCGGCCCAGCGAGTGGACGATCCAGCCGCATGTCCATCGCGACCTCAACCATATGATCCTGATCGCGGAAGGGGGCGGATCGATGCGCGCGGATGGCGGCGCGGTCGCCTTCGACGCGCCGTGCCTGCTGATCATCCCGGCGGGCATCATCCATGGTTTCGTCTGGCACCGCGAATCCCGCGGCTGGGTGACGACCATCGCGGGCAGCTATCTTCAGCTTCTGCTCGATCGCGACGCCGAACTCCAGCCCCTGTTCCAGACGCCACGCGCCGTGCCCGTGCCGGGCGGCGACCTTCAGGAAATGGAAACGGCGATCGAGCGTCTGGGGCAGGAACTCGCCTGGTCCGGCCCCGGCCGCCGCGCCGCGGTCGAAGCGCTTCTGCTGTGGCTGATGGTCCAGACGCTCCGCCGCGCCGCTCCGGCCAGCGCGGGCACGGTCACGGGCGGCCGCTCCGCCCGCCTCGTCGCCCGGCTGCGCGAGCGGATCGAGCAGCGCTTCCGCCAGCGTGAGCCCGTCGCCGCCCATGCCCGCGCGCTGGGCGTCAGCGAAACCGCGCTGCGTCAGGCCTGCGCCCGTGTCGCGGGCCTTTCCCCCGCCGCCATGCTGGACGAGCGCGCCCTGCTCGAAGCGCGCCGCCTGCTGCTCTATTCCAATCTTTCGGTTGCGGAGGTGGGCTATGCCATCGGCTTTGAGGACCCGGCCTATTTCTCCCGCTTCTTCGCCCGCCACACCGGCCAGTCGCCCCGTGGCTGGCGCGCGGGCAAGGGCCGGGCTATCAGCGGCTGATGAGCGAGGACATCCGTCAGATTCTCGACCGGTTGAGGGACCGCCCGGACAATCCCGTCGCCCGCGCCCGCCGCATGGTCGAGGCTCATGTGCCGGAGGATCGCAGGGGCCCCGGCTGGGCCCGCCACTGGCGCGAGCTGGAGGCCTATCTGGAACTGCCCGGCCGCTGGATCGGCGGAGAGAGGATCGAAGATGACGGCTGACGGGATCATCGACATGCTCGTCGCCCGGCTGGTCCGCGACCATGGCCGCAGCAAGCATCATTGGCGCAAGGTGATCGGCCGCGTGCGCCTCTACAGCCGCGACACGCATCCGCATTGCAACTGGGCGATCACCCCGGCGGGTTCGGCACAGGAAATCGCCGTTGTCGAGACGCTGATGGACGACCTGCGGATGCGGCATCCGTTGCTGACGGCGTAAACCCTCCCCATCCCTCGACGGGGAGGGTCGGGCGTTACCCCAGCTGCTTTTCCAGTTCGCCAAGCACGCGATAGCAGTCGAAAACCTTCGCCACGCTCGAATTGGGCTCGCGCCCCTCGCGGATGGCGCTCACAAATTCGCGGTCCTGCAATTCGATCCCGTTCATCGACACGGCTACCTTGGACACGTCGATCGGTTCTTCCTTGCCGTTCACCAGGTCGTCATAGCGCGCGATATAGGTGCCCGTGTCGCCGATATAGCGGAAGAAGGTCCCCAGCGGCCCGTCATTGTTGAAGCTGAGCGACAGCGTGCAGATCGCCCCCGTTTCGCTTTTCAACTGGATCGACATGTCCATGGCGATCCCCAGATCCGGGTGGATTGGCCCCTGCATCGCATGGGCGTCCACGATCTTCCCGGCCTGATAGGCGAACAGGTCCACCGTGTGCGCCGCATGGTGCCACAGCAGATGGTCCGTCCAGGACCGTGGCTCACCCTTCGCATTGATGTTCTTGCGGCGGAAGAAATAGGTCTGCACGTCCATCTGCTGGACGTTGAACTCGCCCGCCTTGATGCGGTTGTGCACCCATTGATGGCTGGGGTTGAACCGCCGCGTATGCCCGACCATGCAGGTGAGGCCGGTTTCCTGCTGCCTGGCCAGCACCGCCTGCGCATCGGCCCAGCTGTCGGCGAGCGGGATTTCCACCTGGACATGCTTGCCCGCGTCCATGCAGGCGATCGCCTGCGCCGCATGCATCTGGGTGGGCGTGCACAGGATCACAGCGTCCACATCGTCGCGCGCCAGGGTGTCGTCCAGTTCGGTCGTCGCGTGCCCGATCCCATATTTGTCAGCGATCGCCTGGGTCGCTTCCAGGCGGCGGCCGACGAGCGAGGTGACGGTCACGCCGTCGATATTCTTGAGGCCGTCCAGATGCTTTTCACCAAAGGCACCTGCACCGGCAAGGGCTATACGCATGGGGGAACTCCTTACTTTGTCCCCCTCCCGCAAGCGGGAGGGGAGGATTCAGATAACCGGCTCCAGCACCAGATGCCCGACAGCCGTATTGCTCGCGGGCACATGATAATGGCGGTGCAGCGGCCTGACCTTCCTGCCCAGCGCGCCGCGCATGATCAGCCACATCACCATCTCGATCCCTTCGGACCCGGTCTCGCGCAGATATTCGATGTGCGGGATCGCCCGCAGCGCGCCGTCATCCTCCGCGCTCATCAGGTCCAGGAAACGGTTGTCCCACTCCGCGTTGATCAGCCCGGCGCGCGGACCCTGCAACTGGTGGCTCATGCCGCCCGTGCCCCACACCTGTACGTTCAGATCTTCCGGGAAGCTTTCCACCGCCCGCGCGATCGCCTCGCCCAGCATCCAGCAGCGGTTGCCAGACGGCGGCGGATAGGTGACGACATTCACCGCCAGCGGTATCACCTTGACCGGCCATGCCTCAGGCTGCCCTAACATCAGGCTCAGCGGCACCGTCAGCCCATGGTCGACATCCATCTCATTGATCATGGTCATGTCGAATTCGTCCAGGATCAGGCTCTGCGCGATATGCCAGGCCAGGTCCGCATGCCCCTCCACATCGGGCACAGGGCGCGGGCCCCAGCCTTCATCGCAAATGCCGTAGCGGTCCGCGCAGCCGATCGCGAAGGTCGGGATGATCTTCATGTCGAAGGCGGAGGCATGGTCATTATAGACCAGCACCACCACGTCGGGCTTTTCCTGCGCGATCCACTGCCGCGACCAGTCATAGCCCGCGAACACCGGCTGCCAGTAGGGCTCGGCCGTCTTGCCCAGATCCATCGCCGCGCCGATGGCCGGTACGTGGCTGGTCGCAACGCCAGCAGTAATGCGGGCCATCAGCGTTTCTCCTTTATCGAACGGACGCCTTCGGGCGAGCGCCCCCCGGCCACCATCATCGCCTGATAATCTTCCGGGCTCATGCCCGTCATGGTCCCCACCGCCTGTAGGAAGGACAGCCCATCGGTGGAAAACACCTTGGCCAGGAAATAGATGTTCCCGCCCAGGTCCAGGCAGCGGTTATAGTCGCGGTCCAATATCGCCTGCTTCTGCTCGTCGGTCATCGGCCATTCGTCGATATAGGCGCGCTCGTCCGCCTTCCACCGCTCGCGGTTTTCCGCCTTCATTAGGCTCATGGCAAACTGGTTCATCCAATATCCCTGCCGCGCCCGCCGGGCGGTATAGACACGGGTGCCGGGAATATCGTCGAACTGGGCCAGATATTCGTGAATGTCGCTCATGCGGCCAACCTCGCAATTAGGGGAAACCCATCTCCCGCCCCTTCCTTCCAACAGAGGGACGGGAGACAGGCCCACCCCCCACAGGGATATATGGGGGGTGTGGAAGCTCTCACAGGCCGCGCGCCTTCAACTGCGCGTCCAGCCGGGGGAAGACGCGCCTGGCATTGCCTTCGAATATCGCGTGGCGCTCGGCCTCGCTGATGTCCAGCGCGTCGACATAGCGTTTGGTGTCGTCGAAATAATGGCCGGTAGTGGGATCGATCCCGCGCACCGCGCCGACCATTTCCGATCCGAACAGGATGTTCTTGTTGTCGATCACATCCGCCAGCAGGTCGATGCCCGGCTGATGATAGACGCATGTGTCGAAGAAGATGTTGTTCATCAGATGCGTGTCGAGGCTGGGCTTCTTCAGCATGTCGGCAAGGCCGCGATACCGCCCCCAATGATAGGGCACCGCGCCGCCGCCATGCGGGATGATGAAGCGCAGCGCCGGGAAATCCCTGAACAGGTCGCCCTCCAGCAACTGCATGAAGGCGATCGTGTCGGCTGCGATATAATAGCCGCCAGTCGCATGCATCGCCGGATTGCAGCTGCCCGACACATGGATCATCGCCGGAACGTCCAGTTCGACCATCTTCTCGTAAAAAGGATACCAGTAGCGATCGGTCAACGGCGGATGCTGGAAATGGCCGCCGCCCGGATCGGGATTGAGGTTGCAGCCGATGAACCCCATGCCGACGCAGCGTTCCAGTTCGGCGATGCTGTTCGCCATGTCGGCCTTCGGCGATTGCGGCAGCATGCACACGCCGGCGAACGTCTCCGGGAACAACCCCACCACCCGCGCGATCAGGTCGTTGCAGCGCATCGCCCATTCCTTCGCGACCTCCGCATCGCCCACATGCGGGGCCATGGCCGAAGCGCGGGGCGAAAAGATCGTCAGGTCAGCGCCGCGCTCCTTGATCAGGCGCAGCTGGTTGGATTCGATCGTGTCGCGAATCTCATCGTCGCTGATCTCAGGATAAGGGGGCGGCACGGTGCCCGCCTTGAACGCCGCCTTCTGCTCCTCCCGCCAGGCGTCATGCCCCTTGGGAAGCACCGTATAATGGCCGTGGCAGTCGATAATCAGGCTCATCGCGTTCCTCTTCCCATTCTAACATGCCCCTGCGCAGGCAGGAGCACTCAACTCTCCGAAACTTACGCCCCAGCCCCGCCGTCCAAAACCGAAGCCCCGGAATCGCGAATGGCCGCAACCTTCCCCTCGATCCCGGCAGGCGGGGCCTTCACTCCCAGGGCGCCGATCGCCCGCTGCCGCTCCACCGTCCCGCGCGTCATCGCCGCTCCGGTGCCCAGCGCTTCCAGCGTCTTCACCACCTCTTCCATCTCGGCCGCGCGGCGGATGCCATGCACCAGCATGCGGTCCAGATTATAGTCCGCCCGCGCTTCCCAGGGCTTCGCTTTCTCGCTCGCGTCCAACGACGCCAGCACTTCCGCGCGCACGCCCGCCGCTTCGGCCGCCAGCACGCATTCGGCGGTCAGCGCTTCCATGCCCTTCACCATCACCGACCGGATCATCTTGATCGCCGAAGCGCGTCCCACCGCTTCCCCGGCCACCCGCATATTCGCAAAGCCCAGAGCGCCGAGCCGCGCCTTCGCCTGCTCCGCCTGCGCCCCGCTCAACAGCAGCGGCACCGAAAGCCGCGCCGGATCGACAGGCGCCATCACCGCTACGTCGACATAATGGCCGCCCGCCGCCTCGATCACCTGCGCCGCCGCCTGCTTGGTCTGCGGCGCGACGCTGTTGAGGTCGCAATAGATCGCGCCGGGCGCCAGGCATTCCGCCGCCGCTTCCGCCACGGCCGGGGCCTGATCCGCCGTCACCAGCGAAAGCACGAGGTCAACGCCCGAAAGCGCATCTTCCATAAAGCGCGCGCCCAGCACATGCGCCGCGCCATAGGCGGCCAGCATCGCGTCCCGGTCGCCGGGGCTATTGGTCTTCGCGTCGAACACATGCGCCCGCGCGCGCCAATCGCCCGCCAATGCGAAGGTCGAACCCGCCTCGCCAAATCCGATCAGACCGACTTCCTGCTCCATGGACGCAGGCATGACTCATCGGCACGATCCCGGCCAATCGAATCCACGGACTTCCTATTAGATTTTACGAATTAAGATCGCCGACCTCCGCCTCGACCGCCGCCATGAAGCGCTGTTGCAGCCGCGTCGGCCGCCAGTCCGCCCGCGTCGTCAACCCGATCGTGCGGCTGATCGCGCCGGGGGCCGGGCCGATATCCGCCACCAGCCCCGCATCCAGTTCCAGCGCGAGCTGGTCGACCGACAGCATCGTCAGATAATCTCCGCCCACCAGCAGTTCGCGGATCGTCATCACCGACCCGCATTCGATCGGCACCTGCGGCAGGTCGCCGCCCAGCGCCTCGAACATATGCTGCCACAACCGGCGCAGCGGCGCGCCTTCGGGCGGCAATATCCAGGGAAAGCGCCGCAACGCGGCGGCGTCCCACCCCTTGGCCAGCGGATGCCCCGCGCGCGCCAATATCGTCGGCCTGTCCTCGAATAAGGGCCGCTGATCCAGATCCTGGCCGATCGACCGGTCGCGCAGCGCGCCGATCATCATGTCCACCTCGCCATCGCGCAGCGGCCCAACCAGTTCGGCATGCGACCCCTCATGCACATTGATATGCACCCGCGGAAAGTCCGCCCGGAAGCGTGCGATCGCACGGGGCAGCAGCCGCGCGCGCGACAGCGGCATCGCCCCGACCACGATCCTCCCGCTCTCCTGCCCCTTCAATTCCGCCAGATCGTCCAGCCCCGAACGCAGCTCCGCCAGCGCCAGCCTCAGCCGCCGCGCCAGCATCGCCCCCTGCCGCGTCAGCACCAGCCCGCGCCCCCGCCGGTCCGCCAGCCTGTATCCCATCGCCAGGCCCAGATCGCCCACCGCCCGGTGCAGCGAAGGCTCCGTCACCCCCGCTTCCGCCGCCGCCGCCGCATAGCTCCCCGCCCGCGCCAGCGCGACGAAGGCGCGTATCTGCGCCGCCGTCACCCGGCTGCTGCCGATCAGCCGCAGCGCCGCCTCGACACGCGGGGCCAGCCTGCCTGCCGCCTCCGTGGGGGCCATTCCGCCTGGTTGCCGTTCGAACAGGGGCAGGCCCAACTGCGCCTCCAGCTTGGCGATGCCCTGCGTCACCGCAGGCTGCGTCAAGTTCACAGACCGCGCCGCCAGGCTGACGCTCCCCTGCTCCACCACCGCCGCCATGGCGGCCAGATGGCGGATATTGAACTGGTCGGGACTCATGATCGACGATTAGCAAAAACTAATAGGAAGCACATAGATCAAATTGGAGGAATTCGTTCCAAGGCTCCATTTCACTCGTGATTTCGCGAGAGAGGAAAAGGGATCATGTCCGCCATCGTCGTCCAGAATATCGAACGGGCAGAGCTTTCCGTCATCGACGGCCTCGCCAGATGCGGCGTCGCCACCGTCCATGAAGCGCAGGGCCGCACCGGCCTCCTCGCCCCCTATATGCGCCCCATCTACGCAGGCGCGCGCATCGCGGGCAGCGCCGTCACCATCTCCGCCCCTCCCGGCGACAACTGGATGGTCCATGTCGCGATCGAGCAGTTGAAGGAAGGCGACATCCTCCTCCTCGCGCCCACCAGCCCCTGCACCGACGGCTATTTCGGCGACCTGCTCGCCACCTCCGCCCAGGCGCGCGGCTGCCGCGGCCTCGTCATCGACGCGGGCGTGCGCGACATTCGCGATCTCACCGCCATGCACTTTCCGGTCTGGTCGAAGGCCGTCCATGCCCAGGGCACGGTCAAGAACACGCTGGGCAGCGTCAACGTCCCGGTCGTCTGCGCCAACGCCCTCGTCAATCCGGGCGACGTCATCATCGCCGACGATGACGGCGTCTGCATCGTCCCGCGCGCCGATGCCGCCGCCGTGCTGGAAAAGGCGCAGGCGCGCGAAGCCGCCGAAGAAGCCAAGCGCGTCCGCCTTGCCGCTGGTGAACTCGGCCTCGACATCTACAATATGCGCCCCCGCCTGGAAGAGATGGGACTGAAATATATCTGAGTCCCAAAGCCGTTCGTTTCGAGCATAGTCGAGAAACGATGGAAACGCGCTAACCGCTTCTCGACTACGCTCGAAGCGAACGGAGGTTGAAGTGACCCCATCCACCCAAGCCCGCGTCATGTGGATGCGCGGCGGCACGTCGAAGGGCGGCTATTTCCTCGCTCAGGACCTCCCCGCCGATCCAGCCGCCCGCGACACCTTTCTCCTGCGCATCATGGGTTCCCCCGACCCGCGCCAGATCGACGGCATGGGCGGCGCCGATCCGCTGACCAGCAAGGTCGCGGTCGTGAAGAAATCCGACCGCGAAGGCGTCGATGTCGATTATCTTTTCCTCCAGGTCTTCGTGGATCAGGCCATCGTGACCGACGCCCAGAATTGCGGCAACATCCTCGCAGGCGTCGGCCCCTTCGCCATAGAGCGCGGCCTCATCCCCGCCAGCGAAGGCGAGACCCGTGTCGCCATCTATATGGAAAATACCGGCCAGATCGCCATCGCCACGGTCCAGACGCCCGGTGGCAAGGTCCGCTATGACGGCGACGCCAGGATAGACGGTGTGCCCGGCACCGCCGCGCCCATCCCGCTGGAATTTCGCGACACCGCCGGTTCCTCCTGCGGCGCGCTTCTCCCCACCGGCAACGCCTTCGATGAAGTCGAGGGCGTGCGCGTCACCCTGATCGACAATGGCATGCCATGCGTCGTCATGAAGGCGGAAGATGTCGGCGTCACCGGCTATGAAGACCGTGAGACGCTGGACAATGACCGCGCGTTGAAGGCGCGCATCGAAAAGATCCGCCTCGCTGTCGGCGAACGCATGAACCTGGGCGACGTCAAGGACAAGTCGGTGCCGAAGATGATGCTCGTCGCCCCGCCGCGCAATGGCGGCGCTGTCACGGTGCGCAGCTTCATCCCCCATCGCGCCCATGCCTCAATTGGGGTGCTGGGCGCGGTGAGCGTCGCCACCGCCTGCCTGATCGAAGGGTCGCCTGCCGCCGAGGTCGCCGCCATCCCGGACGGTAACCGCAAGACGCTGCCGGTCGAACATCCGACCGGCGAAACCACCTGCGTCATGGAACTGGACGAAAGCGGCAATATCACCAGCGCCGCCATGCTTCGCACCGCCCGCAAGCTCATGGATGGAGAAATTTTCGCATGACGGACCGCATCGTCAGCTGGCACGCCAATCCGTCAATTCCGCGCTTCACACCGCCGCCGGGCGCGGTTGATGCGCATTGCCATGTATTTGGCCCGATGGCGCAATTCCCGTTCAGCCCGAAGGCCAAATATTTGCCGGAAGATGCTGGCCCGGACATGCTGTTCGCCCTGCGCGACCGGCTGGGCTTTTCCCGCAACGTCATCGTCCAGGCGAGTTGCCACGGCACCGACAACAGTGCGACGCTGAATGCCATCGCCCGTTCGGAAGGAAAGGCGCGCGGCGTCGCCGTGGTCGATCCCGCGATTAGCGATGCGGAGCTGGAAAAGCTGCATGAAGGCGGCATGCGCGGCGTCCGCTTCAATTTCCTCAAACGCCTTGTCGACGACGCGCCCAAGGACAAGTTTCTGGAAGTCGCCCGCCGCGTCCAGCCGCTGGACTGGCATGTCGTCGTCTATTTCGAAGCGGACATATTGGAGGAAATGCGCCCCTTCCTAGACGCCATTCCGGCCTTGATCGTCATCGATCATATGGGCCGCCCTGACGTATCCCAGGGGCCGGACGGTGCCGACATGCGCGCCTTCCGCTCATTACTCGACAGCCGGGACGACATCTGGACCAAGGTCACATGCCCCGATCGGCTAGACCCGAAAGGCCCGCCCTGGGATGATTTCGCCCGTTCCGTCGCGCCGCTGGTGGAAGATTATCCTGACCGCGTGCTATGGGGCACTGACTGGCCTCACCCAAATATGGAAAAGGCCATTCCCGACGATGGGTTGCTGGTGGACATGATCCCCCGCATCGCGCCAACGGCCGAACTTCAGCGCAAGCTGCTGGTCGACAATCCCATGCGGCTTTACTGGCCGGAGGAACAAAGCTGACCAGCGCCGTCAAGGTACAGAGTTGATCCTGCACAGGACGCCTCGCCTGCTAACATCGCTATAGCCGTGACAGACGAGCAGGGCACCATTTACATCGAAGGTCAGGACAAGCTAAGAGCTTGCCTTCTCTTCCCTGCGGATGGATGCCCCACGATGCCCGATGAACTACAGCCCGACATTACGGCACTTACCGTTCAACTTTTGAGCGCCTATGTTTCCAAGAACAATGTTCCGAGCGAGAGCCTGGCCGATTTGATCAGGTCGACGCGCGCGGCGCTGTTGCAAAATCCGGCCGAAGAGGCGGGGGCTGCGGAGCCGGAATATGTCCCGGCCGTGTCGATCCGCAAGAGCTTGTCATCGCCTGACCATATATTGAGCTTGATCAATGGTCAGCCTTACAAGACATTGAAGCGGCATCTTGAGGCCAATGGATTGACGGCGGACGAATATCGCCAGCGCTACAAGCTGCCCAAATCCTACCCCCTGGTTGCGCCCAACTATTCCGAAGCGCGCCGTGGCGTTGCCCAGCGGCTTGGCCTTGGCCGCAAGACCCCTGCGGGCAATGCGGAAACTACGCCTGCGCAAAGCGCGCCGCCCGAACAGCCCAAAGCGGCAGCAAAGCCCGCTACGGCCGCGCCGGTGAAAGCGCCAGCCGCTTCCCCGAACAAGGACGTCAAGAGCAAGGCAGCGGAAAAACCCACCGCCGATGCCAAGGCGAAGGCGCGCAAGCGCCTCTCGATCGCAAGCCCGAAGGGGCAGGATAAGGCAGCGGCGGCAGCTGATGCACCCACTCCGCCCAAGGCAAAGGCGAAGCGCCGGGCAGCACCACGGAAAACGGCATCTGCTGAAACGAAGGGCGAGTGATAAAAGGACAGCGGTTCAGCCGAGTGGCTTAGCCACCCGCCTCAATGGCTTAGCGACATATACGGGGATTGACCGCAAAGCGCTTCCAACACTTGAGGCTGGTTCCGCGCGCAAGACAACGCAATGCCCTGCGCGCGGACGGTATGAGCGCCTCAGAAGCGGGCGCTCACCGCTATGCCATAGGTGCGCGGTTCGAAGACGGACCCGCCGTCCACCAATTCCTGCTCGCTCAAAAGACCATAAACCTTGGAGTTGGTGAGGTTCCGGCCCCACAAGCGCACCTTGTAATGATCGCCGGGGAAAGAATAACCGATTTCGGCGGACACAAGTTCATACCCCGGCTGGAAGATACGGTTGTCCGCCTCCGGGAACCAGCGTGCGCTGCGATAGTAATTCCCGCTCAGTGAAAGCGTCCCGCCGCCAAGAGCGGTTTCATAAGTTGCGCCAAGATTGAAGGTATAATCTGGAGCATTGATGGTGTGACGGCCTGACGCATCGAAGGAGCTGATGGAGTTGCCTCCTGTCAATTGCCCGGTTACCGGGTCCCTGTTGGGCGTGATCAGAACCGCATCGGGGAAAGATGTGTAGCGCGAATGCATCAAGGAAAGTGAGCCTCGCAGCGTCAATCCTTGAAACGGAATTGCCGTCAATTCAGCCTCAGCGCCGTAGATCTTGGCTGATGCCGCATTAAGGATCTGGAGCGTGCCGGACAATGTACGCGTCAACTGGATATTGCTGTAGTCATAATAGAACCCAGCAATATTCAGCCGCAAATGGCGGTCGAGCGCATCGACCTTCAACCCTCCCTCGAAGGCATCGATCCTTTCGGGCTCGAGCGGAGGGGCTGTAAGGGCATTCAAGTTGAACGTCCCGCTTTTGAAGCCACGATTGTAGGACGCATAGACCATCAGGTCAGGCGTGAAGTGATGGTCGAGAGACAGGCGCCAGCTGGGCTGGCTGTCCGTCACCTTTTGAGGCTCCGCGACGGTTCGCGGAAGCGCAACGTCTGCGAAAGTCAGGATAGTCTGGTTATATCCGCTCAACCGGCGGCGATCACGCGTGTAGCGAATGCCACCCGTAAGATTCGTGTCCTCACCCAGCGGAACCGTCGCTTGTGCATAGGCTGCCAGCGATGTGGTCACCTGACGAGCATTGGTGATCTGATCAATAGGACCGGGCTGGTGCGAGAGGAACGGGTAAACCGTCGCGTTGGGATTGGTTCTGGCATCGTTACGGAAGTAATAAAGGCCGAAAATCCATTTGATCGGGCTGCTCTCGTCCGACAGAAGTTGCAGTTCCTGGGAGAACTGCTTTTCGCGTGGTTGCAAGGCAATCACCAGGCCAGGCGTTGGACTGGCGTCCTGGTCAAAACTTTGAAAACCCTTCGTGTTGCGATATGCAGAGATGCTGAGCAGGCGAATGTCGCCGAGCCCCTGTTCTACCTTCAGGCTACCACCCCAGGCTTCGACACGCGAATCGGAGAAGTAATCGCTCGCGGTATCCCAAAATCCGCCGTTAAACCGGTATCCTGTCGCAGTCACCACGCCCTCGATCGCCCGGACGGCGACGGCCTTGCTTGAATGCGTCTTGGAATAATCTGCCGAAAGCGTGATCCGCGTGTCGGAACCAGGCTCATACAGCCATTTGGTGCGCAACGATAGATCAAGCGGTGTTCTGTTGACGTCCTCACCCGTGGGGATGTTCTTCCCCCAGCCCTGCCCCTGGTGAGAATAATAGCCCGCGAAGTCCACCGCCAGATTTGGTGCAATCCCTCCGGTCGCGTATAGCTTTGTTTCCAGTGTTTCGAAATTATCGTAGCCGACGCTGGCCTCCACCGAAGGCGTCTGGCTGGGATCGCGCGTTATCACCTGTACAAGGCCGCCCGTTGCATTGCGGCCAAACAATGTTCCCTGTGGCCCCTTCAGTACTTCGATACGTTCTATATTGTTGAGTGCGAACACGGAGCCTGCTTGAGACGCGATATAGACGCCATCGACATAAGTGGCGATGCTAGATTCCTGCCCCGCACCAACTGATTGTGCGCCGACGCCGCGAAGGAATGGCGTGGCATTTCCCACCGAGATCGTGACTTTAAGACCGGGGGTGATCACGGCGAGATCCTGCGTGCCACGGACGCCGAGCGCCTGCACGGCCTCCGCAGTCACGGCAGTTACCGACACCGGAACACGCTGCAAATTTTCACTGCGCCGTTGCGCCGTGACTACAATATCCTCAATCTGGCCTGAGGAAGCGGAACTGCCGTTTGCACCTGATACTCCGGCAGCAGGCGCATTCTGGTCATTACCAGAGGCGTGCTCCTGTCCCCATACAGGCGTGGATATTGTCAATGCAATGATCGACACGCCCAACATCTTCGTTGTTCGCATGGCTATTACTCCTCCCCCATAACCGCCAATATTCGCGGCTGATTGATTTCGCCGATTCCGGCTATCCTATGAACGGACAATAAATTCAGAGCAGGCAGCAATGCCCAACTTCTCCGCCGGACATAGATCCCGGCGTATAATTTACGTTTTTTCTTTACTGCCAACCCAAATGACCTCCAGGGACTTCGCCCTGGGAGTTTCTTTGCCATTCAGTTACGCTCGATAAGGAACAGAGCAGCCAGATCAAATGCAAGCTGGTTATGAACGGCATCAGCCGGACCGATAGTTTGGCTCATCGGGAAGACCATGGGAGAGCGCATGCAAGCATCAGCGTTCCGGCCCAGACCATGAAGGCCTGAGCCGAAAAAATTCTCCAACGGTGCCTGGGGAGCGTGTATCGCGCGGCTATTCAGCCGCCACCTGCTCATCACCTGCCGGAACTTCGCTCGGATGCGCTTCCAACTGCTTTTCCGCCGCGAGATAAGGACGCGGCTTTGTCTCGCCCCGGTCATGAACGAAGCCGGGCGCGAAACCTACGCTCCAGTCGTGCCCTTCATACCAGAATTGCGGGATGTCGTGCATCCACTGGGCAAAGCCGAACATCGCGTCGAAATCGCGCGGGACCCAATTGTCGTCACATGCATCGACATCCGCGCCATATTCGGCGTCGCCTCCGGCCGGACAGGGAATATAGTTGAACAGGCCCGAGGAAATCCGGTGACGGCCAAGCCCCCATTCCGATTTCGCCCAGCCCCGGCGCTGCATATAGAGGGTGCCAGCCATGATCTCGTCCAGATCGGTGACCGCGAAGTTCGTATGGCAGAAAGATGTCTTGCCCTGCACCGACGCGAAGGGAAGGTTTGAGCTATAGAAGAAGATGTTATGGTGATCGCTTGCGCCATCAGCGCGAAGATAGGAACCGAAGCCACGCTGCGTATCCGTCAGGCGGAAATCCAGGCGATCGCGCATGAACTGGGCGCAGCCATCGGTATCTGCGACGAAGAAAACGACATGACCGAGCCGCTTCGGATAGGCACGCTCGATCCATTTGCGATGGACATTGAGCCGGTTGATGTTCCCCGGCGAATTGACCGGATCGACAGACGTTTGCGGCATGCGGAAGGTGGGCCAGAGGCGCAGCGCCATGGGAATGCCGCCATCAGCGATGAAATGCGCCGTCCCGTCAGGATCGCGGCGCACATCCCGGTCGGCCGCGACGCGTGCCGCCAGACGGTCGAGATCGGCCTGGCAATCAATACCCCATACAGTCTCATGAACGCCGATGCCGACGATTTCCGAACCCTCTATCGGGTGGGTCGAAAGCCGTTGTAATATGACATTGGATGTATCGGGCAGGCGATAACGCACCATGTCGCTGGTTCGATCATAGATTTTGAGGCCATAATCCTCAAAGAAATCGACGCACCGTTCCAGATCGTCGACACAATAAACGAGCGATTCTATCCCGAGGATTGTCACGTCATACTCTCCACACAATTCTTGCCAGCAAGGCGGCTGGGTTCATTTGCTGGAATAATAGCGCGCGGCAGCGCCATCAAATCGTATGTCTTTATCCCCGCCATCCGCTGGGTTTATGGCAGGATCGGCAAGGTTCCGGCCCGCCGCAGCTTTGCGATTACTGGAACAGGTGTCGTTCGGCCGATACGCGCTCACGTATCCAGCTTGCCGCTGTATGGACCGCCAGCGACGTTTCCCCCTGGGAAGGCTCGACAAGCCAGTAGCTTCGCTCAAGCATGATCTCGTGCGGCAGGATAGGCACCAGTTGCGGACGGCTGCGGGCAATGAAGGCGGGCAGGACGCACAACCCATGCCCGGCACAGGCGAATTCCATCTGCGCATAGAGGCTGGAGCTTTGCAGCGCTGGCCTCAAACCCGGCAGGATTTCGCTCAAATAGTCGAGGCCGCGGGTGAAGACCAGATCATCAATATAGCCGGAAAAGGGGTGGCGGACCAGATCATCGCGATTGTGGATTTCGGGAGAGCTGGCGAGATACTCCTGCGATCCATAGACGAACAGCCGGTAATTCACCAATTCTTTGCGGTCGGATTTGGGCAGATTGGGCGGATTGAGCGTGATGATAAGATCGGCCTCCCAGCGCGACAAGGCGACGATCTGCTGAATGGTCAGCAGTTCGATGCGAAGCCGGGGGTAGGCGCGCGTGAAAGCAGGCAGTCGGCTCGCCAGAAAGAAATTGCCGAAGCCTTCGAGTGAACTGACGCGGATGTGACCGCTGATCTCGCCCGCCGAACCGATCTCCGCCTCGATATGGGCGGCTTCATGATCGATCTTCGCCGCCGCCTCCAGCAGCTTGATGCCCGTCCGGGTCAACCCATAGCCGCGAAGCGTCCGTTCGAACAATTTGGTCGAAAGCCCCCGCTCCAGCGCATCGATCCGGCGGATCACCGTCGCATGGTCCACGGCCAGCCTGCGCGCGGCGGCTGAGACGGTGCCGGTCCGCGCCACGGCCAGAAAATAGCGCAGGTCGCCCCAATCGAATGCCAACGCCATCCCTCCCGCAAAACCGCACAAATACTGCGCAACCATATCTGTATCGTTGCACGAAGCGCTAGGCTAGGCCGTGAAAAAGGCGGAGGACCCTGATGACCTACCAAGCTGCGCTGCCGCGCGTGATGAAGATTGGCGCAGGCGCGTCCAAGGAATTAGGCGCGGTGCTCAAGATGCTGGGCCTGTCGCGCCCGTTTCTGGTGACCGATCGTTTCCTGCTGGAAAGCGGCCGTGTCGAACAGCTGCTGCATGGCCTTAGCGCCGATGCGATCGAAGCGCGCGTCTTTTCGGATACGGTGCCTGAGCCGACCGTGGCGTCGATCGAAAATGCGCTCGCCGACCTGCTTAGTGGAAACCATGATTGCGTGATCGGCTTCGGTGGCGGCAGCCCGATGGACAGCGCCAAGGCGATCGCGGTGCTGGCGGCCTTCGGTGGGGAATGCCGCGATTACAAAGTGCCGCATATTCAGGACATTTCAGGCCTGCCGGTGATCGCCATTCCGACGACGGCCGGTACGGGGTCGGAAGCGACGCGCTTCACCATCGTCACTGACGAGAAGAACGATGAAAAGATGCTCTGCACGGGCCTCGCCTATCTGCCGGTAGCGGCGCTGATCGACTACGAGCTTACGCTGACTATGCCGCCCCGACTGACCGCCGACACCGGCATCGACGCGCTGACCCATGCGATCGAAGCCTATGTGTCGCGGCGCGCGAACCCCTTTTCCGACAGCTTCGCCCTGTCCGCCATGCGCGCCATCGCGCCGAACCTCTATCGCGTATGGGCCGACCCGCAGGACAGGGCCGCGCGCGAGGCGATGATGTTCGGATCGACACAGGCGGGCATTGCCTTTTCCAACGCCAGCGTCGCGCTCGTCCATGGCATGAGCCGACCCATCGGCGCGCATTTCCATGTGCCCCATGGCCTGTCCAATGCCATGCTGCTGCCCGCGGTGACAGCATGGTCAGCGCCGGGCGCCCTCACCCGCTATGCCGAATGCGCCCGCGCCATGGGCGTCGCGGATGAGAGCGAAGGCGATCAGGGTGCAGTCGGCAAGCTGATCGACGAACTCGTCCGGCTCAACACCGAACTCAAGGTGCCCAGCCCCTCGGCCTACGGCATCGATGGGGAGCGCTGGCACGCGCTTCTGCCCACGATGGTCGAACAGGCGCTGGCTTCAGGCTCACCGTCCAACAATCCCGTCATTCCCACCCCCGGCGAGATCGAGGCGATCTATCGCCAGGTCTGGGCGGCGGCTTAAGGAGACATCATGTGACTTCGATTCAGCATTTTATCAGCGGAGCTTTCACCTCCGGCAGTGGCAGCAAGACGCTGCCGGTCTTCAATCCCGCCACGGGCGAACAGAGCGGCACCCTCAGCATCGCCGACGCGGCGACCGTTGACCAAGCGGTCGCCAGCGCGCTTGCCGCTTTCCCGGCCTGGGTGGCAACGCCTCCGCATGTCCGCGCGCGCGTGCTGTTCCGCTTCCGCGATCTGGTCGAACAGAATATGGACCGGCTGGCGGGCATCATCACGGCCGAACATGGCAAAGTGTTGTCCGACGCGAAGGGCGAACTCACGCGCGGGCTGGAAGTCGTCGAATTCGCCTGCGGCATCCCGCAGATGCTGAAGGGCGACTATAGCGAAAAGGTCGGCAGAGGCGTCGATGCCGTATCGCTGCGCCAGCCGCTGGGCGTGGTTGCGGGGATCACCCCGTTCAACTTCCCCGCCATGGTGCCGATGTGGATGTTTCCCGTGGCGATCGCCTGCGGCAACAGCTTCGTGCTCAAGCCTTCCGAGCGCGATCCCAGCCTGGCGGGAGAGATTGGCCTGCTGCTCCAGAAAGCGGGGCTTCCCGATGGCGTCTTCAATGTGGTGCATGGCGGCAAGGCGGCGGTGGATGCGCTGCTGGACGATCCCCGTGTAGATGCGATCAGCTTCGTCGGCTCCACCCCGATCGCTGAATATGTGCATCATCGCGGCACTGCGGCGGGTAAGCGTGTGCAGGCGCTGGGCGGCGCGAAAAACCATATGGTCATCATGCCAGACGCCGATCTCGACCAGGCGGCCGACGCGCTGATGGGCGCGGCTTTCGGCTCCGCTGGCGAACGCTGCATGGCGATTTCCGTCGCGGTGCCGGTAGGGCAGGAAACGGCCGACGCGCTGATCGAGCGGCTGACGCCTCGTGTGCGCAGCCTGGCCATAGGGCCGGGGACCGATCCCGCCGCCGAGATGGGCCCGCTCATCACCGCCGCCCATCGCGACAAGGTGTCGGGCTATATCGATGCTGGCGTTGCAGAAGGCGCGAAGCTGGTGGTCGATGGCCGTGGCCTGTCGCTACAGGGTTATGAGCAGGGCTTCTTCCTGGGCGGCACGCTGTTCGACAATGTCCGCCCCGATATGCGCATCTATCGGGAGGAGATTTTCGGGCCCGTCCTTTCGGTCGTGCGCGCCGGTAGTTTCGAGGAAGCGCTGACGCTGGTGAACGATCATGAATTCGGCAACGGCACGGCGATCTTCACCCGCGACGGCGATGCGGCGCAAAGCTTCCTCAGCCGGGTGCAGGCGGGCATGGTCGGCGTCAACGTTCCTATCCCCGTCCCCATGGCCTTCCATTCCTTTGGCGGCTGGAAGCGGTCGCTGTTCGGCGACCATCATATCCACGGCCCGGAAGGCGTACGCTTCTACACACGGCTCAAGACAGCCACGCTGCGCTGGCCGACGGGCATTCGTGCCGGGGCGGACTTCATCATGCCGACGCTGAGCTGACCATGAGCGGCGACGTCATCATAGAGGTGCAGGGTGGCGTCGGGCGGCTCCAGCTGAACCGGCCCAAGGCGCTGCATGCCCTCAATCTGTCGATGTGCCGTGCTATGCTTGAGACGCTCGCGGCGTGGATCGATGATCCGGCGGTCAGGCTGGTGATTATCGACCATGCCGAAGGGCGCGGATTCTGCGCGGGTGGCGACATTCGCATGCTGGCCGAGAGCGGGGCTGCGGACGGCAAGGAAGCCGCCGCCTTCTTTCATACAGAATATCAGCTCAACCACCTGCTGTTCACCTATCCCAAGCCGGTAATCGCCTTCATGGACGGCATCACCATGGGCGGAGGCGTGGGGATATCCCTGCCCTGCCGATACCGCGTCGCGACGGAAAGGACGCGCCTTGCGATGCCGGAAAGCGGCATCGGCCTCTTTCCCGATGTCGGCGGCGGCTGGTATCTTTCGCGGTTGCCGGGCCGCATCGGCGCATGGCTCGCGCTTACCGGCGCGAGCCTGAACGGCGCGGACTGCGTGGCGTTGAAGGTCGCTACACACTATATCCTCTCCGGCAAGGTCGAGGAGGCGAAGGCGGCGCTGTTGTCCTCCGGCAGGGAGCCGCAGGACAGTCTCGCGGCATGGACGGTCGAAGCCGCGCCGCCTGCAATCCAGGCGCAGCAAGCCGATATCAATCGCCTTTTCGCCAGCGATCGTTATGAGGATATTCTTGCGGCGTTGCGCAGCGATGGCGGCGAATGGGCCACCGCGCAACTGGCCGCCCTTGCAAAAAAATCCAATCTCACCTGCAAGATCGCGCTGCGTCAGTTGATCGAAGCTGCCCGCCACAGTGATTTCGCCGACGAGATGCGCATGGAATATCGCATCGCCACACGCATTTGCCGCAGCGCCGATTTCATTGAAGGGGTGCGCGCCCTGCTGATCGACAAGGATCTTGATCCGAAATGGACCCCCGCGGAACCGGAGGGCGTGACCGGGTCCATGGTCGAGGAATATTTCGCTCCAATGCCGCCGGGCGAGGAGTGGCAGCCTTTAAGGATAAAGCGCTGAATTGCCCATCCACTGGACTGATATCGGGTATCACCAGCTTATATTTTACGCGCGTGCAAGCGCGCGATATTTCTTAGGCGAAAGAACGGTACGCCGTCTGACATGCTTGCGAAAAGGCATGCAACGGCCGGTCGCAACAGGCAGAGGAACTCAGAAAGGTATTCCATGCAAAATCCATCGATGCTGATGCCGGAGCCAGTGCGCGAGAGCCTTAGCGGGGACGAAATGCGGAATTGGCCGAAGAATAATTGGTGGGTCGTCGCCCATGCGAGCGAGCTTGGCGCAAAGCCGATCGCGCGGTGGGCGCTGGAAATGCCGATCGTGATCTTCCGCAAGGAAGATGGGTCCATTGCCGCCCTGATCGATCGCTGCCCGCATCGCTGGGCTCCGCTTTCGATGGGTGAGGTCGAGGGCGACAGGATCGTCTGCGGCTATCACGGCATGGCATTTGACGAGACCGGCCGATGCATCAACGTGCCATCGCAGCGCCATACCCCTTCCGCCATTCAGGTCGGCGCATTCGCGGCGATCGAACGCTATGGCTTCATCTGGCTATGGGGCGGCGAGCGGGCGGATGCCGACCCGTCGCTGATCCCTGAAGAACTGGCGTTCCTGGATAATCCAAGCTGGCATAGCGTGTGGGGATACAAGTCCGTCAAGGGCAACTACATGCAGATCAAGGAGAATGTTCTGGACCTGACGCACTTCGCCTATCTGCATGCCAAGTCGCTGAAAGTTGCCGACTGGACGGATGCGCCGGAGGTCGAGGTCACCGATCGCTTCATCAAATATAAGCAGGAATTCAAGATGTCGCCGCTGGCGGCAGTCTATGCCGATCCCGCTGGCAAGGAAGTCGGCAAGCCCATCAATCGCACCTCATGGGGCTGCTACTATTCCCCGTCCGTCAATATAGGCGCGGTCGACATGCATGATCCCAACCCGGAGCCGAACGGGCTGGAACGGTTCGCCCTGCGGGTGATCCACCTGACCACGCCAGTATCGCCGCTCGCCACCCATTATTTCTGGGTTTGGGCGCGCGACCATGGCGAGCCCTATGACGTCGACGCCTATCGCGCCTATGTCAGTTCCGTCTTTGACGAAGACATCACCATGATCGAAGCGACGGCGGCTCTGTGCCAGCGCGCGCCGGATCAGGAAAAGGCGCGCGAATATAGCGTGGCAGCGGACCGCGCGGCAGTCGAGGCGCGGCGCCGCGTCGCTGATCTCGTGCAGCGGGAAAGGGTTGCGGCGGCCTGATCAGGCCGCCTCCATTTGGTACCGCAAATTATTGAGATGTAAAGGCGCTGACGAGGAATGACGACGATTGAAGTGACCACCCGAGAGGGTCAGAAGGTCGATGTGAAGGCGAGTGAAGGCTTGAGCCTGATGGAGATCATCCGTGACGGCGGCGTAGATGAATTGCTGGCCCTGTGCGGCGGATGCTGTTCATGCGCCACATGCCATATCATCGTGGACGAGGAATTTGCGCGGCATCTTCCACCGATCAGCGCCGATGAGGATGACCTTCTCGACAGTTCGGCCCATCGCAATTCGCGGTCCAGATTGTCTTGCCAGATTCCCTTCACGCAAGCGCTTGAAGGCATCCGGGTGACACTCGCGCCCGAAGATTAGCTGAGCGCGTTAGTCTGACATACCATCCCCGGCATCTCGATGATGCCGGGGATGGTCACGTAAGCTGCCGCAACTTTATCCTTATGGTCTTAGTGAGGGAAGACGACGGTCGTCTGCTCGTTCACGAACACCCGGTCCTCCAGGAAGGCGTGAACCGCGCGTGACAGAACGCGGCGTTCAATGTCGCGGCCCTTCCTGACCAGATCGTCGGGCGAATCCCGGTGGCTGACGCGATCGACATCCTGTTCGATGATCGGTCCTTCATCCAGATCAGCCGTCACGAAATGGGCCGTCGCGCCGATCAGCTTGACGCCGCGGGCGTGGGCCTGGTGATAGGGTTTCGCGCCCTTGAAGCCGGGGAGGAAGCTGTGATGAATGTTGATGCAGCGCCCTGCGAGGAAAGCGGCCAGGTCGTCGGACAAGATTTGCATATAGCGCGCCAGCACGATGAGATCCGGCTGGGTTTCGTTGACCAGGGCCTTGATCCGGCTCTCCTGCTGCGCCTTCGTATCCTTGGTGATGGGGAAATGATGGAAGGGGATGTCACCCACCAGCGACACCTTGAGCGCCTCAAGTGGATGGTTGGACACGATGCCGACAATGTCCATGTTCAATTCGCCAAGCCGGTGCCGGTAAAGAAGGTCGCCAAGGCAATGGTCGAATTTGGAAACGAGGATCAGAACCTTCTTGGGCGTCGCATGAGGGCGCATGGTCCAATCGAGCCCATGTTCACCCGCCGTCGTGACAAAGGCCTTCTCCAGAGACGGCAGGCTGGAATCGTCCGCCAAGGTGAATTCGACGCGCATGAAGAAGCGGCCGGTGAAGACATCCTCGAACTGCTGCGCCTCGCGGATGTTCGCGCCATTGCGCACCAGCGTTCCGGCGACGGCCGCGACTATGCCCGGACGATCGGCACAACTGAGCTTCAAAATATAGGTATCGGACACGAGCATTCCCCCCGGCTCGAAAATGACAGGAGTGAGATTAGTAGCAATCAGCGCAGCGCGTGCATATCCACGCGACGATTATCCTGCTTGTAAGGCGCGGACGCGACCTTCGCCCTGATCTGCTTCTGCGGTTCGCCTGGCGCACCCCAGATTACTGTGACATCGGTGCCGATTTCCGCATGGGCGACATCGATGACGCATAGCGACAGCATTTCGCGAAAGAAGAAGCTGTACCCGCGCGAGGTCGCGACCCCGACATCCTGTCCACCCGCCACAACGCGGTCGGCCCACATGAAGCCGCGCTGGTCCCGTGGCATCTCCATGAAATGATAGGGCGCGCCAGAGCGGAACAGCGACGCATGGACATCCAGCACGTCGTCAGCGTTCCAGACAAGCGTGCGGATCACGCGCCGGGGCGCTGCCACTTCGGCCTCCAGCGCGGCGCGGCCAAGGAAATCATGGTCGAAATTGATCACCTTGGCCCATCCCAGTTCGACCGGGCTGCGATACCAGTCACTGATATCATCCGACTGGAAGCTGCCCGCGACATTGAAGGTGGAGGCGAATGCCGGCAACCCGACGCGGAAGGCTTCCAGATAGCCGCGAAGGTCCTCATCGAAAATCGCAGGCATATAGTCGGTAACGATAGTAGGATAGCAGGCTTCCAGATGATTGATGAAGGCGGCCCGGCCGCCCAGTTTGCGGATGCCGAACTCCTGTCCCGCTTCCACCACAGCGTCATAGACGGCCTTCGCGTCTTCCGCAGGGCCTTGCAGCTCCCAGCCCGGCTCGCCCGACATGCCCTGACGCAGCGCGACCACGGGCCGCCCGGCGATGATCGTTTCGCCATTACGCATGAACTTGATGTCGCGGATCTGCGGTCCAACCAGCTTTTCCATCACGGCGGCCGCGAGCGGTCCTGCCACCTGGAAATTATAGCCTTCCTCCGCAATGCTCTCGACATCATAGCTGCCTTGGGCGAGCTGATAATCGATCCAGAAAGTGCCGCGCCCGAATAGCCGGACTTCCTGCTCGCCCAAGCGGGTCAGGATGCCTTCCGCTATGACCTTGCCCGCTTTCGTGACGTGTATGGCGTGTTTGGACTGGCCTACGGCGAAATTCGCGAAACTGTTGACGGTGAAGTCGGAAAAAAGCTTGAAGACGTCAGGACCGCGATAACGCCGCTGCCACAGGAAAGACCAGTCGCCAATATAGCATGTCTGCTTCCAGGACATGCTTTCATCCAGCCAGTCGGTATATTCCGGCAATCCCCAGCGGGTGGTGAAATAGCCCTCCGGCGTGCGACGCAGCGCTGCTATATCCATTCGGCAGATCCTATCCTTGTTGCGCTGTCGACGCAGCGCCAATCCCTATCGCTCGTCAGGCTCATCTTGAAAAGCGACTAAGATGAGATATGCCTTATTCGATATATGGATATCAGACGCCTTGACCTTAATCTGCTGCTTCTGCTGGACCGTCTTTATGACAGCCGCAGCCTGACCGCTGCGGCTTATGCGCTGGGGATCAGGCAGCCGCTCGCCAGCAGCCGCCTTGCCGAACTACGGCGCTATTTCGGCGACGAGCTGTTCGTGCGAACCGGGCGGGGAATGCGGCCGACGCCCTTTACAGAACGCATCATCACGCCCCTGCGCGAAGCTATGGCGATTATAGAGGGCAAGGTGATCCGCAAGCCGGGTTATGATGCGGCGAATAGCGACCGGGAATTTACGCTGACCACGTCCGATATCGGCGCGCTCGTCTTCCTGCCGCCGCTTCTGGATGTGCTCGCCCAGGTTGCGCCCCGGATCACGCTGCGGTGCCTGTCCCTTCCGCAAAATCAGGTACATGCAGCGCTGGAGCGCGGGATGATCGACCTTGCGATCGGTTATTTCCCGGATGTGCGCGGACCCAATATCGGATGCGCACCCCTGTTCGAACATCCCTTCAGCTGCATCGTGCGTGATAGCAATCAGATCGTCGGCACGTCCCTCGACCTCAACGCTTTCCTTGCAGCGGAGCATCTGGTGGTCGATCAGGAAGGCAGCAGCCAGGCGATCGTCGAGCGTCGCGTCGCTGATCTTGGGCTGGCGCGCCGCGTCCGCCTGCATGTCCCGAATTTCCTGAGCGTTCCGCACCTCATTTCCCGCACGGACATGATCAGCGTGGTGCCTTCGTCGCTGGGCGTCGCCTATGCCCGCATCTACCCCTTGCGCGTGCTTCCGCCGCCCTTCCCCATTCCCGCGATCCCGCTGGGCTTCTTCTGGCATCGCCGCACCGAGGGAGATCCCGAAGTCGGATGGCTGCGCGAATTCGTGCGATCGGAACTCACCGGCCGCGATCCCACCGCGATCATGACCGAAACATAACCGCACGAGCGCGGTTCCTGAGATAATCCCCGGTTATATCAAACATTATCACTTTAAATTTTCTAGCCCCGTCCTGCTCCGATAAAACCCGGAAGAGCGGCGAGCCATTGGCAGTAACGGACGGAGATGGAGCATGGGGGGACGAGCGAGGATTCCCGGCATTGCTCTGGAATGTGCGAAGCTGTGCCAGGCTGGGCATGGCTATGCCGGGCATAGGCGCCAGCTTGGCGCGATCGGCTGACCCATGCATTTCGAAGGCTTCGACCTTAATCTTCTTGTGTCGCTTGATGCGTTGCTGACCGAACGAAATGTGACGCGGGCATCGGAGAAATTGCGCGTTTCGCAGCCTGCCATGAGCGCGGCGCTCCAGAAGCTCCGCGTCCAACTGTCCGACCCGCTGCTGGAACGCATCGGCCGCCAGATGGAATTGACGCCCCGCGGGAAAGCCATCGCCGGGCCAGTCAAGGACCTGCTTTTCGGGATACGCGGCATATTCAATACCGAGGCGAGCTTCGACCCGGAAACCGCCCGTCATTCCTTCCGCATCGTGATGTCGGGTTATTGCGCCGAGGTGTTCGGTGTGCCGCTGGTCCACGCAATAGGGCGGCTCGCTCCCCATGTGACCTGCGAAATGCATGACTTGTCGATCGACATGATCGCGCGCCTTCGCGAAGGTCAGTTCGACATGGGCGTCGCCCTGCCGCACAGCGTCCTCTTCGACCCGGACTATGCGAACGACGGTCTTTGTACGCAACGCCTCTTCATCGATCATTTCGTGCTGGTCGGTTCGAGGAGCAATCCGGCGCTTGCGAAGGAACTCACTTATGACGAGTTTTGCGAGCAGCCTTATGTCGATGTCCGCATCGGTGGAACGGTCATCAGCCTGGTCGAACAGGCGCTGAGGCGGCAATCGAAACGGCCGCCCACCCGCGCATGGGCGCCTTCCTTCCTGCATGCGATGGCGATGGCGAGCCAGACCGAACTGCTGACGATGGTGCCAGCGCGGATGCTGGCGCTGCATGCGGACGCCCTGGAATTGAAGGCGGTGCCAGCGCCGCTGCCGGTCGATCCGCTTGAAGAAACCGCAATCTGGCACCCCCGGACCGATCTTGATCCCGCCCATTTGTGGTTGCGCGAAGTCGTCCAGAAGGTGGCCGCAAAAATGAATGGATCTGGACCTCACGAATTTCATGGAGTTGCAATTTGAGGAAAGTGATCATCACCTGCGCCGTGACAGGGGCCATCCACACGCCGTCCATGTCGCCGCATTTGCCCGTCACGCCGTCCGAGATCGCAGAGGCGGCGATCGGGGCGGCGCAGGCGGGCGCTGCCATCGTGCACCTTCATGCCCGGCAGCCAGAGGATGGGCGTCCCAGCCAGGACCCGGCGCTGTTCCGGCGCTTCCTTCCCGCGATCGCCGAACAGAGCGATGTCGTCATCAACATCACGACCGGCGGATCGCCCGTTCAGACGCTGGAAGAAAGGCTGGAGCCCGCGCGCGTGTTCCAGCCGGAACTGGCATCCCTCAACATGGGATCGATGAACTTTGGCCTGTTCGAGATGCTGAACAGGTTCAAGGAATTCCAGCATGATTGGGAAGAACCGTATCTGCGCAATTCCGACGATCTGGTCTTCCGCAACAGCTTCCGGGACATCGAGCATATTCTGCGGTCCTGCGGCGATGCGGGGACGCGGTTCGAGCTGGAATGCTATGACACAAGTCACCTCTATACCGCCGCCTATTTCCTGGATCGCGGCCTGCTGCCCAAGCCGCTTTTCATCCAGTCGGTCTTTGGTCTGCGGGGCGGCGCGGGGCCGCATTATGAAGATGTCATCATGATGCGGCGGACGGCCGACCGGCTGTTCGGCCATGACTATCAATGGTCCGTGCTGGGCGCTGGCCGCAACCAGATGCCGATCGCCACCATGTCCGCGGCGATCGGCGGCAATGTGCGCGTGGGGATCGAGGATTCGCTTTGGGACGGCCCCGGACGGTTGGCCCGGTCAAACGCCGATCAGGTGACCCGCATCCGGCAGGTCATCGAAGCGCTCTCGCTTGAAATCGCAACACCCGCCGAGGCCCGCGAGCTTCTCCAGCTCAAGGGCGCCGCCAATACAAGGATATCCGCATGACCGTCATCCGCACCTCCCCCGGACCCAATCCCCTCAGGGGCTGGCAGGTCGATCCCGCCACCATCCGATATGTGGGGGAGGGATTGCAGCGCCCCGAATGCATCCTGGCGCGCCCGGACGGCACATTGTTCACGGCCGACGCACGCGGCGGCGTGGTGGCGATCGCCAGGGACGGGTCGCAGCGGCTGATTGCCCAGCAGGCGGACCATCATTTCGATCTCGCCGCCGATGCCGCGTCCAGCCTGTTGACCGGCACCCTGCCCAACGGGCTGGCCTTCGATGCCGAGGGCAATTTCCTCATCGCCAATTTCGGCACGGACCGGCTGGAGATGATGACCCCTGGCGGCGCGACGCAAGTCCTGCTTTCCGAACTTGACGGCGCGCCGATGGGCAAGGTCAATTTCGTGCTGCGAGACAGCCGGAACAGGCTGTGGGTGACCATCTCCACCCGGATCAACCCGTGGAGCGATGCGATTTGCAGCACATTGCATGACGGCTATCTGCTGCTGATCGACGAGCGCGGCGCGCGGATCGTGGCCGATGGCTTTTCTTTCACGAACGAGGTCAGGCTGGATGCGGCGGAAGAGTGGATCTATGTCGCTGAAACCACGGCCAAGCGCATCACGCGGCTGCGCATCCGTGAGGATGGATCACTCACCGACCGGGAGATTTTCGGCCCCGGCAATCTTGGCAAGGGGCTGATCGACGGCATCAGCTTCGATGCCTATGGCAATTTGTGGGGCACGATGTTCCTGGCGGACCGGCTGATTGCCCTGACGCCTGACGGCGAACTGCTTGAACTACTGGACGATGGCAATGATGCCGCGACGGCAGAATTTGAAGCGGCCTTCGCCACGGGGGAGAGCGTTTCCTTCGACACTCTGTCGCGCTGCGGCGGAACGATCGCGCCCTGGCTTGCAAGCGTGACCTTTGGGGGCCCCGACCTCAAGACTGCTTATCTCGGCAGCCTAAAGGGGAGCCGCCTCCCCTATTTCACTTCCCCAGTTGCGGGATTGCCCATGGTTCACTGGCGCTGATCAAGGCTGAGAGGATGCCACCATGATTGCCGATCTGGATATCGATCTATATTCGCCTGAGCTGATCGCCGATCCGTATCCGGCCTATAAGGCGATCCGCGATGCGGGCCCCGTCTGCCGCCTACCGGGCGGGGTCTTCGCCATGGGCCGCCACGCTGATCTCAAACAAGCGTTGAGCGACTGGTCCCTGTTCAGTTCGCAGTCCGGCGTGGCGTTGAACGAGACGATGAATGACGCGCTGAGCGGGACCGTCCTTGCCAGCGACCCGCCGCTGCACACCGGATTGCGGCAGGTCGTCGGCCGCCCGCTAGCGCCAGGGCGGCTGGCGGCCTTGCGGCAACAGATCACAAAAACCGCGGAAGCGCTGGTGGACGATCTGGCGTCACGCGGCGAGTTCTGCGCCGCCACGGACCTTGCCCAGCATCTGCCGCTTACGATCGTGTCGGAACTGGTCGGCATGCCGGACGATGGACGGCGGCGGATGCTCGATTGGGCGGCGGCCGTCTTCAACAGCATGGCGATGGAAGGCAGCAGCTATGCGGCGGAAGCGCTTCCCATCGTCGGCGAAATGGTCGCCTATATCGCGGACGCCGCCTTGCCGGAACGATTGGTGCCGGGCGGCTGGGCGGCGGAACTTCATGAAGCAGTGAAGGCCGGCGAGATCACCAAGGAGACGTTCGAAAGCCTGCTGCAAGCCTATCTCGCGCCATCGCTCGACACCACTATCTTCGCAACGTCCAATCTGATGTGGCTGCTGGCGAAGCATCCTGAACAGTGGCAACGCCTCCGTGACCGGCCCGCCCTGATTCCGCGCGCGATCAACGAAGCCTTGCGACTCGAAAGTCCGGTGACCGGCTTTTCACGCCTGCTCACCCGCAACGCCAATATAGACGGCGTTGAGGTTCCAAAGGGCAGCCGCATATTGATGCTGTTCGCGGCGGGCAATCGTGACGAGCGGCGCTATCCCGACCCCGATCGCTTCGACATCGAGCGCGACAGCACGGATCATCTTTCCTTCGGGCACGCGATCCACCGCTGCGTCGGAGCCAATCTGGCGATGTTGGAAATGACGGCGCTGCTCACCGCCCTGACGCGCCGGATCAGGAGCATCGAAATATTGGAAGAACAGCGCACCGATCATGCGGTGTTGCGCGGCTTTTCCTCGCTGAAAGTGCGGGTCGATTGTTGATCGCGAGGGGCGCGCGCCCGCCCTATTTGAACAATTGGTAGCGCGTCACCATCGCAGCCACCGCATCCGTACCGAACACTTCAATCGCAGCCTCCGACAGTTGGGCAGAGAAATCCTGTGGCAGCCCCCCACTGGGCACAACCACTTCATCGATCGCGTCCCAGGCCGCTGGTTCTTCACCCTGTTCGATGGCGTTATGGCAATATGAAACCGAGGGATAGCGGGAGACCAGCCTTTCCAGCCGGGTACGCCACTCCGCCAATGCGGTGGCCGGGGGCGTGCGCTCCGCACGTCTGAACAGGATGACCTTCGTGTCTCCACTCTTGGCGGGCGGTCCCCATTCGGTTGCATCGGCGAAGAGGATGCGGGTGCCTTCGCGGTCACCGAAATTATCCTCGTCCGGCTGCACATGATTGCGATAGGCATCATTGTCCAGCGTTGCGAAAGCAACCTGCTTTGACGCGATCCGCACCAGCGAGAGCGCGTCGCAATCGAGCAGTGGCGCGCCGCTGACACTGTCGGACGCGCCATCGATGGCATAGGCATGCGCATATCCGTCAAACCGGCCGCCGACCTCTTCATGCGCCATGGCGAGCGGGCCGTGAACGTTCAACAGATGATGCTGAATATCAGCCCGTGACAAGCCGATCTTGGTTTTGGGGACGATAACGACTTTGTTCATAACGCACGCTTTCTTATCGTTTGAAATAGTCACTTATAACGTTTCGCTCAGCCGCCTTCTTGTTCGACCTTCTTGCCGATCAGCGACATAGGGTGCGGTTCGGGATATTCGTTGAGCAGGAAGGAAATGCCGTAGGTCTGGCTGGCATCGTAGAAGGCTTCGCGGGCGGGTCCGATCGAATTGATCATCAGCGGTTCTATCCCGCGCTTGCGGAAATGCGCGACCGCCTCATCAAGGTTGGACACCTTGATGACGAAGGTGCGCAGGCAAGGGCCATGGTCCGCCAGATGCTTCATTTCCGCCGCGCCGACTGGATGGCCGTCGGAAAGTGGCTGGCCAAGCTCAAAACCATGGCGGCCCGCCAGCGTTACGGCGATCTGCTGTTCTTCCGACCTGATGACATCGTCGAACTTCCAGCCGAGAAGATCGCTGAAGAAGTCCCTGGCTTTGTCAATGTCATCGACCAGCGCGATGACCCGATCGACCCGTTCAAAAAGCATCCTGTTTCTCCCAGCAAAATTACTCTGCGCCCGTCCGGGCTTCGAACTCCGGCATTCAGGCGGTCACATGGTCACGGATGCGCGCGACGACCGCGCTGGAACCAGCGATGCCCTTCTGGATACGATCGCAATATTCCTGATGCATCTCCCGCGCGTCATCGGGATGTGTGAAGATGTCCTCCACACCCGCGGCGGCGGCCGCCAGAATGATCTGCGCGGATTGGTCGGGAGAGATGGTCTTTTCGGACTCTGCGAGGCCTTCGGGGATGTCCGGCGTGACGCCTCCCGCAGGGCGCAGGGCGAGGAAGTTGGCGCCGATGTTGGTGCGGGTCAGCCCCGGATAGATGGTGGAAACCCTGATCGGCCTGTCCCCAATCTCATCCCGCATGCCCTGGGACAAGGCCGCAACCCCGAATTTCGCCGCCGCATAGAGGGCGATATGCCAGCCGGGCGAGGCCACCAGGGCAGCCAGAGACGCCGTGCAGAGGATATGGGCAGGCTTTCCGTGCGCCAGCATGGACGGCATCAGCGAACGGACGGTTTCATAGACGCTGATGGTGTTGACATCGAGGGACCAGCGCACCTCTTCGGGCGTCACCTTCGTGAACGGAATTCCAGCAAGCCCGACGCCAGCATTGGCGCACAGATAATGAACCTCGCCATGGGCGTCCAAAACCTCCCCGGCGATCGCCGCGAGCCGGTCATTGTCCGTGACGTCGCCCACATGGATCGTGACCTTGGGGGAGCCGGCTTCCTCCGCCGCCGCCTTCACTTCTTCCAGCGAAGAAGGCAAGATGTCGACCAGCGCCAGCGCCGCCCCTCCCCGCGCGAAAGCCAGGGCGAGTCCCCGGCCGATCCCGCTGCCACTGCCTGTAACATAGGCGACCTTGCCTGCATAATCCGGCATATGAAGACTCCCAACTGGTTGACGATCCGGCCAGGCCGGAATGAAATCGTTCAGATCGGCTGCCCGGCGCCATCTGCATCGCATCGGCGGCCGGGTCAGCCTTTCCGCCCCCTTATGGAAACGCTTGCCTGTCGAGCGTAAGTTCAGGAAGCGGCGTGGAAATTCATCGGCAGATGATCGAAGGTCTGGAAGGCCGATATCATCACCTCCGGCTCGCCCGCGAGTTCGATACGTTCGATCTTTTCCGCCATGGCGCGGATCAACGCCACCGCCTCCTCGCGCGCCAGCATCTGGCCCGCGCAATTGTGGATGCCGGTGCCAAAGGAGAGATGCTTGCCGAACTTGCGGGTGATGTCGAACCGGTCCGGCTCGTCCCAGACCGTGGGGTCGCGGTTCGCCATTGTGGCGAAGATCAGAACCGGATCGCCCTTGTGGATATGGGCGCCCGCCAGTTCGGTATCGCGCACCGCGACGCGGCCCAGCCAGCGGCCGGGGCTGAGCCAGCGGTGGCCCTCCTCGAAAGCGCTGAGGGCGAGATCTGGATTGTTGCGCAGCACGGTCCATTGATCCGGGAACTGCGAGAAGCCGTAGAACATATTGGTGAGCACGCCGATGGTGGTGTCGGTGCCCGCCGTGAGCAGCGCCAGCACCAATGTCGCCGCGCGGTCATGCGTCATGTCGCCGCGATCGGCTGCTTCGAACACACGCGCGCCGATGCTGCCGGGAGCCAGGGCTTCGGGATTGCACTGCCCCTGGACCCAGACCGCTGCCTCCCTGGCTTCTTCGAAGAACTGGATCATGAAGTCGGTGGTCGGACCAAAAGCATTGATCGCGGCGGCGCCGAACAGCGACAGATTCTCCCGTCCATCGGGGCGCAACCCCATCGCGTCTCCGAACACCTTGAAGATATAGGGCCTCACCAGACCCTCGACGATATCGATGCCCTTCGCGTCAACGACGCGATCGACGGCTGCGCGGGCCGCCGCTTCGAAATCGCTTTTCAAGGTGCGTATGACGGCGGGGGCGAGAATCCAGTTTAGAGCGCGCCGCGTGTCGGTGTGCGACGGCGGGTCCTCGCTGACCGCGATCTGCGGAATGGGAATGTCGGGGCTTTCAAAAGGCCGCTGCGCGGAGGAGAAGGTCTCCCAATCCTGAAGGATCGCCTTGACCAGATCATAGCGAGCGGTGGCCCACATCTTATGATGATCGAGCCAGACCATCGGCCCGGCAGCCTGAATTTCCTTGTCGACGGCGGTGGCGTTCAGGATGGCTTCGCGGTTCAGCGGGTCGCTGGTGATATAGGGTATTTCCGCTGGGTCGGGTGCGGCGGTTGCCTTTCGAGCATATTCAGTCGTGACCATCTTCAACTCCTCAGTTCTGCAATTTTCGTCATTCGAAAGGCTCGCCGTCCGGCGAAGGCGCTGATGGTCCCTGCCCCCGTTCAGGCGGACCATCGGCGCCTCCATGGCCATCAGAAATTATATCTCAGGCGCGCGCCGTAGGTGCGGGGTGCGCGAATGCTGCCGACGATCAGCCCGTCAGCGCCGCCATTGGGGTTGGCTGGGGCGGGATGGATGAACAGGTGCCGGTTGGCCTGGGTGATCACCGCTTCATTGGTGAGGTTTCTCGCAAAGACCGTCAGCGATAGCTGGTTGCCCGGCGCGTAGAAGGCGAGCGAGGCATCGAGCATCGCATAGGCGTCCTGCCGCTCCGTGCCCAGATATTCGACCGAAAGCCAGCTTGAGGAGGCGAACTGCACGCTCGCGCCCGGTTCGATCGCGAAGCCGCTGCTCAGATCAAAGCGATGCGAGTAGCTCGCCGTGCCGCTCCATTTGGGCGTGCGGACAAGCGGAAAACCGGCGCAGTCGATCGGGCGCGTGGCCCCATCCGGGCTGAGCGGCCCGATATCGCAACCCGTCACTGGCGGCCCAAGCGAGGTGTAGTTGGTGATGGTGAACTTCTGATATTTGGTGTTGATATATTCGACCTGGAGATTGAACGTATCGGCATCGGTCGGGCGAAAGGCGATATCCGCGTCGATGCCGAAGATCCGCGCCTTGCCCGCATTCACGGTTGCGAAAGTGAAATAGCCCGGAATGGAGGTTGCGGAGAAATAGCTTTGCTGCTGGCCCTTATATTTCCAGTAGAAGGCCCGCCAACACACATCCTCCTGCTACTGAGTGAAATAGGTTCTTTCGAGTGCTCAAATCGGTTCGAGCAATTTGGCCCGCATCTGCGCCGTGACCTCGGCCTGGGACTGTTCCGCGGCCGCCGGGTTCATCTGCCATTCGCCGAGCTTGATCGATGTTTGCCCCACCAGGTTCGCGCGTTCGAAGCGGCGCGTCATGAACCTTGCGAGCTTGTCCGCCAGCGGCGCTTCGTCGCGCGACAGTTCGTCGGCGAGCGCGACCGAATCCTCGATGGCCATGGCCGCGCCCTGGCCCAGATGCGGCGTGGCGCTGTGCGCGGCGTCGCCGATCAGGAGGATGCGCCCTTTATACCATGGGGAGGGCAGCATGCAGACCTCAAGGGGCCGGTAGACAACAAGCTCCGGCTCCGTGATGCGCCTCGCCAACTCGCCAAGCAGGCCGCCGAAGCCAGCGAGACGCTTGCGCATCTCATCGGCGAGGCTTTCGGGCGGGAAATGGGGATTGCCCGGTTCCTCGGTCACCGTCATGATATACATGGTGTCCTGCGTCAGGGGACAATAGCCAGCGGTGTGGCCATCTTCATGCATGTAGAGGTGGAACCATTCCAAGTCCTTGGGGCGCGGCACATTGTATCTCCATACGCCCTGACCAGTATAGCGGGGCCTGGGTGCATCAGGGAAGACTATATTGCGCGTCTTCGAATACGCTCCGTCTGCGCCGATCACCAGATCATATCGGCCGGTAGTTCCATCGGTGAAGCGGACATCTACCCCGTCGCCGCGATCTTCGATCGTTTCGAAGGTGACGCCAAGACGCACCGGAATGCCCAGCGCCTTCACCTTGCCGGTCAGGACCTTGTGGAGCGCGGGACGGGTCAGGCCCAGATCGGCGGGATAGGGCGCGGTCACCGTCGAGTCACCAGGCAGCTCCGCAATCTCCTCCCCCGCCATGTCGAGGAATTTCCAGCCCTTATAGGGAAAGCCCGCCGCAACGGCCTCGTCACCCAGGTCCAATGCTGCCAGGGCGCGCACGAAATTGGCCTGGACGATGATGCCGACATGATAGACGCGCCAATCAGTGCTCAGTTCGACGACATCGACGTCGAAGCCCTTCTGATGCAATCCGATGGCCGCGCTCAGGCCGCCGATACCGCCGCCAATGACCAGAATCCTGTTGTCTTTCACCATCCCCTCCGCATCCTCTTGCCCGTTCTGCCCTGATATTAGAGCAGAGCGCCGCCATCCGAACGATAGCCAGTGCGGGCGCGTGCGGTTGAACCGGCACCCGCACATGACCCATTGCTCCTGCGGCTATGCCCGACCGTCGCCGGAAAACCGGCGAAGCTCAAATCATTTGTTTTTGGTAGATGGAATAAGCAGGTCTTATGGTGACCTTGATCACCCCTTGGCGCTTGAGAGCGGCTGCGGACGTACCAGCCGGTAACCGGCAAGCGCCTGAAACCCGCCGACGATATAGGACAGGAGAGAGGGGTAAGCGGCGGAGATATCCTCTCCGCTCATCCGGCCTTCCGACACGAGGTCGAGCAGCCCGTCTATTTCAAACGTGCCCATCATCACCGACAGCGCATAGGTGAAGCCGCGCTGGGCCGTTTCCAGGCTGAGGGACGGCTCGGCGGCCATGATCCGCTCGATCGCCACGCGTCCGACGGCCCCGAAATGCTTCAGCAAAAGCGCGGCCCAGCGAGGGTCCTGATGCATCCGCGCGAGCAGACGCCCATAAGCGCGCCAGCCAGCATCGCCGTTGGTCATGAGGTCAAGCACCGGGCGGGCGAAGGCGTCGAACACCTGTTCCAGGCTGGGTGATGCCGGAAGCCGCGCGAAGGAGGCGCGCCTTGCTTCATCCAGCATCGTGGCCCGGCGGGCAAGCACGGCGTCGAGCAGAATGTCCTTCGTCGCGAAATAATAGGTGAGCAGGCCCAGCGAAAATCCCGCCCGGCTGCTGATCATCCGGGTCGAGACTTCGTCATAGGAATGGCAGGAAAACAGTTCTTCGGCGGTATCCAGTATCTGTTCGATCGACGCCGCCTTGTTTCGCGTGGCGCGGACGTCGCTTTTGACCGCGGGCCCGGAGGTCTCTTTCATCTTCTGGCTCATTCCCTGTGACCCGCCCGTCCGCCTTCGCGCCTCTCGCCTGCTATACGTGCAAAGGCGGACGCGGGTCACCAGCAAATATGCCCTTCCTGATCAGGGGAACAATCAAGAGCCGGATCAGAAACGCACGCCGATCCGCCCGCCATAGGTTCGGGGCGCGCGCAGGATCGCGATCACGTTAGACGCTGCGGAGAAGGGCAGTTGCCAGCCATTGCCCATGACGGTCGTATTTTCGATATTGTTGATGAAGGCCGCCGCATACCAGCGTCCGCCCGCCGCATTATAGGTCAACTGCGCGTCGCTCATCCAATAACCCTGCTGATATTCATCAGCCACGAAGTCGAGTGCGGTCAGGGAGGAGGATTGATAATGCGTCCGCACATTGAGGACGATGTTCGCGTCATTGGCAAGAGGAACGGTTTGCTGCGCGCCCAGGTTGATCGTCCACACGGGCGCCTGGGGCGGCCTCCTGCCGCTGCAATCGACGGAGTAGGAATTGCCGACCAGCGCGCCGACCGCGCAGCCGGATGCGGGCGGCGCGCCCAGATTGGGGACCGAATAGACGAAATCCTTGTACCGGGCGTCGAGATAAAGGACATCGGCGGTGAGCAGCGTGTTCCTGAGCGGCTTGAACTGGGCTTCCAGTTCGACGCCCTTGAAGCTGGCGCGGCCGACATTTTCCGTCGCGAAAATGGTGGTGCCCGCAGAATCCCGTGCAAGGTGGCTCACCTGCTGGTCGGTGTAGCGCCAGTAAAAGGCCTCAAGATTCAGTTGCAGGCGATTGTCGAAGAAGCGGTTCTTCGATCCCACGGTCCAGGCCTTGATGGTTTCCGGCTTGAACACGCCTTCATCCCCGCTCAGGAAGAAGCCGCCTGATTTGAAGCCGGTTTCAAAGCTCGCATAGAGCAGGTTCCGGGGCGTGATGTCCCAGTCGGCGCCAGCGCGCCACGTGACCCGGTTGAACCTGGCGGCCCCGTCCTGGGTGATTTCCGTGCCCACCTGAAGCGTTCCATCAGCGCCGGGCACGGGCGCGATCGTGCCGTCCGGTAGGCGCGTGACCGGGATGGGCGCGGTGTCATAGGGGAAGGGCACCGCGTCCGGGCAATTGGGATATTGGGCGAGGCAGACGCGGTCGATCGTCTGGAGATTGGCTTTCAGCGTCTTGCGCTCATGCGTGTAGCGGATGCCGCCGGTGACGCGGACATTATCCCTGAGAGCATAGGTCAGCCGCGCAAAGCCTGCATAGCTGTCAAGCGTGGACGCGAATTGCGCCTGATAATGGTCGAACTGATGGTTCACCAGATAGGTGGGAACATGATTGTCTTCATTATAATAATAAGCGCCGACGAGCAGCCGCAGGGGGTTGCTTTCCGGGCTTGCATAACGGGCCTCGACGCTCGTCTGCTCATTCTTCTCCCGGTCGTAGATCCAGAAGCCGTCCGTCGTGCTGACATTGTCGAGGCTGGATCGCCGGTAAGCGGGTATGATCGTGAACGTGCCGGCATCGGTCGAATAGCTGAGGTTCGCCGAAACGCCCCAGAAATTGTTCCTTTGATACTGGTTATCGGCAACGGACAGAAAGTTCCTGCCGCCAAGGACGTTGGGCAGAGAATGGTAGAAGGCCTGTCCTTCCGGCGAATTGATCCCGTAGCGATTGTCGATGCCCAGATCGACCGGCGTGCCGCCTGCTCCCCGGCCGCCCTGATGGAAATAGTCGGCGGACAGCAATATCTCCAGATCATCACTTGGATTCACCCGCAATTGAATGCGGCCGCCATAATCATGCTGGTCGTCGGTGCCGTCCTTCATATAGCCGTCATGGCGAACGAAGATGCCCGCAGCGCGAATGGCCGCAACCGGCGAAAGCGGAACATTGAGCGCGCCGTCGAGCCTTACCGCATCATAATTGCCATATTCGGCGCTGGCATCCGCACCGAAGGCGAAATCGGGCTTGCGGGTGATGACGTTGATCGCGCCGCCGGTCGCGTTGCGGCCATATAATGTGCCCTGAGGCCCCTTGAGAACCTCGACACGTTCCAGATCGTAGAAATAGCCTGTGGTCGAATTGGGCCGCCCGATATAGACGCCGTCATAGTTGAACGCGATCGCGGATTCCGTCAGTGGATTGGCGTTCACATTGCCGACGCCGCGCAGGTAGAATTGCGTGTATGCGCCATTATTGCCCGCGACCTGAAGCGAGGGAACGAGCGTGGTCAGCGCCTTGGGATCGGACACGCCAGCGGCGCGCAGGGCGTCGCCATTGACCGCGGTCACGGCGATCGCGGCGCGCTGAAGATTCTCCGAACGGCGCTGGGCGGTCACCACAATGTCCTGAATGCCGCCGGGCGAAGAGGGGGACGCAGCCTCTGCCGCGGCCTGCGTGCTGGCAGGATCGGCGGCATTCTGCTGAGCGAAAGCTGGTGTGGAAAATGCGAACGCCCAGGCGATGGCGTTCAATGAAACCTTGCCCATTTTCATGGCTGTCCTCCCCGGTAAATGATGTTTTGCGGGGATGTTAGGAACAGGACAGAATTGGTCCAATATAAGTTAGTTATTTATGGCATCATCTCGACAGATGGCGGATTTGCAATGTTCCATAACAATGATCGGTTGTCATGAAGGACAATGACATATTCATGGCTCGCCCGATCCATCGGAAAGATGAACCGGATGAGCCATGAACTGGACCATGCTACTGGATTGTCCGGCCATGCGGCCGGAACATCATTGCGGGATCAGGCGGGCAATTCCGCCTCTGCCTTGCTGAGCCGCTCGATCGCCGCGGCGGATGCGGCGATGCCTGCCTTTACCCGCTGGCTGTAGGCTTCATGCATTTCCCGCGCTTCGTCCGGGTGAGTGCAGATGTCCTCCACGCCCGCCTCGGCGGCGGCCAGGATGATCTCGGCGGCCTGCTCCGGCGGAATGGCGACGTTCATGTCGAGACCTTCGGGCAGCTGCGGCGCTACCCCGCCCGTGGGCCGTAGCGAACGGAAGGTGTTCGAGATATTGGTGCGCACCATGCCGGGATAGATGCTGGAAACCTTGATCGGCCGGTCGCCGATTTCGTCCCGCATGCCCTGCGCCAGGGCGGCGACGCCGAACTTGCTCGCGGAATAGATGCCGTGATGCCATCCCGGCGGCGTCAGCAGCCCGGCCAGCGAGGAGGTGCAGAGGATATGGCCCGGCTGTCCATGGGCGAGCATGGACGGGAGCAGGGAGCGAACGGTTTCGTAGACGCCGATGGTGTTGACGTCCATCACCCAGCGGACCTCGCGCTGCGTCACCGAACTGAAGGGAATGCCGGCGATGCCGATGCCCGCATTGGCGCAGAGGAAATGCACGTCGCCATGCGCGTCCAGCACCTCCTTCGCCACGCGTTCGATCTGGTGGATCGCGCTGACGTCGCACAGATGCGTCGTCACCTTGGGCGCGCCAGCCGCGAGGGCGAGCGCCTTCGTTTCCTCAAGCCCTGCTTCCGACACATCGGCGAGCGCCAGCGCGCTGCCCCGCTTCGCAAAGGCGAGCGCCAGTCCGCGCCCGATCCCGCTTGCCGACCCGGTGATATAGGCAAGCTTGTCTTTATATTCCGCCATGAGGTGGCTCCATTCGATAGGGGGTTTCAGGCGAAGGCGGCGCGCACGGCCTCAGGCGAGGCGGCGACGTCGATGTCGAGGATGGCTCCCGTCGCCGGGCCGAATTCCAGAATATGCGTGCCGGACGGCACGTCCTCGATAAGCCAGGGATCGACGCCGCCGCCATTGGCCGTATATTCGGGAAAGTCGCTGCTGAAGATATGCAGCAACAGCCGGTGACCGGCGGGAAGCTTATAGGCGGTCTGCCCCACCGTCACGGTGAAGGGCGTCGCATGTTCCTGAATGACGCCGCCGTCCGCCGTTTTGCTGACGGGCCGGGTCTTGAGCCGGACCTGGCCGCGCGTGATGAGATGGGCGGTCCCATCGGGGGCCTGGTCGAGCAGGCGGGCGAAGATGTCGGCGCTTTCCAGCGTGGAGGCGAGCCGCCCTTTCAGCGTCACCGCGCCGGTAATCAGGAGGTCGTCCGCCACCGGCTTGCTGCCGAAAGCGAGCACGTCGGGCCGGTCGCCAAGCGGCGCAAGATCCGGCCAGGCCATCAGCACCGTGGTCGAGCCGGGACCGCAGGGCTGCTCTGCGCTCGCAGCGATCGAAGGCACGAGATTTTCGCCGTCATGACGCCAGCGCGCGAAGTCCCGTTCGGGCGGCGTTTCGCCCAACAGACCCTGCGCGTCATTGTTGCCGGACAGGTAGAAGCGGACCCGGCGCGTGTGGGCGGGGGGCCAGGCCTCGCTCGCTTTCCAGCCGGTCCTGCCGATCTCATATTGCACCGGCGGGACGCCTTCGCCCAGCCCGCGCAGATGGCGATTGTAGAAGGGGATCGTCGGATCGACCGCGCGGCGGATGAATTTTTCCAGCGCGACGGGATTGTGCGTGTACCAGTCCTCCGGTCCGAAGGGCGCCTGTTCGACATTATAGCCTTCATGATCCACCGCTTCGAGGCGGAGAAAGAGCTTGCCCGCCCAGGCGGGAGCGGCGGAAAGCGCCTCAATATCCTGCCATGCGGCGGGGGCGCACAGGTCGTAATAGCCAACGGTGAACAGGGTCGGGATGGGATTGGCGATCAGCGACGCCAGGCTGGGCGCGCGCGAGGGGAAATCCTTTTCGAAGGACTTTTCGAAATCCGCCGACCATTGGCCGACCGTTTCGAAAAAGCCCTCCATCATCTTCTTCCAGGGACGCTGATGCCAGGGGAGCCGCCCGATATAGAGGAAATTGTCGTTATAGCATTGGCCGAAATACCAGCGGTTGACGACATGCTCGACATCTTCGGAACCGTCCGGGGCGATCACCGGAAGGCCGAGATTGGAACCGGTCAGGCGCGGCGCGATGCACTTCAGCGCGGGATGATCCGAGGAAAGCGCCGCGATCTGGGTGAAGCCGATATAGGACGTTCCCCACATGCCGACCGAACCGTCGCTCCACGGCTGCTTTGCAATCCAGTCGATCGTGTCATAGCCGTCATCGGGCTCGTGAATCATATATTCGGTCGCGCCGCCTGAACGGAAGCGGCCGCGCACATCCTGAATGACGACATTATAGCCATGCGCCACGAACAGCCGCGCGATCTTCCCCATGCCGGGGAAGCCGCCCTTGTCATAGGGCGTGCGAATGAGGATGGTCGCGGCCGGGATGTCGAGGTCGGCCCTGTAAAGGTCCGCCGCAAGCTCGACGCCGTCCCGCATGGCGATCTGGATGGTTTGCGCCCCTTCCGGCACAGGTTGGGGTTGCGCGCGAATATAGGATTTCTGGTCCGGGATATTGTTCATCGATCTTCATCCAATCGCAAAAGTGAAATTCATGAAAATGCCCGCCGCGCGCGCGACTTGCCACCGGCGCTGGCAATTGCCCGCGCCATGCCGCCAGGACTTGGCCTCCATTTCCTGACCGCGCAGCAAGGGCCAGTTACGGAAGTGGAGGCTAGCATCGGGACTGTGAGCCCACAAATATATGTGGCTGATCGGATATATCGAACCGGGTTATGCCTGAACCCCGGCGCGGGAGCCGAACGCCGCCGCGCGCCGGACGCAGACAGCCTACCCCCGGAAGGTGAGGCTGAGCCGCGCCGTGGCCCCGCCGTCGACCGGAATATTCGCGCCGGTGATATAGGCGGCTTCGTCGGAGGCCAGGAACAGGCCCGTATAGACTACGTCGGCCGGGCTGCCGAGGCGCGCAAGTGCGGAGGAATCCTCGAAAAAGGCCTTGAGCCTTGGCTTTTCGCGCAGCAGCGGCTGCGTGGCGGGCGTGGCGATGATGCCGGGGGAAATGGCGTTCACCCGAATCCAGTGGGGCGCGCCCTCGACCGCAAGCTGGCGCGACATGGCGATGACGCCGCTCTTGGCGGTGCCGTGCGCGAGCGCGCCGACGCCTTCAATCGGTTCAGCGCCGCCCATGCCGCTGATCGACCCGATATTGATGATGCTGCCGCCGCCCCGCTTGATCATATGCGGCCAGACCGCCTGCGTCGGCACGAAGATGACATCGAGTTCGACGCGCAGATTGTCATGCCACATTTCGATGCTGGTTTCTGCGAACGGCGCGAACCGGGCCGACCCGCCATTATTGTAAAGGATATCGATCCCGCCCTGCTTCTGGACCACGGCATCGGCCCAGCGCTTCATCTGTTCAGGATTGGTGGCGTCAGCAACGTCGAGATCGAGCGTCAGCCCTTCCGCCTCCGCCAGCGCGCGGGTTTGCCGCAGCCCGTCTTCATTGATGTCGCACCCGAAGACCGCCGCCCCGGCCCTGGCGAACAGAAGCGCGGCTTCCCTGCCCTGCCCGCCTGCGACGCCCGTCAGCATGGCTACCTTTCCGGCGAGGCGGCCTTCCACCTTGCCTTGGCTGGTCCGCGCCTGTTCACTCATTGCCATGCCTCCTCATATGCGCTGTCAGGAATTGATCATCTGCCCGTGAAGGAGCGTTTCGCGCACTTTCCCTATTCCCGGCACGTGAGCGCCCTCCCCGCCGTCCACGACCAGGATCTGGCCCGTGATCATGCGCGCGGCAGACGAAGCCAGGAACACGGCGGCGTTGGCGATGTCCACAGGTTCGGCAAGCATGGGGGTCAGCGTTTCCTCCAGCTCCAGTTCAAAGATCGCCGGGTGGAACGCCGCGACGACGGCGGGCGAACGCGTCAGGCCCGGCAGGACGGCATTGCAGCGAACGCCATCCTTGCCATATTGCGTGGCGACCGACCGGGTAAGCTGGACAAGGGCGAGCTTGCTCGCCGAATAGGCCGATTGGACGAGATTGCCGCGCAGGGAAAGGGCCGAGCCGGTATTGACGATCGCGCCGCCCCCGGCCGCCAGCAGATGCGGAAGCACATATTTGCTGCACAGCATCGTGCCCTTGCAATTGGCCCCGAAAATACGATCCCAGACCTGGGCATCCATGTCGGCGATCGCGCCATCCCTGCCGTTCAGGTCAGGCGACAGATCGGCGGCATTGGCGTGCAGGATGCCGATGGACCCAAAATGATCGTGCGACCGGGCAATCAGCCGTTCGATGCTGGTTTCGTCATGCAGGTCGAAGGGAAGCGCGATCGCATCGCCACCCTGACCGGCGATGGCGTGGGCAACGGCCTCCGCCGCTTCCAGCGCGATGTCGGCCACCACGACCCTGGCGCCCCGCGCTGCCAGCAGTTGCGCGCTTGCAGCGCCAATGCCGCCCCCGGCGCCGGTCACTATGGCGACGTCTCCAGCAAATTCTATCATGTTCGTCCTTGCATCCTGATAGCGGCGATCACGGGCGGCCGCCCGCAACCGCGCGCGGTTTCGTGCCGCAATCGGCCACAGCCTGAAGAGTGCGCCGCACCGGCGGGTCCATGCCAAGCGGCTCTGCCGTCGCGGGCATGCGTTCGGCCACCGCCGACATGACGTCCCTTAGCCAGCGATGCCCTGGGTCCGCTTCCGACCGGGGGTGCCACATGGCCGTTTCATTCAGTTCCAGAAGCTCAATCGGCGCGGGCAGCGCCTTGAGCTGGAGATAATCCTTGTGAATTTCGAAAAGGCGGTGCGGGACGATCGTCACCATGTCCGTGCCGCTCACCATCGAAAGCGCGTGGAAGAAGGTGGGCACGCATCCGCCGATCCGGGGCCGCTCCATCTGCTTGCGCAATGCCAGTTCGATATTGCTGACCAGACGGCCGCCGAAGCGCACGTCGACAAAGACCTGCTGGCAGAATTCCGGGTAGCTGATCGGGCGGTTCAGCAGGGGATTGCTTCTGGACCCGGCGAGGATGAAGCGGTCATGGAACAGCAACTGCTCGCACACATCGTCCCGGCGATAGGCGGGGTCGAACAGCGCGCTGTGCGGAAGAGTGACGCAGGCATCGATCTGACCATCATGCAGGCGCGTCAGCGTGTCCATCGACAGTTCATCAATCTCACAGTTCAGCCCCGGTCCGGCGGAAACGATCTCATCGACCAGCTGAACCCCGAAAATCTCGGCGCAGCTATTGGACATCACCACCTTGAAGGTGCGTTGCGCTTCGGCAGGCTGGAAGCTGTCGCCATCGCTGAGGAGCGCGCGCACATCGAACAATATCTCCTTGAGCGGCCCCACCAGCATGCGGGCGCGAGGCGTAAGCTCCATCTGCCGCCCGATCCGTTCCAGCAGCGGATCGGAGAAGTGGAAGCGCAGCTTTTGCAGCGCGAAACTCATCGCTGGCTGGGAGACGTGGAGGCGTTCGGACGCCCGCGTGACGTTGCGCTCGTTCAGAAGCGCATCGAGCAAGACGAGGAGATTGAGGTCGAGGCCATTCAGATGCATGGCCGCCCCCCTGACGAAGCGGCGCGCTCTTGCTCAGGCGCGTGCCGTTCTGGCTTTCCAGATCGAAAGCTCATGGCCATTTTCCACCTCTCCCAGCCGATTCCGATGAAACCGGACTCTTTTCACTGCGCCCGAATTTTATCTGCCGGGGAGGCGTCGGCGCCGCGCCTCTCCTTATATCTGCCGGTCCTTCGGCGGGCGTTAACTGCCCTTATGGGGAAGAACCGAGTTAACCGTACACACGAACGGTTAAGGGAGCAAGCATTCTTGAACCATCCGCTGCGCGCGTCCGGGAGGGAAGATGAGCCGCGCGTGCGGGCGCTCCCTTCCGCTCCCCGTCAGCGCGCTCAGAGGCCGCCTAGAGCGATATATTTGATCTCCAGATAGTCATCGATGCCATATTTCGATCCTTCGCGGCCGAGGCCGGAGGCCTTGACCCCGCCAAAGGGCGCGACCTCGGTGGAAATCAGCCCCTCATTCACGCCGACCATGCCGAATTCCAGCGCTTCGCTGACGCGGAAGATGCGGCCCACGTCACGCGCGTAAATGTAGGAAGCAAGGCCGAAGGGCGTGTCATTGGCGAGCGCGACCGCTTCCTCTTCGGTTTCGAAGCGGAACAACGGCGCAATGGGACCGAAGGTCTCATCGGCGAAGATCATCGCATCGCGCGGGACATTGGTCAGCACCGTGGGTTCGAAGAAGGTGCCGCCCAGCGCATGCCGCTTGCCGCCTGCGCGCACCTCCGCGCCCTTCGCCACGGCGTCGGCCACATGCTCCTCGACCTTCGCCACCGCGTTTTCGTCGATGAGCGGCCCCTGCACGACACCATCCTCCATGCCGTTGCCCACCTTCCGCTTCGCGGTTTCCTCGGCAAGGCGCTGCGCGAACGCGTCATAGATGCCGGACTGGACGAGCAGGCGGTTCGCCGCGATGCAGGCCTGGCCGGTATTGCGGTATTTGGCCATGAGCGCGCCCTTCACTGCGCTTTCCAGATCGGCGTCGTCGAAGACGATGAAGGGCGCATTGCCGCCCAGTTCCATGCTGGTCTTCTTGATGGTGGGCGCGCATTGGGCCAGCAGCAGGGCGCCGACTTCGGTCGATCCGGTGAAGGACAGTTTGCGTACGATGGGGCTGCCGGTGAGTTCGCCGCCGATCGCCCGCGCCGATCCGGTGACGATGTTGCAGACGCCCTTCGGCAGACCGGCGCGCTCGGCCAGCACGCCCAGCGCGAGCGCGGACAGCGGCGTCTGGCTGGCGGGCTTGATGACGCCAGCGCAGCCCACCGCCCAGCCCGGCCCCGCCTTTCGCGTGATCATCGCCGCCGGGAAGTTCCACGGCGTGATCGCCGCGAACACGCCGATCGGCGACTTCTGGACCAGGATGCGGCGATTGTCCGCATTTTGCGGGATGATGTCGCCATAGACGCGCTTCGCCTCTTCCGCGAACCATTCGATGAAGCCTGCGGCGTAGAGCAGTTCGCCATGCGCTTCGGACAGGGGCTTGCCCTGTTCCGCCGTCAGGATCACCGCCAGATCGCCGATATGCTCCAGCATGAGGTCGTAGAGGCGGCGCAGGATGCGCGACCGCTCCTTGGGCAGCACCTTCCTCCATTCCCGCGTCGCGCGCTCGGCGGCGGCGACCGCGCGGCGGGTTTCCTCAGCGCCCGCATCCGGCACCGTGGCGATCAATTCCCCGGTGGCGGGATTGCGCACGTCCAGCGTGCGGCCATCGTCCGCCTGAACCCATTCGCCATCGATCAATATGGCCTGACGCAGGAGACCGGGGTCTTTAAGATCAAGTTTGACAGGAACAGTCATGGCGGCCCTCATTCAGGATTGCGTCCCACGAAGAAGGCTTCGTCGGGATCGGTTGTCGGGTTGAGACCGGCCGCTTCCAGGCCACGGCGCAGGATGATCATTTCCCGCGTGTAGATGCGCGCCGTAGGATGGCGGAGCGGACCGCCATTATATCCCTGGAGCCAGCCCTGATATTTCCATAGCATGCGGTTGAGCAGGCCGCCACCGCCCATCGGCACGCTGCCAAAGGCTTTGCGCGCCGCGTCCATGGAATAATAAAGGGCCGTCGCCTCATCGAACCGGCATTCCTGCACCAGGTTGAAGATCCTGGGCAGCATCGGGCCGAAATAGGCGGAATAGTTGGTGCCGCAGAAGGGCACCGGGATGATCTGCGACAGGGGGATGAATTCATGTTCGATGGGGAATGAGATCACCACTTCCTCATGGAAGGCGCGATGAACCTCGATCGGCGCCATGATCAGCGGCGCGCCGCCTTCCGCCTTGATCGCGACGATGTTCGGGCAATCGTCGATCAGGCGGCGCAATATGGGAACCGGGATGTCCGCCGGGTCGAGATGCGAAAAACCCCAGGTCGGGATGGGGAAAAGCATCACCGCCATGTCGGTGGCATCGCAAAATGCCTTGGTATAGGCGTAAACCTCTTCCATCGACTTGGGGTAGAAATAAGGCGGATAACCAAGGAGCACCAGTTCGGCCCCCGCGCGTTCCGCCCGCTTCACCGCTTCGATATTTTCCTCAAGCGAGTTGAACACGGCATGGTGGACGGTGATGATCCGCCCGGCGGCCTGATCCACCATGACGCGCACGAACTGTTCATATTCATCCATCGTGATGACGACTTCCGAACAGGCAAGCGTCGCGGTGAAGCCATGCCGGATGCTCGTTTCGACATCATGGCGGACCGCCGCCTCGTTCAGGCGGGTGAAGTCCGACGTCATGGTCGGCATCACGACATTGGCGACGCCCACCAGCTTTTCACGAGCCCATGCCCGTGCGTCGTTGCGATTATAGCTGAGCATGTCCCAGATCCTTTTCTAACGCTTGGTTTCGAAGGCGGCCGGAAGCGGCAATGCGAGACCCGCTTCCAGGGCCTTGGTGAGGATGAGTCCCGCCACGACCACGTCCTGGAGGCCGCCGCCGACGGATTTGAACATAGGGTTCCGCGCGGCCTGCACCCGGCTGTCGAGACTGCCCGACATCAGGTCGAACAGACCGAACGACTTGTCATGGAATTCGATGCCCGCTTCATGCGCGGCGATCATGTCGCCGGTTTCCTCCAGCACTTCTTCCACCATGTCGCACACGATCAGGTCGGCGCGCTCGATGACCGAAATGTCGATCTCGCGCTGTTCGGGCACGGTCGATCCGATCGACGCCACAACAGCCCCGTCCCGCAGCCAGTCGCCGTACAGGATCGGGCGCTCCCCTTGCGAACGTGCGGCCGCGAGGACGAGGCCGGATTCCCGCACAGCCTCTTCCGGGCTGGCGCAGGCCGTGGCGGTGACGCCCAGTTCTTCCTGGATGGACGCCGCAAAGGCTTCGCGCTTCGCCGGCGTGGGGCTGAATATCGCGATCTCGCTCAGGTCCCGCACGCTGGCGATGGCGCGGACATGCATGGCCGCTTCCAGCCCGCTGCCCAGCACGGCGAGCCGGTCGACCTTCGCCGGAGCGATGCGGTCCAGCGCGGCCGCGGTGGTCGCGGCGGTGCGATAGGCGGTGACCATGTTCGCATCCACGAATGCGGCGATGCGGCTCGTTTCACGGTCGAAAAGCACGATCACATATTCAGCGCCCGGCGCGGGAGCGGTGGCCGACATCCCCATGAGCTTCGCACCGAAATAGCGCGAGCCCGGCGGCAAGGCTGGCAGGGTGCGCAGCCACGCCCCTCCGCCCCGCGCGACGGTGCGGGGCGGCAGGGCGACGGGATCGGCCTGCTGAGCATAGGCGTGTTGCAGCGCCTTGATAGCATCGGGCCATTGGAAAACCGCGCGCGCGGTTTCGCCGGAGACGAATACGGACGGCGTATCGGGATCGGCCATGGGGAAAACCTCTCATCCAGTCGCGACGGGTTCGCGAGTCTTAGTTGATATTGATGTGACTTAATTTCATGATTGAGCGCGGTCAAGAAGATTGATTGCGTTGCATCACCCGATGAAATGTGGACAGCCGCGCCGCCGCCTTCTACAGCCGTTGGCATGACGATGCCGACCGACCCCGCCCCGCATGAAGAACTCAATCGCGTGCGCAGCTATGTGGAGCAGGCGCGCCGGGACCAGCAGGCGCGCCTGCCGTCCGAACCGCAGCTTGCCGAGCGGCTGGGCATCACCCGGCCCCGGCTGCGGCGCATATTGAAGAAGCTGGAGTCCGAAGGGCTGATCTGGCGGCATGTCGGCAAGGGCACTTTCGTCGGCGAGCGCAGCCTTACCAACACGCTGGGCGAACTGCCCAACATGCTGACGCCCCTGGAAACCTTCGAAGCGCGGATCGTGCTCGAACCGCAGCTTGCGGGCCTTGCGGCGCTGCGCGCCACGCCTGCCCAGATCGAGGAAATGCGCGAATGCCTGGCGCGCATGGCGGACCTGTCCCAATTTGCGGACTGGGCGGTCTGGGACGAGCGCCTGCACCGGCTGGTGGCGAAGGCGGCGCATAATACCCTCCTGCTCGCGCTCTACGACACCGTTCGCGAAAGCGCGCCGACGGGCATGCGCGACCGGCTGCACGATGTCTTCCCCGCGCCCGCACCCGAAACCAACGAGCAGCACGAAGCCTATGTGGACGCGATCGCCGCGCGCGACCACAAGCGGGCGGAAGCGCTGATGCGGGCGCATCTGCAATCGGTGCGGGACGCGCTTTTCGGCAGCCGTTGAGGCATTTACGCGCCCATCACGTTCGCCGATGCTGAAAATTCATAATAACGATTGGCCTGCCAACGGGCGCAAAGCTTATCCCCGGATGTGACCTGCTCCCCCCTGGGTCAGCGCATTGACCGCGACAGAGATGGCGGCGCGCTGCGCCCCGCCATTTCATAATCCCGCATCGTAGGAGAGAGTTTCCATGTCCGGCATCGATGATCTTCGCACAAATGTGGACACCTCGGTATCATGGGGGCGTCTTGAGTTCACTGGGTGGCAGGATGAGAACCTGTCGTGGAAGGAAAGCTGCTACATTGGCGACTGGAGCTGGCTCGACGAATTCCATGTCAAGGGCGCCGATGCGCTGAAATTCCTGTCGATCACGCCATCAACAGCTTCGCGAAATTCGACCTTGGCCAGGCGAAACATGCCGTGTTCTGCAACAAGGCGGGCAAGGTCATCGGCGAAGGCGTGCTCCAGCGGCTGGGCGAGGACGAATTCGAATTTCAGGCGCGCGGGCCAGTCGTCAAATGGCTGGAATATCGTCTCGCCAAGGGGGGCTATTCTGCGGCCCATGCAACGTCGATAAGCAAGTTCAAATTCCAGGTGTCGGGACCGGCCGCCCTCGCCGTTTGCGAAAAGGCGACCGGCGAACCGTTGCGCGACATCGGCTTCATGCGCTTCCGGTCAGCGCCGATCCGCGACGTCGATGTCCTTTTCCTGCGGCAGGGCATGGCGGGCGAAATCGGGTTCGAGCTTCAGGGCCCTTCGGAAAAAGCAGAAATTGTCCGGCAGGCGATATTGGAGGCGGGCGCGGACATGGGCATCCGCCAGCTTGGATCGCGCACCGCCATGATCAACCATCTCGAAGCCGCCTTTCCCACCGTGACGCATGACTATCTGCCAGCGGTCGGCGACGAACCGGAACGTGAATTCTACGAGCTTTACGGTTCCGCGACGCCCGTGTTCGGTTCGCCCGAATGGTTCCGCAGCTTCGCGCGGACCCAGAAGGTGAAGGGCAGTTATGAGGGACGATCCGTCACCGACTGGTATCGCTCTCCCATCGAATTGGGATGGGCGAAAAGCATCAAGTTCGACCATGATTTTTACGGGCGCGAGGCGCTGGAAGCCGAAATGACCGATATCAAGCGTGTCCGCCGCACGCTCATCTGGAACAAGCAGGATGTGGTCGATGTGTTCGCGTCGCTTTTCGAAGAAGAGACGCCCTATGACTATATGGAATTCCCCCGGCACCAATGGAACGCCATGTATGCGAACAAGGTGATGGACGGCGACAGGCTGGTGGGCGTGGCGACATCGCGCGGCTATTCCTATTATTTCCGCAAGATGCTGAGCCATGTCGTCATCGACACCGCCTATGCGGAGCCGGGAACGGAACTGACGGTGATCTGGGGCGAGCCGGGCCATCGGCAGAAGGCAATCCGCGTGACCGTCGCGCAATCGCCGTTCAAGCAGGATAACCGGCGCGCCGACCTGAACAGTCAGGCGTGACCGGCGCTGGCGCTGAAGGGAAATCTCGACGGCGGAGGATTTGTTCCGCCGTCAGAGGTGCTTTTGCCAGAAGTGCATCAGATGTTCGCTTTCGTCCGCCTGACCGACTTCCTTCCAGGACATGGCTGTGCTGAAATCGGGCGTCTGGCGGTATCCACGGCCTTCCCAGAAAGGCTGGAGGTCACGCGCCGCTGGCGGCCGGGCGGGGTGGCTGCTGTCCCGTTGAACAGCGCAGAAGACCGCCAGTGATGCGCCTGCTTCACGGGCGGCGGCTTCCCGTTCGTCGAAGAAGCGATGGCCGATGCCCTGCCCCCTGAACTGGGGCAGCAGGACGGATTCGCCGAAATAGCTAATCGCGCCAAGGTCCCGCCCGGCGCGCAGAAAGGGCTGCCTGATCGCGTCCGCCTGACCCGCCATCGGGGAGGCGGTGGCCATCCCGACCGGGATGTCCCCCACCCTGGCGACGATCAGGACCGCCGCCTCGTCCGCCAGAAATTCGGCAAGATAGTCCGCCTCATAATCCATGCTGCCGTTATAGAGATAGGGCCAGCTGCGGAACACGGTCATGCGCAAGGTCGCCAGCGCGCGCAGCGACATATCGTCCTTGCCGATCCGCTCCACCGTGACCTGGGCAGAGGGACGTGCAGCAGCCATCATCCGGCGCTGACCTGCGCCAGCCAATCGGCCAGATTATAATGGTTGCTGACGCGTGCGATCCGGCCGCCGCGAAGCTCGAAAAAGGCTCCGACGCGCAGGGCATAGCGTTGATCGCGGGCGGGCGGCAGATCACCATCGGTCTGAAGGTAGACGCCTTCCAGCTGGAACTCCGCCGCTGCCCGGCCGCCTTCTGCATCGCTCAGGAAAACCGGATCGATCACCCGTTCCTTGTAGCAGCGGTTCATATGGTCCAGAAATTCCGCGAAGGCCGCCTTGCCGTGCCGGACAGCGCCTTGCGAAGGTTCGTGGACCACGTCATCGGTCAGCAGTTCCAGCATGGCGGCGCTGTCGCCCCGGTTGAACGCGCCATAATAGGCGGCCAGAATCTGTTCCGCGCTCATTCAGCGTGTCCCGGCGCCCAGCCGCGCGGCATGCCAGCGCAGATGATCGGCCATGAAGGTGGAAATGAAATAATAGCTGTGGTCATAGCCCTCCCGCATGTTGAGCGTCAGGGGGATGGCGGCGGCATCGCAGGCCGCTTTCAGCAGTTCGGGCCGCAATTGCTGTTCCAGAAACTGGTCGGCCGTGCCCTGATCCACCAGCAGGCCGGGAACGCGCGCGCCGTCCTCGATCAGCGCGACGGCGTCATGCCTGCGCCATGCGGAACGGTCATCGCCCAGATAGCCCGCCAACGCCTTTTCCCCCCAGGGCACCTGGCCCGGCGCGACGATGGGAGAGAAAGCGGACACGGCCTTGAACCGGTCCGGGTGCCGCAGCGCGATGGTCAGCGCGCCATGCCCGCCCATGGAATGCCCCATGATCGACTGGCGGCTCATATCCGCGGGGAAGTTCCCGGCGATCAGGGCGGGCAGTTCCTCCGTCACATAGGACCACATGCGGTAATGCCGGTCGAACGGCGGCTGCGTCGCATCGACATAGAAGCCCGCGCCGAGGCCGAAATCATAGGCGGCCGCTGCGTCATCGGGAACGCCTTCGCCGCGTGGCGAGGTGTCGGGCGCGACGAATATCAGGCCCAGTTCAGCGCAGGCGCGCCTGAACTCGCCCTTTTCCGTCACATTGGCATGGGTGCAGGTCAGCCCCGACAGATACCAGACAACCGGCAGCTTCGCGCCTTCGGCATGGGGCGGGACATAGACCGAAAAGGTCATGTCCGTACCGGTGGCGGCAGAGGCATGTTTATAGACGCCCTGAACGCCGCCGAAAGCCAGATTGGCGCTGACCTGCTCCATGCTCATCCGTCAGTTGCCATCCGTGAACGTATAGGCGCAGATCTTGTTGCCCGCCGGATCGCGCAGATAGGCCGCATAAGCGCCGGGCAGGTGGCTGCGGGCGCCGGGCGCGCCCTCGTCGGTGCCGCCATTGGCCACTCCCGCGGCATGGAACTTGTCGACGTCAGCCGTCGTGGCGGCCGCGAAGCCGATGGTCACCCCGTTGGATGAGGGCGCTTCCCCATTGCCGGGCCGCGCGATGATGAAGGCAGGCTTGTCGCGGCCGTACAATATCCAGCCATTGCCGAACGGTCCGAGATTCTTGACGCCCAGCGCGCCAAGAGCGGCGTCGTAGAAGGCCGCGGACGCATCGACATCCGCCGCGCCAATGAACACATGGCTGAACACGCCATCACCGGAAATCACCGCCATATCGGTTCTCCTTGTTGGAAATGATGCAATTTTTTAAAATCGATCGAGGAAGGATGGGCGCGCCCGCAGCTTCATCCGCTGACGAGCGCAGCGCCCGTCAGAACACCACCACGGACCGGATGCTTTCCCCTGCATGCATCAGGTCGAAACCCTTGTTGATCTCTTCCAGGCTCAGCACATGGGTGATCATCGGGTCGATCTGGATCTTTCCGTTCATGTACCAGTCGACGATCTTGGGCACGTCGGTGCGGCCCTTCGCGCCGCCAAAGGCCGACCCCTGCCAGACCCGGCCGGTGACGAGCTGGAACGGGCGGGTGGAGATTTCCTTGCCCGCTTCCGCCACGCCGATGACCGTGGAAACGCCCCAGCCGCGATGGCAGGCTTCCAGCGCCTGGCGCATGACTTCGGTATTGCCGGTGCAGTCGAACGTATAGTCCGCGCCGCCATCGGTCAGCGCGACCAGATCGGCGACGACCTCCGCCGTGGACTTGCCCTTGGGATTGTAGAAATGAGTCATGCCGAAGCGCTTGCCCCATTCCGCCTTGCTGTCGTTGAGGTCCACGCCGACGATCATGTCCGCGCCCACCATTCGCGCGCCCTGAATGACGTTGAGGCCGATGCCGCCCAGGCCGAAGACGATGACATTGCTGCCCGGCGTCACCTTCGCGGTCTTGACCACGGCGCCCACGCCCGTGGTCACGCCGCAACCGACATAGCAGCTTTTGTCGAACGGCGCGTCCTCACGGATCTTCGCCACGGCGATTTCCGGCAGCACGGTGAAGTTGGAGAAGGTCGAGCAGCCCATATAGTGGAAGATGGTCTGCCCCTTGTAGCTGAACCGGCTCGTGCCGTCAGGCATAAGCCCCTTGCCCTGGGTCGCGCGGATCGCGGTGCACAGGTTCGTCTTCCCCGAAAGGCAGCTTTTGCACTGGCGGCATTCCGGCGTGTAGAGCGGGATCACATGGTCGCCCGGCTTTACCGACGTGACGCCCGGCCCCACTTCGCGCACGATGCCCGCGCCTTCATGACCCAGGATCGACGGGAAAATCCCCTCGCTGTCGAAACCGTCCAGCGTATAGGCGTCGGTATGGCAGATGCCGGTCGCCATGATTTCGACCAGGACCTCGCCCGCCTTGGGCCCTTCCAGATCGACCTCGACAATTTCCAGCGGCTTTTTGGCTTCAAAGGCGACGGCGGCGCGCGTCTTCATTTGGGCAATTTCCTCGTATTATAATCACTATCATGTTGCACCGGAGCGCAAGACAATCCGTCGCATGCGCCCGCCGCATTCGCGAACGCCTCCAACAGCTTTTGCAGGCAAATCCAGATCGCTCCGAACACCGTGCCTCTCCTCTCATTTTTTCTGCCTTTTTCTATAAGGCCGCCCCGCATCTGTGATAATAGGCTAATTTCGCAAATCATTGTGTCAGCATTGGGATAATCATGTCGAAGTGGGAAGGATTTGACGAATTCATCGCGGTGGCGACCACCGGTTCCTTCACCAAGGGCGCTCAGGCCATCGGCATGTCTCCCACCCATGTCAGCCGGGCGATCCTGGCGCTGGAGCGGCGCGTGCAGGCACAGCTGTTCCATCGCACCACCCGCATCGTCCAGCTGACGGACACGGGCCGCGTCTTTTATGAGCGGTGCCAGCGGATTTCGCAGGAGACCGATGAGGTCATCGCCCAGATCGGCGAGCAGGGCGAGCCGCAGGGCGAATTGCGCCTGACCTGCTCCACATCGATGGGGGAACGGTTCGTCGCCCCCATCATCCGCCGGTTCGCCACGCAGCATCCCAAGCTGAACGTCATGATCGATCTGACCAACCGGGTGGTCGACCTTATATCCGAAGGCTATGACCTGGCGATCAGGACGGGTCAGCCGTCCGATCCCCGGCTGATCGCCAAGCCCGTCGCCGCGCGCACGCTCTACACCTGCGCCGCGCCCGGCTATCTCAGCCGCGCCGGGACGCCCGCCACGGTCGAAGACCTTTCCCATCATGAATGCATCGCCGGGACGAGCGGCACATGGCATTTCAATGTCGCAGGTCAGGAGGTCACGCATCACCCCAAGGGCAGGTTCCGGTGCAACAGCGGCCATGCCGTCATGGAAGCCTGCCTTTCCGGCATGGGGATTTGCCAGTTGCCCGACTTCTACGTCCTTCCCTATCTGGATCAGGGCCTTGTCACCCTGATCCTGCGCGACTGCCAGCCTGAGGATGAGGCGATCTGGGCCGTCTATCCCCAGCGCCGCCACCTGCTGCCCAAGATCCAGCAAGCCGTCGACTGCCTGGAACGGGAACTGGGGGCGGCGATGAGTTCGTCAAGCCGCAATCCTTTCTAAGAAAGGCGAAAGGCCTGCGCGCGCGGGCGCGGCTTCATTCCACCCCGGCCTGCTTTTCCACGTAAAGCTGCATCGCGGAGAAATCAGCGCCCGGCAAGGCATCGCGCGCCGCCGCCCACTGGCCGGACGTCAGCGCCACGAACGGCAGGGTCGCCTGCCGGTCCTCGCTCATGCGCGCAGCGATCCCGGCATCCTTCGCCATCAGGCTCATCGCGAAACCGAAGCTGAACGTGCGGGGGATGACATGGGCCGGGAACAGGCCTTCGGAACTGGCGCTGCGCCCGCTGGAGCGATTGATCACATCCAGCATCGTTTCGGGCGAAAGGCCGAAGCTTTCCGCCAGCACCAGCCCTTCGGCCGTAGCGGCGATAGCGGCGGCGGCGACGAAATTGTTGATCGCCTTCGCCGCATGTCCCGCGCCCGTGCCGCCGACCAGCCGCGCATTGCCCATGGCGTCCAGCACGGGCTTGACCTTGTCGAAGGCGGCAGGGTCCGCCGTGCCCGCCATGATGTTCAACCGGCCATCCCGCGCACCCGCGACGCCGCCGGACACCGGCGCGTCGATCAGGATGACGCCCTTTTCCGCAAGCCGCTGCGCCGTGATGATCGTGTCGGTCGGCGCGGAGCTGCTCATCTCGATCACGATCGCGCCCGGCTTCAACTGCTGCGCCAGGCCCTGATCGCCGAACAGGACAGCCTGAACGATGCCGCCATCGGGCAACATGGTGATGATCACGTCACGGTCGCCGCCAAGCCCTGCCAGCCGGTCGACCACCGTTCCACCGGCCGCGGCGAACTTCGCCCGTCCTGCTTCCGAACTGTCATATCCAGCAACGTCGAAGCCATTCGCGACCAGCCGGAGGGCCATTTCATGGCCCATATTGCCAAGCCCGATAAAAGCGATCCGCATGCCGGTCACGCCGTCTTTGCCGCGTCGGCGGCGTCGAGCTTCTTGAGGGCCTCATCCGCCGATTTGAAGGCGGCGACGGCATAGGGCACGCCGCCATAACCCATGGCCTGGAGCAGAACCTCGCGGATTTCATCGCGGGTCACGCCGTTGGCGATCGCACCGGGGACGTGAAGCTGCAACTCTTCGCTGCGGTTGAGCACCGTCAGCATCGCCACCGTGATCAGGCTGCGATCACGGCGGGACAGTCCCGGACGCGTCCAGATTTCACCGAACAATTGTTCGGCCATCATGACGAAGAATGGCTTTGAGAACTCGCTGGCGTTCTTCATCGCATTGTCCGCGAAGCCCGGCGGGAACATCGCCCGCTGTACTTCAAGAGCCGCATCCAGCCGCGAATCCGCCATTATTCCATTCCTTTCCACAGGCATTGCAGGCGGTTCCGGCATTGCACGGCCCGCCGCCGTCCAGCGCTTTCTTGATCAGGACCGGGCGGGATACAAATCGCGGATCGAGATGGAGATAATCGCTCGTTACGATTCGCTCGAACCCGGATGCGCCGGTAACAGCGTTTGAGAAAAATGGCCCTCAATCATGGGGAGGTGGTCGAATGCGCAGTCAACTTTGGCATTATATAGGCGGCGCACGCACGCCCGGCACCGGCGGACAGGTTCATCAGGTGATCAACCCCGCCACCGAAGCGCCCGTCGCCGAAATCCTCCTCGGCTCGGCGGCGGATGTGGACCAGGCGGTCGCGGCGGCCAGGACCGCCTTTACATCCTTTTCGACGACATCGCTCGCCAGCAGGATCGCCCTGCTTGAGCGGATCATCGAGGAATATCAGAAGCGCGCCGATGCGCTCGCGCTTGTCACGAGCGAGGAGATGGGCGCGCCGATCGGCTTCGCCCGCGCGGCGCAGGTGCCGATTGGCCTGGGGCATTTCATATCCACCCTCGCGGTGCTCAGGGATTTCCGGGAGGAAGAAAAGGGCGACGGATATTCCATCCGCTATGAGCCGATCGGCGTCGTCGGGATGATCACGCCCTGGAACTGGCCGCTCAACCAGATTTGCGCCAAGGTCGCGCCCGCGCTGGCGGCTGGAAACACGATCGTGCTGAAACCGTCCGAGGAAGCCCCCTCTTCCGGCCTTATCCTGGCCGAAATTCTGGAGGCGGCGGGCGCGCCCCCCGGCGTGTTCAACGTGGTGAACGGCACGGGGGCGGTCGTCGGGGCCGCGCTTTCGGAACATCCCGATGTGGACATGATCAGCTTCACCGGCTCCACCCGCGCCGGTATCGCGGTCGCGCAGGCGGCGGCGCGGACGGTCAAGCGCGTCCATCAGGAACTTGGCGGGAAAGCGCCCAATCTGGTGCTGGAGGGCACGGACCTTGCCACCTTCCTTCCCCCGGCGGTCGAAGGCGTGATCGTCAACTCGGGCCAAAGCTGCATCGCGCCGACCCGCCTTCTGGTGCATGAGAGCCAGGTCGAGGAAGCGACGTCACTGGTCAAGGGGATGATGGAAGCCACGGCCGTGGGCGACCCGGCCGAAATGGGCATGCATATCGGCCCGGTGGTGAACCTTGCCCAGTTCGAGAAGATACAGGCGCTGATCCAGTCCGCCATCGACGAGGGCGCAACGCTGGTCGCGGGCGGCACGGGGCGGCCGGAAGGCCATGACACCGGCTATTATGTCCGGCCGACATTGCTGGCGGACGTGACCCCCGGCATGCGGATATTCCGCGAGGAAGTGTTCGGCCCCGTGGCGACGATCACGGCCTATTCCGATATCGACGAAGCGATCAGGCTGGCGAACGACACGGAATATGGGCTGTCCGCCACCGTTACTGGCGAGCCCGCCGCCGCCGCCGGTATTGCCCGCCGGATCAGGGCTGGCATCGTCACCATCAATGGCTGGGCGCCCCCGCAAGGCACGCCCTTTGGCGGATACAAGCAATCAGGCAACGGCCGGGAAGGCGGCCGCCACGGCCTGATCGACTTCATGGAGGTCAAGACGATCGCGGGCGTTCCCGCCTGATCTGAAAGGCTCCAACGCCAACATCGCGACTGAAGGGCGGCCTTCTGCCTTAGGCCCGCCCGTCCCTTATTCTTGCCGGAAACAGCGTCATGTCCTTTGCCACCAACGCCGCCGCCCTCCTCTTCCACATGGAAGCATCGCCGCTCGCGGCGCGCCTCCGCGCGGTCGATCCCGATCTGTTCGATACGGATACGGCAGCGATGGTCCTGCACGAGGCCGCCCGTTTCTTCGAGGATCGATGGGCGGCGCAGGACGGCAGCTTCGATCGGGAAGGATGCCGGGTCAAAGATGGGCGGGTCAGGATCAGCGCTGTCGAACGGCAGGCATGGGCGGACTTTACCGCCGCAGGCTGGCTCACGCTCAATCTTTCGGCCGATCATGGCGGGCAGGGCCTGCCCCTGCTGGTCCAGACCGCCTTTGAGGAATTGTCCAATCGCGCATCGCCCAGCCTCAGCATGCTGGCGGCGCCGACGCGGACGGGCGCATTCCTCCTGTCCACCCATGCGCCCGAAGATGTGCAGAAGGAATGGCTTCCGAAGCTGGCGAGCGGCGAATGGAACACCACCATATGCATGTCGGAACCCGATGCCGGATCGGATGTGGGCCGTGTGCGCACCCGCGCGGCGCTGGACGGCGAGACGTGGCGCGTCACTGGCGAGAAATGCTGGATATCCTTCGGCGATCATGACCTGTCGGAACGGATCGGCCATCTGCTGCTCGCACGGACGGAGGATGCGCCGGGCGTTCGGGGCCTCAGCCTCTTCCTCGTCCCCGATCGTCTGGCCGATGGCAGCCGGAACCAGGTCTTTACCCGGCGGATCGAGGAGAAGCTGGGCCTGCATGGCTCGCCCACCTGCGCGCTGGGGTTCGAGGGCAGCGAAGCGACGTTGATCGGGCAGCGCGGCCGGGGATTGCAGCAGCTTTTCGACATGGTCCTGCGCATGCGCCTTTCGGTCAATCCGCAAGGATGCGGCGTCGGGGCCAAGGTGGTGGACATCGCGATCGCCTATGCCGCCGAACGCAAGCAGGGCGGACCCGCCGACCATCCGCCCGTGCCGATCGCCAGCCATGCCGATGTGCAGCGCCAGCTTCTGTCCATGGCCGGGCGGCTGGAGGCCATTCGCGGTGTCGGACTGGCGGCGGCGGCCAGCCTGGACCTTGCCGAACGGTCGCCGGACGCCGATGAGCGGACGCGCATGCTGGCGCTGGCGCAATGGCTGCTGCCCCTTGCCAAGGACATGGCGGCGCGCACCGGATTCGATCTTGCCAGCGACGCGGTTCAGGTGCTGGGCGGCGCGGGGTATACGCGCGAATGGCCGGTGGAGCAGGCCCTGCGCGACGCGCGCGTCTTTTCCGTGTTCGAAGGCACGACGGGCATGCAGGCGATCGACATCCTTCATCGCCGGTTGTGGCGCGAGCGGGGTGAGGGACTGGACGTCTTCATGGCCCTTGCGGCGGACACATTGACCAAGGCGCGCGAAGAGGATGCGGCGCTTTTTTCGCCAGTGCTGGACCGCCTGAAGCAGACCGCCGCGCAGCTGACCGGCTGGCAGGACGTGCCCGGCGAAGCGGACGCAGGTGCCACTCATTTCCTTGAACTGGCTTCGCTGGCGGCGGCGGGATGGACCGCGCTTTTCCTGCTGACGCAGACTGCGGAAGGCCCGGAGGCGCGGGCCGTGCAGGCGGGCGCGCGCTATTTCCTCACGGAACTGGATGCGCGATCCCGTCAGGCCGCCGCGCTTGCGCTGCTGGGGGCGGAGCGGCTGGCGCTTTTTTCCGATCTGGCGGCGTCAGGGGCGGGCTGAACCGCTTTCCTCGAATCGGCCGCGCAGCACGGCACGGGGCATGTCCGCATAGCGGGGCGCGTCGACGGCCCGCCGGGCTTCGGACGGGCTTTCCCCATAAGCGCTGCGGAAGGCGCGGCTGAAATGCGCCGCATCGTTGAAACCCCAGCGGAACGCGATCTGCGTAACGGAAAGGTCCGACAGCGCCGGGTCGGTCAGGTCCCTGCGGCAGCGCTCCAGACGCTCCTTGCGAATCCAGCTGCATGCCGACCAAGGTGTGGTCGAAAAGATCCTGTGCAGGCGCCGCACGGAGATATTGCATCCCGACGCGATGTTCGCCGGATTGAGATCCGGGTCGGCGAGATGGGCATCGATGAAATGGCGCACCCGCGGGTCCGGGATGGGCTCGACCAGCACGGGCCTCTGGCGCTGGCGGTTGATGAGGCCCCGCGTCAGTTCCACCAGCAATTGGCGCGCGCACCTGCCGCCCTCTCCGTCGAGCCGGTCCATCTGCTGCGCCAGCGACGCCATGAGCGGAGCGGCGAGCGCGGCGAGCGCGTCATCGCTTTCCATCCGGCGCGGCGACGGGAGAGCGGCGGACGGGATGCCATGCATCACTTCGGCGAAGGGAATATAGCCCAGCATCTGGCTCGATCCCGTGCTTGTCTCAAGAGTGAAGTAGCGTTCTGAATCGAGCAATGTCAGGTCCCCGGCGGACAGGTGCACGGTGGATTGGCGGTGGGCGACGGTGCAGCTTCCATCAAGCTGGACCAGCAAGATGATGTGGCGGCAACCGGCGCCGCCTTCCGGCCGCTCAAGCCGCGTTCCATCGCCGCGCAGGTGCATGAGGCTGATGCCGCAGAGATCGGCCGTCCGCTCCTCCGCCCCGGCGCGCTCTCCGGCAGGGGGAACGGGGGCCGGGGGCCGCAGATGATCCCATTGGTCAGACCAGCCGGTCTTGCGCGCTGCCTGCTCCATGTCCTGCGCCTCTCCTGCCAGTTGCGATCTTTGGAAGGAGGATTGCCCCTTGAGCTAAATTGCGCAATAAACGGGTCAGGATTTCCTCTATCTCAAATAGCGATAATGCATTCCACGCGGCTCGACCTTAATTTGCTGAAGCTCCTGCCCGCGCTGCGGGAAACGCGCAGCGTGTCTCAAGCCGCGGCGAAGCTGGGGCTCAGCCAGCCCGGTTTCAGTTCCGCGCTGGCGAGATTGCGCCGTCAGCTCGACGACCAGCTTTTCGTCAGGACGGCGACCGGCATGCAGCCGACGCCGCTTGCCATTCGCCTGATCGAAGGGGTGTCGCATGTCATCTCCACGCTGGAAGGCGACTTGGCGACGGAGGCGGAGTTCAACCCCTCCATGCTCGAAGCGCCATTCCGCATCGCGCTGAGCGATGCCGGGGAGCCGACGATCGTGCCGCCCCTGCTCGACCGCATCGTCGCAGCGGCGCCGCAGAGCGGGCTGATCGTCGATGCGCCTGATCCTCAGGAGCTGACGGCGGTGTTGGAGGCCGGGGAAATTGAGTTGGCCATCGGCTTCTATCCCGAACTGCGCAAGTCCACCTTCAAGCGCCAGAAGCTGTTCGACACGGGTTTCACCTGCGTCGCGGCGGCGGGTCATCCGGCGATGAAGGAGGGCCGCATTTCCACCGACGCCTATTTCCATTACGGCCACATCCGTATCATCCGGGCAGGCCGAAGCGAAGTCGCGCTGACCCGCTTCCTGAAAAAGCGCGGATATTCGCGGCGGACCGTCCTGTCGACGCCGCATTTCCTGGGCCTTCCCTATGCGTTGAACAGCAGCGACCTGCTGGCGACGCTGCCGTCCGTCCTGGCCGATGAGCTTGGCGAGCGCTATGGCCTGCAAACCGCGCCGCTGCCCCTGGACGTGCCCGGCTTTGCCGTCAGCCAATATTGGCATGTGCGCTATGACCGGCACCCGCGAAACCGCTGGATACGCAGGCAACTGGCCGAATTATTCCTTGGCAGAGGCTAGGACCGATCGTCTTCCGTCACCCCGGCCTCGCCCGATGCCGCCGCGAAATATTCGATGCGTTCGAGCCATTTCGATCGTTCGGACGACAAGGCGGCGATGTTGCGCCTGAGCCAGCGGCTGCGCGGCTGTCCGTCGAAACGGCTGTGCCAATATTGGTGGACGGTGAAGACGGGCGGGTTGAAGGGCGGCTTCACGATGCGGACGCGGTTGCTTTTCGCCAGCAGCAGCGCCAGCGACAAGGGCACCGTCGCTATGAAATCCGTAAGTTCGACGATGAAGGGCAGGCTCAGCAAGTGGGGCGTGCGCAGGACCACGCGGCGCTGCCGCCCGTGCGTCCGCAGCGCTTTTTCGAACAGGGGCATGCTGCGCGAATGGGATGCGACGGCGACATGGCCGTAGGAGGTGAATTCGTCCCAGGTCAATTCCTCTGACCTTACCTGATGGTCGGCCGCGACGAGGCAGACGAAGGTCTGCTCATACAGGGTTTGCCGGTGAAAACTGTCCTGTTCAAGTTCCGGGTAGAAGCCGACCGCCACCTCGACGCTTCCATCCCCCATGCGGGCGGGCAGCTCCTCCGGCTCCAGCGTGACGGAGCGGACATTGGCGCCAGCATGTTCACGCCGCATCCTTTGTATCAGCGGCGGGAGGATGGTCGGCTCGGCCGCATCGCCCATCGAAATGACGAATTCCTGCTCCAGCATTTCAGGCGCGAGGGTCGCCGTCTCTTCCAGATCACGCTCGATCTGCGCCACCATGTGGGAGGCGGTGCTGATCAGGCGCTGGGCAAGGTCGGTCGGCTGCATGCCGCTGTTGGTCTGGACGAAAAGCGGATCGCCCAATTGCCCGCGCAGCCGGGAAAGCGCTGAACTGAGGCCCGACTGGCTCATGCCCAGAAGATGCGCGGCGCGCGTGACGCTGGACGTCTGGGCCAGCACCGGCAGGATTCGAAGCAGGTTGAGGTCCAGGTTCACTCCACCTCAACTATCCCCGGCAGACCGGCAACTCAACGCTCTTTTGCCCGCGCTGCTCACGCCGCCACGGGAAGGCCGGGGGCGGCGAAGCGGGACAGGTGAGCGGCCATGTCCGCGCGGTAGCGGGCGAGGGCCTGCTCCTTCACATGGCCATAGCCGCGAACCTCCATCGGCAACCGGGCGATCGCCAGCGCCGCGTCGCTGTTCGCGGCCGTCAAGCCGGACGCGAGAGTTTCGACTATGTGCAGAAACTCCGTGGCGAGCGCCCTTTCCTCCCGCCGTTCATGGGTGAAGCCGAAAATGTCGAAAGCGGTGCCGCGCAGGAAGCGCATGCGGGCGAGCAGCCGGAACAGCGGCATCGTCCCCTTCCCGAAGCGCCGCTTGCGCAAATGGCCGGTCAGAGGATCGCGCTTCGCAATCAACGGCGGGGCGAGGTGGAACTGAAGCCGCACATCGCCGTCAAACTGTTCCGCAAGCGCTTTGGCGAAAGCGCCGTCCGTGTAGAGCCGCGCGACTTCATATTCATCCTTATAGGCCATGAGCTTGTAGAGCGAGCGCGCCGCCGCCTCCGTCAGCGCGGTGCCGCCGTTCAGCGCGGCTTCGGCGCGGCGGATGCGGTCGATGGCGGCGCCGTAGCGCGCGGCATAGGAGGCGTTCTGATATTGGGTGAGGTCGGCGATATGCCGCGCGATCAGGGCCTCCGCCGTTTCCTCCTGCGCCTCCCCAAGGCCGGCGCTGCGCAGCACAGGGGCGGGATCGATGGCGAGCAGACGTCCCCACAGCAGCGCGGCGCGGTTCATGCCGACGCCCACGCCGTTCAGCCTGATCGCCGCGTCGAACGCATCGCCATCCATGTCGAGCCAGCCGCGCTGCCATGCATAGCCCAGCATCATGAGGTTGGCGCCGATCGCGTCGCCAAGGAGCCGCTCGGCCAGCCGGGTGAAGGGATGCGCGGCGAAATTGTCCTGCCCCGCCCGCGCCATCAGGCGGCGGTGCAGCAGGGTGGCATCGACTATGGCGCTGCGGTCGGAGGTGAAATCGCCGGTCACCGCCGTATCGGCATTGGCGACGACGAAGGTGCGGCCCGGATCGATCGCCGCCATCACATCCCTGGCGTTGCCCACGATCTGGTCGCAGGCGATGATCAGCCCCGCCTGACGCGGCGGAATCCGCAGGGCCGCGATGTTTCCGCTGCCGAAATTGATGTGGCTGGTCACCGCCCCGCCCTTTTGCGACAGGCCGACCTGATCCAGCACGCCCGCGTTCAGCCCGCGCATGTGCGCCGCCATGACGAGCAACGCGCCGATCGTCACCACGCCGGTCCCGCCGATGCCGCCGGCCAGAATGCGCTGCACCGGATCGGCGGTCAGCGGGACGGGCGCGGGCGGCGCGGGAAGATCGGCCGGATCGGCTCCGCCCGCCTTGCGCGGGGCGCCGCCTTCGACCGTCACGAAACTGGGGCAGAAGCCGTTGAGGCAGCTCATATCCTTGTTGCAACTGGACTGGTTGATGCGCCGCTTGACCCCGTCCGGCGTCGGCAGGGGCTCGACCGACAGGCAGTTCGACTTGACCGAACAGTCCCCGCACCCTTCGCACACCCTGGCATTGATGAAGACGCGCTGCGGCGGTTCGGCCAGTTTGCCGCGCTTGCGCAGGCGGCGCTTTTCGGTCGCGCACATCTGTTCGTAGAGGATGACCGTCACGCCGGTGCGGTCGCGCAGTTCGACCTGCAATGCTTCGATATCGTCGCGATGGACGACCTTCTCCACGCGCGCGCGGGCCGGGTGCCCCTTGGGATAGCGGCCGGGATCGTCGGTCGCGAGCACGATCCCGGCGACGCCTTCCGCCGCCACCTGCTCGATCATCTGCTCGACGGACAGTTCACCGTCCACCGGCTGGCCGCCGGTCATCGCCACGGCGCTGTTGTAGAGCAGCTTGTAGGTCAGGTTGACGCCCGCCGCGACAGCCTGCCGGATGGCGAGGATGCCCGAATGGAAATAGGTGCCGTCGCCCATATTGGCGAAGACGTGCGGTTCATCAGTGAACGGCGCGAGGCCGACCCAATGCACGCCTTCTCCCCCCATCTGGCAGAAGCCCGAATGGTTGGGACGCAGCATGGATGCCATGCCGTGGCAGCCGATGCCGGAAAGCGCGCGGCTTCCCTGCGGGAGCACGGTCGAGCGGTTATGCGGACAGCCCGAACAGAAGAAGGGACGGCGCAGCGCGACCGGGGCGGCGAAGCTCGCCTGATCCGCCAGCAGCGCCCCGGCCTCCTGCGATCCGGCTGGCAGGGGCAACAGCTTCGCCAGCAAGGCCGCTATGGATTCCGGCGTCAGTTCGCCGGTCGCGGGGAATAGCGGATTGCCATCGGCATCGCACTTGCCCAGGATGTGCGGCGCGCCGTCCTGGCCATAGAGCTGCGCCTTGGCCTGCGCTTCGATCAGGCCGGATTTCTCCTCGACAAAGATCAGGCGGTCGAGCCCAAGCGCGAAGTCCCGCAGGCTGGCGGGCTCCAGCGGCCAGATGAGGGCGGGCTTGTACAGGGCGATGCCCAGCGCCGGAAGCTGGCCTTCCTCAATCCCCAGCAGGTGCAGCGCGTCGATCAGGTCCAGCCATGGCTTGCCCGCCGCGACGATGCCGATGCGGCTGGCCGGAGTGCGATGCAGCGCGCGGTCGAGGCCGTTCGCCCGCACATAGTCCAGCACGGCGGGCAGGCGATGGTTATGGTGCCGCGCCTCCTGCTCGGCTGGGGTGTCGGGCCAGCGGAAATGCAGGCCGCCGGGCACATCGGGCTGCGGGGGCAGGATCGGGTCGCGGGCAAGCTCGTCCGTGGCGACGACGCGCGATGCGTCGGCGACGTCCGTCACGATCTTGAGCGCGGCCCAGGCCCCGCTATGGCGCGACAGGGCGAAGCCGTGCAGGCCGAATTCCACCACTTCCCGCGCATCGGCGGGGTAGAATAGCGGCACGGCGAGGCTGGCCACGGTTTCGTCCGAGGACACGACCAGCGTCGATGATTTGGCGGTATGATCGTCGCCCACCGCCAGCAGGACGCCGCCCGCAGGGGAGCTTCCCTGAAGATTGCCGTGGCGGATGGCGTCGGCCGCGCGGTCGAGGCCCGGCCCCTTGCCGTACCAGAGCGCGAACACGCCATCGACCCTGGCGCGGCCGGTCATCAGCATATGCTGGGTGCCCGCGACGGCGGTGGCGGCCAGTTCCTCGTTGACGGCGGGCATGACCTTGATGCCCCTTGGCTCCGTCAGCGATCGCGCGCTGGCGAAGGTCGTGTCGACCGTTCCCAGCGGCGAACCGCGATAGCCCGACACGAACCCGCCCGTGTTCCGGCCTGCGGCGGCATCGCGGTCGGCCTGGACCAGCATCAGCCTGACCAGCGCCTGCACCCCGCTGATGAGCACGCGGCCTTCGCGCCGGACATAGCGGTCCGTGAGCGACACGGCGGCGGCATCGGGAGTTTTTTCTTCCAGGGCCATCTGCAATCCTCAAAACTTTTCCCAAGGAACTGCACCATCCAGCGCGAAGAGTATTGCATGATTGGAGCGTGATGAATGCGCATTTCGGCATAAAGGGGCAGAAGGGGACCGGCGGCTGGCGATCGGTCAGCCATCTGCCCGGAAGCGCGGAATTGGGCGGCTTTTGCGGCCCGGACCGCTGTGCAGGCGGGGCGTGACCAGCCGCGCCGTCGCTGTCAGGCAAGCGCGGCGGAACTGCGGGACAAGACGATCCGGCGGGATGGCGTAGGAGGATATGCCTGTCCGAAGCCGTCCCTCTGGCGCCATGCCGTGCGCCGCCGCATGGATCGGCCGGACCGCATTTCAGAATAGGAATTTGTTCATGTCCGACGCGCCGAAATCCCCCCGCCGTTCCACCGCCTGGTTCGGCGGCAGCGATCGCGCGGCGTTCCTTCACCGAAGCTGGATGAAGGGCCAGGGGCATCCCGACGATATGTTCGACGGCCGCCCCATCATCGGCATCTGCAACACCTGGTCCGACCTGACGCCGTGCAACGCCCATTTCCGGGCGCTCGCCGAACGGATCAAGCGCGGCGTGTATGAAGCGGGCGGATTTCCGGTGGAATTCCCCGTGTCGTCGCTGGGCGAACCGACGATGCGCCCGACCACCATGCTGTTCCGCAACCTCGTGTCGATGGATGTCGAGGAAGCGATCCGCGCCCATCCCATCGACGGCGTCGTGCTGATGGTGGGATGCGACAAGACCACTCCGGCCCTGATGATGGGCGCGGCAAGTTGCGACTTGCCGACGCTCGTCCTGTCGGGCGGGCCGATGCTGAACGGCAAGTTCCGGGGGCATGACATCGGGTCGGGAACCGATGTCTTCCGCTTCATGGACGCCTTGAAGACGGGCGACATGCTGCTGGCCGAAGTGTCCGAAGCGGAATCGGGCATGACCCGGTCGATCGGCCATTGCATGACGATGGGAACGGCATCGTCCATGGCATCCATGGTGGAAGCGATCGGCATGGGCCTGCCCGACAATGCGACGATCCCCGCCGCCGACACGCGCCGCTGGCGGCTGGCGCAACTGGTGGGCCGCCGGATCGTGGGCATGGTGGAGGAGGATCTGACCTTCTCGAAAGTGGTCGACCGCCGCTCGATCGAAAACGCCATCCGCGTCAATGCGGCGCTTGGCGGATCGACCAACGCCGTGCTTCACCTGCTCGCGCTGGCCGGGCGGCTGGAGATCGACCTGACGCTGGACGATTGGGACCGGCTAGGCCGCGACGTGCCGACCATCGTCAACCTGAAACCGTCGGGCGACTATCTGATGGAGGATTTCTACTATGCGGGCGGCATTCCCGGCGTGATCCGGCGGCTGGGCGAGGCGGGCCTGCTGCACCGCGACGCCGCGACCGTGAACGGCCGCACGATCTGGGAGAATAACAGCGAAGCGCCCATCTATAATGAGGACGTGATCCGGCCCTTCGAACGGTCGCTGATGGCGAGCGGGGGCGTCGTCGTGCTGCGCGGCAATATCGCGGAAAATGGCGCGATCATGAAGCCGTCCGCCGCCACGCCGCGCCTGTCGCAGCATCGCGGCCGCGCCATCGTCTTCGATTCGATCGAGGAATATCGCGCCCGCATCGACGATCCCGAACTGGACATCGATGCGGACAGCATCATGGTCCTGCGCAATTGCGGGCCGACCGGCTATCCGGGCATGCCGGAGGTTGGCAATATGGGCCTGCCCGCCAAGCTCCTGCGGCAGGGCGTCAAGGACATGGTCCGCATTTCCGACGCGCGGATGAGCGGCACCGCCTATGGCACGGTGATCCTGCACTGCGCCCCGGAAGCGGCGGTCGGCGGCGGGCTGGCGCTGGTGCAGGAGGGCGACATCATAGAGGTGGACGTCGCCAGCCGGCGGCTGCATCTGGACGTTGCGCCGGACGTGCTGGAGCAGCGCCGCGCCGCCTGGACGCCGCCCGCCCCCGGCATGACGAGCGGCTATCAATATATGCACGCAAGCCATGTCCTACAGGCCGATCGCGGAGCCGATCTCGACTTCCTGGTCGGCCGCCGGGGCGCCGCCGTGCCGCGCGAATCGACCTGACCAGGGCAGCGGGCCGCGCATGACGATGCTGGGAACCGCCGATCTCGACCTTCTGGAAAGGCTGTTGAGCCCGCTGGGCGAGATTCCCTTTTTCGTGAAGGACGCGGATTTGCGGTTCGTGGCGGCGAACCCGGCCATGGCGTCGCTGATCGGGGTACGCCACCCATCCGAACTGATCGGCCATACGTCCCGCGATTTTTTCACGGCGCATGTCGCGGAGATGTACGAGGCCGTCGACCGCCATATCCTGCAATCGGGCGATACGGTCAGGGACCGGCTGGAATTGACCGGCCCCCGGTCCGACACATGGCTGCTTTACACGCGCACGCCGGTCTTCGCGGGCGACGGCGCAGTGACCGGCGTCGCGGCGGTGGCGCGCGCCTTACCGGCCGGGCATGCGCGCGGCGCGATCTATTCCCGCCTTGCCGACGCGCTGAACTGGTTGCGGGACCATATCGCAGAGCCGCTCGACGTCCCTGCCCTGGCGAAACGGGCGGGCATATCCGTTTCGCAGCTTGAGCGGAACGCCGCGAGCGTGCTGGGCATTTCGCTGCGCACCGCGCAGCACCGGCTGCGCATCGACCATGCCATCGGCCTGCTCGCCACCGGCATGCCGATCGCCCATATAGCGCAGGCGTGCGGATTTTCCGACCAAAGCGCCTTCACCCGCCGGTTCCGAACGGCAACGGGCCTTACGCCGCAGCGCTGGCGGCAGCGGCCGCCAGCAAGCCATCATGCGGCGCGGGAAGAGGCCCCCTGAATTCCGGTCAAGCGGCAGCAGCCGCCCCGGCTGCCTCCTCCTCCCGGATCAGGCTGTCCATGATCCGGCGGAACATGGCGGGAGCCTTGTCGGAGGGAATGAAGGCCTTCGCCATGGATGCGTCCGTGCGGTCCCAGAGCAGTTGCTGCGCCTCTATGATGGCGCGGTCTTCCTTGAACGCGGACATGACGAGGCTGAAAATGCCTTCCACCAGATGTCCAGGCAGGTTGGTGGCGTCGAAGCCGGTGGCGAAGAAATAGCGCGTCTCGCGATCGTTGATGGGGGTCACGGCCTGCTGTTCGACCCGGTAGGTCATGGGCTTGTCACCGGGTTCGCCAAAGCCGCACCGTTCCGCCATGCCATGCGGATAGGATTTATTTTCCATGATGAACACGCCGGGCGCGAGATAGTCATAGGTGGACCAGGTATCGACGAGGTTCGGATTGGTCTGGCTCTGGCGGCGGCCGGTCAGCCAGCGTTCGATCCGCACGCCCCGGTCGAGCGGCTTGACCCTGGGCACCTCGTCCGACCAGCCATAATCGGTCGCCGCGCCCAGCGTCTTTTCATGCACGAAATCGACATGCGACAGGTCGAGCAGATTGTCGTTGATGAGCATGTAGTTGGCCGCATAATCGATCTGGTCGGCCCGCATCGTCCAGCGGGGATCATTCAGGCCGAACGCGCTGGGGATGAGCGCGGGATCGGCCCTGGCGGGGTCGCCCATCCAGACCCAGAGCCAGCTATCGCGTTCCTCCACGGGAAAGGTCCGCACATTCGCGCCGGGGACGATCCGGTCCGCGCCGGGAATATGCTGGCAGCGGCCGTCGGGTCCGAACACCAGCCCGTGATAGCCGCACCGCAGGGCATCGCCTTCGACACGGCCAAGCGACAGCGGCACCCAGCGGTGAGGGCAACGATCGGCGACGGCATGCAGCGCGCCTTCCTGCGTACGGTAAAGCGCGACCGGCTCACCGATGATGGTGCGGCCGATCACGTTTCCGGCCGCAAGCTCATGGGACCAGGCGCCCACATACCAGCAATTTTTGAGGAACATGCCGACTCTCCATTCCGGCGAAACTAGTATGGTTGCCATACCATATCCGCAACCGCTAGGGAAGCGCCATGCGCAAAACATCGGCAGTCGATCTCAAACGCAGCTTCGGGGGGATGGAGGATCGCGCCGGGGTCCGCTTCGGACTGGCGGGGTCCGCCTTTCTCGACAGCTATGCCAGCCTTCTCGCCCCCATCGGGCTGACGCCGTCGCGGGTGCTGGCGCTGGGCTTCATCCGCGCCAATCCCGGATGCGAGCAGGGCGCGCTGGGTCGCGCGCTCGGCATAAGGAAAGCGGCGGCGATGGGTTCGGCGGAGCGGCTGGAGGCGGACGGCTTCGTCGAGCGGCGCGACGCCGCCGACCGGCGGGTGCGCGCGCTCTATCTCACGCCGAAGGGCGAAAGCGCCTGCGCCGAAGCGGAAGCGATGGCGACAGAGCTGGAAAAGGCCGCCTTTGGATGGATGGATCAGGACGAATGCGAGGCTTTGCTGGACAGGATCGATGAGATTGCCCGGCGCTGCGTGGAATGGCGCGATCGCCAGCGCGGCTGACGCAGGATGCCGCCTGCTGGCGCGCGCAGACAATAAAGATGGAGGCGGCGGCGCAAGTCCGCTCCGCCCGAGCGCGCTAGATCTGTCCCGATCAGGCCCGATCCCGTTGCCGCACGCAGGAGCCATGTTGCGCTTCATTCAACGGGCGACGAATTTCGGGCCGGACAAGGAATTGGAAAGGGCAGGATCATGGAAAGCAAACGCCGCACGGCGGTCGTCACCGGGGCTGGACGAGGGATTGGCCTGGCCGTGGCGCAGCGGCTGCTGGAGGAAGGCTGGAACGTCGCGCTGGCGGCGCGCAGGATCGATGCGGAAACCGCTGGCCATACCGGCGGCAATGTCCTGCCGGTCGTTTGCGACGTCACCAGCGCGCAGGATGTTGACCGGCTGTTCGCGGAGGTGACGGGGCGCTGGGGGCGCGTCGACCTGCTGTTCAACAATGCGGGCATCGGCACGCCGCTCGCCCCGCCCGACGAGATTCCGGTGGACAATTGGGAACAGGTGATCGCCACCAACCTGATGGGCGCGATCCTTTGCGCACGGGCGGCCTTTGGCGTCATGCGCAGGCAGGACCCGGCCGGCGGGCGGATCATCAACAATGGATCGGTCGCCGCCAGCGTGCCGCGCCCCGGCTCCGGCCCCTATACGGTCAGCAAGCATGGCATCACCGGGCTGACCAAGTCGCTGGCACTGGACGGACGGCCCTTCGGCATCGCCTGCGGGCAGATCGACATCGGCAATGTCCGCACCGACATGACGGCGGCGGTGGCCGTGGGGCTGCCGCAGGCCGATGGCTCCCTGCGCCCGGAACCGATGTTCGACCTGCCGCATGTGGTCGATGCGGTATCCTATATGGCCAACCTGCCCTTGTCGGTGAACGTCCCCTTCGTCACCGTCATGGCGACCAACATGCCGCTGATGGGCCGGGGTTGAAGGGGACGTTGCGGCGGCGGACGATCAGGCGCTGGCGAACAGGCGCTCCATCTCGCGCCTGAAGCCGTAGGCGGTCACGCTTTCGTCCGCGACGACATCGCTCCAGCGCAGCGGCTGATCGCGCGGCACGTCGCGGACGAGCTTGATCCCCTGCGCCAGCGCCAGCGGCAGGTGCCCGCCCGCAAGCGACGCGGCTGCGGGCATCAGCTTGCCGAAGACGGTATAGCCGCCTTCGCCGTCCAGCATCTCGCCCGCCACAAGATCGCGCTTGGGCGTGGCGACGACATCGGCGTTGAAGCCGCGCGGCGCGCCGGTCGTTTCGCCGCGCAGCGCGATGGACGCGACCGAAACGCCCACTTCGATCCCGACCAGATGCCAGCGGCGGTACATCGACATATAGCGGCCGGACGGATCGGTGACGATGCGATATTCCCGCATGGACCGCTGCGCATAGTCGCTTTCCGCTTCGACGCAGACCCAGACGCCGGGACGGATATTATAGGGGATTTCGGTTCCATCGGCCCTGATGCTGGAGATGGTTTCGACCAGCCCCTTGGCCTCCAGCACGCCGCCTTCCGCGCGGGGGCGCATCAGCGTCGCGATATCGTCGATGCCGCCGGGGGGATAGGCGAGGCCGTCGACCGGCGCCTGAAGGCCGGTCGCATTGGCCAGCGCCGCGCATTCGATCGACGGCTTCGACCCGTCCAGAAAGGCGTTGAACATCTTGGGGTTGAGGCCCCCGGCCGCCGCGCTTTCCCGGTTCACGCCCAGCCCCCAATGATCCCACACGGTATCGGGGGTCGAAGACCGGTAGTCCGGGTGCCATTTATGCCCGCGCCCGGCGGCGATGACGGTCAGGCCGCAGGTGCGCGCCCAATCGACCAGTTCACAGGCCATCGCTGGCTGATCGCCATAGGCAAGGCTGTACAACACCCCCGCTTCGGCCGCGCGGCGGGCGAGCAGAGGGCCGCACAGCGCATCCGCCTCTACCGTCACATTGACGACCGGCTTGCCCGCCGCGAAGCTTGCAAGGCAATGATCCACCGCGACGATCGGATGGCCGGTGCATTCGATCACCAGTTCCACGCCGTCATGCGCGATCATCGCAAGAGCGTCATCGCCCACGAAGGTGCCGCCCGATCGCACGGCGTCTTCGATGGAGGAGGCGGCGGTCCGCTCCAGCGGCCAGCCAAGCGAGACGAGATGCTCCCGCGTGACGCCCGGCCGCAGATCGATGACGGCGGTGACATGGATGCCCGGCGTGCTGACGGCCTGCGCCAGGAACATCGACCCGAACTTGCCAGCGCCGATCAGCCCGACGCGGATCGGACGGCCCTGTTCGGCGCGTTCGAGCAGCTTGGCGTGAAGGTTCATCGTTAATCTCCAGAAGATTGTTTCGACAACCTCGCTATTCTCCTTGCCGCGCGCGATCTTGCACTGCGGGGACGCTGGCGCTTGCCTTGCGGCGACAGCGGGTCAGGCAGGCTCGCAGAGCAAGGCGTGGGAGCGCGATATCTCGCCAATCACATCGGCATTATGCGCCTTCTCCACCTGCCAGCGGGACAGGCGGCAACTGATCTCCACGACATCGCGCGCGCGGGGATAGCGGCGATCGGCAAAGCGGGCGAGCGCATCGCCGATCGAGCCCGGAGTCGCGTCAAGCTCCTCCGCAAGCACGACCGCGTCCTCGATCCCCATTGCCGCGCCCTGGGCGAGGGTGGGCGGATTGGCGTGGGCGGCGTCGCCGATCATGACGATGCGTCCCTGCCCCCAGGGCCTGGGCGCAAGCAGCCATTCCAGCGGCCGGTAATTCACCTGCTCCGGCGCGTTGAGGTTCTGGACGGCTTCGGCGACGAGCCCGCCATAACCTTCCAGTCCGGCGCGCATCTGGAGATGGAGCGTCGAAGGTTCGCGCGGTTCGCCGGACATATCCTGCACGATGTAGAGATAGGCCCTGTCGCGCGAGATGGGGCAAATGCCGACGAAGCCCGGCGAGCCGCCGGGATAGAGATGCGTCGTGTAGAGCCCCGCCGGACGCGGCACTTCGGCGCGCCATACCGCCTGGCCGGTCGGCTGGGGCTTCACCTGCGGCATCAGCCATTGCCGCGTCTGGGAATAGATGCCGTCAGCGGCGACCACCAGTTCGAAGCGGCCCGTGCTGCCATTGTCGAACGTGACCTCCACGCCATCCCCGGCATTGCGCATCGCTTCGACCGTGGTGGAGCAGCGGATGACCGCGACCTTTTCGGCGGCGCGGCGCAATATGTCGTGCACGTCGGAGCGCGTCATTCCGGTTCCGGCAGGCCATTCCGCGCCGCCCAGCGGCTGCATGGGATCATCGAGCAGATGCGCGCCATCGGGACGGCAAATGGCGACCTTGTCCATCGGAACGCCGGCATCGACGCACTGCCGGGCCACCCCGATCCTGTCGAGCGCCTGCATCGCATTGCCCACCATGGTCAGCCCGATGCCGCCATGATCCGCGACCTCGCCCCTGCGTTCGATCACCAGCACGTCCCATCCGCGCTGCCCCAGCGCGGCCGCGGCGGTGAGCCCGGATATGCCCGCGCCGACGACCAGCGTGCGGCGCTCGCTCATTCCGCCGCCTCCGCCACCATCTCCCGTTCCGCGCGGATCTGCGCGGCGATCAGCCTGCGCGTGCGGATCGCGCCTTCGTCCGCGCGCACCGACACTTCGGGCACGCGATCGGGTTCGAGCTGGTCGAACAGTTGCTGGATGTCGTTCAGCGCCACCACATCTTCCATCAGCAGGCGGCGGAAGTCGTCCAGCAGGAATTCGGCGCGCACGCTGGGATAATTCTGCACGACCACCGCGAACTGGTAGCAGCTTTTGGGACCGGCGGGCGTTATGCCGAACACAATGCGGGCGTCACGCGGTTCCATCGACGGGTCACTCGTGTCGGCGAATGTCTGCCGGACGACGACGGCATGGGGAGCATAGCTCCACAGGTCCAGCACGCGGTCCACCCGGTCGCCCTTGATCTGCATGGCGAGCTTGATCATCGGGGGGACGGGTTCGTCGCTGAATTCCCGCTCCATCCTGACCTTCGTGCCCTGCTGCGTGCATCTGTAGGGATGCGACGCCACGTTTCCGGCGTCGATCATGCCGTGATGCAGGAAGGTGATGTGCGTGGCGTCCACCAGATTTTCCAGCGAGTAGAGATAGTTGCTCTCGCCCGGCAGGCAGAGGCCGAAATAGGAATGGAAACCCGGCGCGGTCACGCCCATCTCCTCATGATCGGGGAGCAGCGCGGGATCGGCCTTCGCCGGATCGCCCGCCCAGGCCCAGATCCATCCCGAAATTTCCACCAGCGGATAACGGCGCACCGACATGGCGGAGGTGGGCGCGCCGCCGGATGGAATCAGGCATGCCTTGCCTTCCGGGTTGAAACGGATGCCGTGATAATTGCACTGGATGTCGTCCCCGATGACGGTGCCGCCGTTCGACAGCCGCATGCCCCGGTGCGGGCAGCGGTCGAACAGCGCGACCGGCGTGCCATCGGGCGTGCGATAAAGGACCACCGGATCGCCAAACAACATGCGGTGAAGCGGCTTTTCGGTCACTTCAAACCCGAACGCCGCGACATACCATTGATTGCGAGGATACTCCGCCCGGCCCGGCAGCATATCGATACCGTCGATCATCATCGAAAACTCTCCAGCGAAGATAGGGAACTGTCGGCTTTGATTTTTCGCACTTCGCAGGCGGAAGATTATTGCTCCTCCACCCGTCCTTCTATCTGCACCATCGCATAAAATAGCTGAATCCGTCCGAATTGGCTGCTAGACGAGGGTAGATGGACAGGCTGAGCAGAATCCTTGAGGCGACGCATCTGCAAGGATCGCTGATCGGGATGATCCAGTTGTCCGCCCCGTGGCATATCGACCATGAGCAATGGGTGGGCGCGCCGACGCATTATATTGTCGAAGGCGAAGCGGTGCTGGAGCACGAGGGGGCCGCGCCGCAATTGCTGTCGGCGGGCGATCTGGTGATGTTCCCGCAATGGCAAAAGCACCAGCTTCGCTCGCCCGGCGCGGCGGGACCGCCCGTTTCGATCCGCGAGATTGTGGAGAATAACAATGGCCCCCCGTGGCGCCCCGGCGAATGGCTGGAGGAGCCACTGATCATGAAGGCGGGCGGCGGCGGCGCACGAACCGTCATCCTGAGCATGGTCTTTTCGCTCGACACCGCTAAGCTGCATCCCATGTTCGCCGCCATGCCCCGGCTGGTTCACCTGTCGCCGCGGGACATCGATCTTGGACCCTGGCTGCCTTCGCTCCTCCAGTTCATGGAGATGGAGAAGGCACGGCACGAGCCGGGATATGCCGCCATTTCAAGCCGGATCGCCGACCTCATCTTCCTTCAGATATTGCGCGCGCAGGCGCTGCGCAGCCCCGGCGCAGGCGGATTCGCCCGCGCCTTGTCGGACCCGGCGATCGGCGCGCTGCTCCAGGCGCTGCACGAAGCGCCCGGCGCGTCCTGGACGCTGACATCGATGGCGCGGCGGGCGGGACTGTCCCGATCCACCTTCAGCGTACGGTTCAGGGAGGTGATGGACGTTACGCCAGCGGCCTATCTGCGCGGATTGCGGATGGACACGGCCGCCGAACGGCTTCGCACCGGGACGAGCGTGAAACAGGCGTTCGAACGGTCGGGCTACACCACCCTCTACGCCTTCACCACGGCCTTCGCCGCCCGTTTCGGCACTACGCCCGCCCAGTTCCGGGCCAGCGCTCGACCCCGGCCGGGGTTGTGAGGGCCTGCCAGCGAATGAAGTTCGACCCGGCATAAGCCTCCGCTGCCCGCATCAGCGCCATTCGAACACAGCGCCGATCATCCTCCGGTCGCCGGAAAGCAGCCGCCTGAACGGAGTGGCGGCGTCTGACGGTTTATATCTGCCGGTGATCAGCGGGGCGATGTCCAGCCGCCCGGTGGCGACCATTTCGAAGAAGGTTCGGATATCGTCCATCGACGTATAGATGCCCGTCGCGAAATATTCGCCTGCCCTGTCGACACGCGGTGGCCAGTCATGGATCGACGTGACATGCTGTTCCAGAAGTTGCGGGCGAGAACCGATGAAACCGCCGGTAATGGTGATGCCCTTCATCCAATGTTCGCCATAGAAGTTGCCGTTGAACTCCCTGACGGCGGACCCCGCGAACACGGTGCCGCGCTGGCGGGTGATGCGAAGCGCCAGATCCAGGGGCGGGCCGGAGCCGGACAGTTCGATCGCGGCGGCCACGCCGCCTCCGGGCAAGCGCCCCAGAGCCGCCGCCAGCGCATCCCCGTCGCGTGGATCGAGCGCGATATCGACACCCATCGCCCGCGCCAGATCAAGACGTTCGGGATCGATGTCGAGGCCGATCAGCGGCATGGCCCCGCCATAGCGGGCGGCCGAACTTGCGATCAGGCCGATCAGGCCCTGCCCGATGATCGCGACGGGGTCGCCGAGCTGGAAATTGGCGCGCCGCACCGCGTAGATGGCCATGCTGGCGATCGATGCGAAGCAGGCCTGTTCAAAGCTGACCGCGTCAGGAATGGCGATCACCTGATTTTCGGAGACGACGCATTCGGCGGCATGATTGGCGAGCGCGAAAACCCTGTCGCCGATCGCGAAATTCGTGACGCCGGGCGCAATTTCGGCCACATATCCGGCGGCGCTGTAGCCGGGCCTGAACGGAAACCAGCCGTCAGGCAGGCCGTCGCCTGAAAGGAACAGACGTTCGGTGCCCGCACTGATCGCCGTCCGCACCGTTTCGACACGAAGACAGCCGGGATCAAGCGGCCGAAGCTCCTCCTTGCGCAGTGCAACTTCCCCTGCCCGCGTGAAGACGATCGTATCAGTCCGGCTGGTCATGATGAACTCCAACACAACTTGCGGGACGAAGAACCCGGCCTGTGCCGACCCTTCGCCCCGCAGAGCCGCTCCCCCAAAGATCCGGCACCGGCCCGGTCGCCGGGCCAAGTACCGGCAAACAGATGCCTAGAAGCGGAAATCGAGCGCCGCGCCGTAGGTGCGCGGGGCATCGGCGATGACCCCGTCGATCACGGCCTGCTCCGTAATCTGCCTGAAGACTTTCTCATTGGCCAGATTGCGGCCCCAGACGCGCACCCGCAGATGATCGTTGGGAAGCGTCCAGGACAGTTCGGCCGAAAGCAGGCCATAAGGGTCCTGCGAAAGCCGGTTGTCGATCTCGAAATAGCGGCGGCCGCTATAATAATATCCGACCGTCGCGCCCAGCGTTCCTGCATCGAACCGGCGTTCATAGGCGGCCGACACGTTGATCGTATAATCCGGCACGAAGACCGTGTGATTACCCTTGGCGTTGAGAGGCCCGGTCATATTCCCTCCCGTGGGAAGGCCGGTCACGGGGTCCACGATGGGCGTCGTCTGGACCGCGTTGGGGAAGTCGCCATAGCGGGAATGCAACAGCCCAACGCCTGCGCGCAGCGTCAGCCCCTCCACCGGGACGAGGGTGCCTTCGAAATCGAGGCCATAGATTTTCGCTGACGAGGCATTCAGCAACTGAGTCTTGCCGCCTTCTGCCCGCAGCAGCTGAAGATTGGTATAATCGTAGTAGAAGCCGGCGATGTTGAGGCGCAGCATCCGGTTGAAAAGGTCCGCCTTCAACCCGACCTCATAAGCGTCGATCTTCTCCGGCTTGAGCGCATCCGCAGTCGGCTCCTGCAAGTTGTAGAGGCCGCTCTTGAACCCGCGATTGTAGGACGCATAGCCCAGGACGTTCGGGCCAAGATCCTGGTCGAGCGAAATGCGCCAGGTCGGCTTGCTCGATTTCGACCGCCGCACGGGATAGATTATGGGGTCGCCCGGAGGCGCGAAGGAAGGCAGGACCTGCTCATAGTTGGTGGCTTCGCGCTTGTCCCGCGTGTAGCGTATTCCCGTGGTGAGGCGCGTGGTCTTGCCGAGCGGGAACGTCGCCTGGGCAAAGGCCGAAATGGAATCGGTTGTCATCTGACCCGTGCTTCGGGTGATGACCGGACCTGGAGCATGGGTCAGTGCGGGGTAAGCACGGACCTCAAACGGATCGAACTCGCCCTTGTTGCGATAATAGAAGAGGCCGCCGATCCATTTGATGTCGCTGCCTTCGGGCGACAGGATTTGAAGTTCTTGCGTGAACTGGCGCTCATGGGGATTGAGCGCGATGACAAGTCCCCGCTGCGGGTTGGAAAGGAAGTCGACGACCGAAGTCGCGCGCGATTCACGGAAGGCCGTGATGCTGACGAACTGGGCGAAATCCGCTTCCTGTTCGATTTTCAGGCTGAGGCCGCCACTCTTCGCCTTATAGATCGGCTCCTGTTCGGCGGAGGTATCGTAGAATCCACCCTGGGAGCTATAGCCCAACGCGTTTACGGAGCCCGGCGCCGTTCTGGTGGAAATGCCGGTGGTTGTCCTGATGCGGGCATAATCGGCGGCGAAGGTGATGCGCGTCGTGTCGGTAGGCGTGAACAGCAACTTGCTGCGCAATGCAAGGTCGAGCGGCGTCTTGTTCGCGTCGCGGCCGGTGATCACATTCGTGCCCCAGCCCTTGCCCTGATGGGAATAGGAACCGGCAAAATCGATCGCGACCTTGTCGCTAAGTCCGGTGGTGGCGTAGAGTTTTGCATTGAAGGTTTGATAGTTACCGTATCCCACGGTGCCTTCGATCTGCGTGTCGTGACTTGGTTCGCGCGTGATGATCTGGATAAGGCCGCCGGTGGCATTGCGGCCGAACAAGGTGCTTTGCGGCCCTTTCAATACTTCGATCCGCTCGATACTGTTCAGCGCGAAGATGGATGCGGCTTGCGCCGATATATAGACGCCATCGACATAGATTGCGACGCTGTTTTCCTGTCCGGGACTTCCGGCGGCCTGCGTGCCGACGCCGCGGATGAAGGGCGTGGCGTTGCCGATCTGCGTCTGAAGGGTGAAGCTGGGCGCGATCGCGGAAAGATCAGCCGTGTTGGTGATGCCCAGCGCCTGGACGGTGTCAGCGGTCACGGCGCTCACCGTGATCGGAACGCGCTGAAGACTTTCGCTGCGCCGCTGAGCGGTGACGACAATATCTTCGATGCCCACCGGCCCGTTGCGGGCACTTGCGGAATCCGGCATCTGCGTTGCGATGCCGGTCTGAACCCCCTGCGCATGAGCCATGCCAGCCAGACCCAGGGCCACGAAAGACACGCCCGCACGTAAATAGAATGTCATTATACCCTCCCCTATCTGTTATCATCGTGCGCGATTTTCTTTATTCGTGCGCACATTCAGCACAACATTCAGGCCGGGAAGCCCATTAAATCATGCGGGCTTCCCTTATCGCCACTTACCACAGATCACCAAATCTTGCGTCTTGCTCTTATGGGCTCTACGGCGGTTCTTTCGCCGCCATCAGGCGCCATCTGTAGAAATTATGGCTGCTCAAATTATGGGTAATAGCTGTCTGGCCGTCCAATCGTAAAAACAGATTAGAGCCATGCCGAAAACTGATAGGCACTGGCAGGGCCGGGACCCAGCGGCAGGCAAAGGCCGCCCCTCCCAGCGCTTCGCCCCCGCTTCCTCATGGCAGGGCATTATGCTCGCTCATGACAAGCCGGATACGCCCGGAATATGGCTGATATAGCCGCCGTCCACGGTGACGACCTGGCCATTGACATGCCCCGCCGCGTCCGACGCCAGGAAGGCGGCCATCTGCGCCACGTCTTCCGGTTCGCCGAGCCTGTCGTTCAGCGTCTCGCCAAGAGTCATCGTCAGCATTTCAGGCGGCAGATGGTCGCGCACGACCGGCGTCAGGATCAGGCCGGGGGCGACGGCATTGCAGCGCACGCCCAGGCGGCCGTGCGACGCCGCGACCGACCGGGTCATCTGGATCACCGCCGCCTTGGACGCGGTATAGGCAGCCTGGAGGGCATGGCCCCGCAGGGCCATCGCCGCCACGGTATTGACGATCGCCCCGCGCGAGGTGACGAGGTGCGGCAGCGCGGTCCGCATCGCGATCATCGTGCCGCGGCAATTGACGGCGAAGCTCCGGTCCCACGCCCATGTTTCCATCCGCGCGATATCCAGGTCCGCCGCATGGAGTTCGGGCGTGAGCGCCGCGGCATTATTGTGCAATATGTCGAGCCGCCCAAAGCGGGACACCGTCTCCTCGATCAGCGCGACGACCGACGCCTCATCCGCGAGATCGACAGGAAGCGCGATGGCGGCCGCTCCATCCTCGCCGATCCGCTGTGCGGCCGCCTGCGCCGCATCACCGGCAATATCGGCGATCACGACGCTTGCGCCGCGCCGGGCCATCAGCCTGGCGGTAGCGGCGCCAATGCCTCCGGCGGCGCCGGTGACGATCGCCACCTTGCCATCCAGCATGATCGGATCGCGCGGCTGATCACCTTCCATATTCGCCTCCTCATTCGTGCAACGGCTGACGCTATCCCGCCCGCCCCAGTTACTGGACGGCGCGGACAGAAAGCCGCTTCCACAGGCGGACGATATTGTTGACCTCCCGTTCCTCTTCGATAATTTCGAAGCGTTTCACCGCCGGGAGCAGTTCGGTGAGCAGGGCGGCGATCTCCATCCGGGCGAGGTTCGCGCCCGCGCAGCTGTGGACCGACCGGCCAAAGCCGACATGCTGGGCAACGCCCTGCCGCCCAATGTCGAACCGCTCGGGCGCATCCCATCGCCGTTCGTCGCGATTGGCCGAAGCGAACATCACCAGCACGCGGGAACCTGCCGGAATGGTGACGCCCTCGACATCGACGTCGCGGGTCACATAACGGGTCCAGCCCTGAATGGGCGATTCCAGGCGCACGATCTCGTTAATGGCGTTGGGGATCAGGTTGGGCCGGTCGCGCAGCAGGTCCCATTGTCCGGGATGGTTCGCGAACAGCCAGATGGCGTTCACCGTGGCGGTGATGGTGGTGTCCAGGCTGGGACCTACATAATCGAGCACCATCGTGGCGCATTTGTCGCGGGGGATCGCCCCCTCATCCGCCGCTTCATAGAGCCCGGCAAGCCAACTGCCCGGCTGAACGTCCGCCGCGGCGCCAGGCACGATCTGGGGCCAGGTCCGCTCCAGCACCTCGAACGCCTGCCGCGTGCGTTCCTTCTCCATCGGGCCGGCCGTGTTGAACGATGCGGGCGCGAAGTCCAGCATCAACTGCCGCCCCACCTCAGGCAAGCCGACCAGCCTGGAAACGATGGCGAGCGGCAGGTGCCGCGCCAGATCGGCCACCACGTCGAAGGTGCCGCGTTGCAGCAGGGACGCAACCAGCGACCGGGCCTCGCCCTTGATATGCGAGTCATGCTCACGCAGCGCCGCCGGTTTCAACGGACGCATGATCACGTCCTTCATGCGCGTATGTTCGGGAGGATCGCTGCACAGGGTCGTGCCGCTCGCGCCTTCATTAGCGCGATCGTTCAGCAGGACGCCTTTCGCCAAAGAGAAAATCTCCCAATTATCCAGTGCGAAGCGGACGGAACTGTCGCGAGGCAGCGCATAAAGATCATAATGCGACAAGTGAACCACTGGCCCCATATCGCGCAGCCGCGCATAATGAGGATAGGGATCAAGGAGCGCCGCGTCCTCATACGGGTCCCAATCGCTGACAGGGCAGCGCGTCGCATCGTCCAGCATCGAACCTCTCCTGCGATTGATCGATCAATCCACCCGCTGTTCTGCGACGGTTGACCATCGTTCGGTAAAAGCCGGGGCTATCGGTTACGCGGAGGCGATTTTCGAAACCAATTGATAATATGAATAGCATCCATCGCCGGATCGCCGATATGCAGGCGGCGAGCATTGTCCGCCGGGCTGTCAAACGGCGTCAGGCCCGGACCCTCCGCCCGCCCCCCGCGCCGCCCTGGCTTTCCTGAACCGCGACGGACTTGTGCCGTGGACGGAGCGGAAGGCGCGGCTGAACGTCAGCGGGTTGTCATAGCCCAATTGCGCACCGATCCGCGCGGGCGAGGCATCTCCGTCAGACAAGCGTTCCGCCGCAAGCTGCATGCGGTAGCGGCGCAGATAGTGAAAGGGCGTCTCGTCCATCAGCCGGTGGAAAGTCTCGGCAAAGACGGAGCGGGAAAGGCCCGCTTCCGCCGCAAGGCTTGCGACTGTCCAATGCCTGCCAGGCGCACGGCCGATCGCGGCGAGCGCGCGGGCAACAGGAGGATGCCCGATGGCGCGCAGCCATCCGCGTTCATGCGAGGATGACAGGGCCCAGTCACGCAGCGCCACGGCCAGCAGCATTTCGATCGCGCGGGTGGCGACGGTATTGAAGCCCATCCGTGGTTCGCCGCTGCCATCCTCGATCAGCAGCATGACCGGCTCGATCCAGGGCTTCAGCCGGTTGAGCGCGCCCCCAAGATGGATGACGTCAGGCAGGGCGCGCGCGACGCTGGATACGGCCGCGAAGTTCAGGATCGCCGTGCCCGACAGCAGTTCCGCCGTCCAGGGCGGATCGCCAACGTCGATCCTGATCGACTGGTCGAGATCCTCGCTCCAGCTCGGCAGGCCCAGCCCTTCATAAATATCCTTGAGCGAGGCCGTATGAAGGCGTTCGCCGTTCGTGAATTCATGGACCGGCCATCGCGGAAGCATCAGGAAATCGCCGCGCTCAAGCGGGACCACCGTATCGCCGGACGTGAAGGTCAAGCTGCCCTTGATGACATAGTTGAAGGGGCTGCCCGACAGGGAATCGATCCGCACCGCCGTATCGCGGCCGATGCGGATCACCGACAGCAGCGGAGAGGAAATGCGCACAGCGGCCAGAAGCTGAGAAAGCGGTTCCATCAGGACATGCCGGACGCAAAGTATGAAAATGGCGAGGAATCATGCATTGTCATACGTCACGCCGGTCGTCAAATATTCCGTCGCGGGGTGCGCGGTGCGTCATGCAATGCTGCCCAGAGAACCGGGCGCCTGCCTCGCTTCGATCCAGTGGACAAGAACCGGATCAGGCAAAGAAAACATAAAGTTGATGGAATGAGGGGGAGCCTGATGGCCATGTTGAACCGGAGACATCTTGTTGGAGGCAGCCTTCTGCTTGCCGCCGCGGCGGTTGCCCGCGCCCAGAAGCTCACGACGATTTCGCAGCGTTCCGATCCTCTTGAAGCACTCAAGGGCAAGATCTTTTTCCGGTCCGACGACAATTACGAGCCTATCCGGGAAGCGGGCATATGGAATGCGCGCAAGCCCGAACGATATCCGCACGCCATCGTTCTCGCCACGAACGAGACGGACGTGATCCATGCCGTCCGCCTTGCCCGCGCAAAAGGATGGAAGGTCGGAACGCGCTCAGGCGGCCATAGCTGGGAAGGGACGCACACGCGCGACAATAGCTTGCTGATCAATCTGGCGAAAATGGAACAGATCGACGTCCATCCCGCCCAGCGCATCGCGGTGATCAGCCCCTCGACACAAAGCCAGGACCTCAACCGGCTGCTGCGCGAAAAGCATGATCTGATGTTCCCAACGGCCCATAATTACGGCGTCGGCCTGGGCGGCTTCGTGATGTGTGGCGGCTTTGGCTGGAATGCGTTGTCGGTTGGCCTGGGATGCGAAAATCTCATGGCGCTGGACCTGGTCACGGCCGATGGCGAACTGATCCACGCCGACGAAAGCCATAACAGCGATTATCTCTGGGCGGCGCGCGGGTCCGGGCCGGGCTTCTTCGGCGTGGCCGTGCGCTATTATCTTCGCGTTCACCCTCGCCCGGCCTTTCAGCGGCTCACCAACTATATCTTCCCGCAATCAGAGATAGAGCCGGTGCTCAGATGGATGGACGGAGTGATGGAGCGCTTTCCGCGCTACCTTGAAATGTTCGCGCTCGCCACGGCCATGAAGGGCGAGAATCGGCTCCTGCTCACCTGCCCCATCCACGCCGAAACCGAAGCGCACTTGCAGGCGGTGCGCGAGATATTGGCGACCTGTCCCGTGCTTGGAAAGGCGGTCGACAAGATGGTGGAACTGCCGGTCAACATGCCGTCGGATACGGAGGATGATCCGCTGCTCCTGACCGGCGGGCGTTTCGTCTGCGACGGCGCGTGGACCGATGCGGGTGCGGACGATATTATTCCGCGCTTCCTCCGGTCGTTCAACAGCCGCCCCACGCCGGAATCCTTCGTCTTCTGGCAGCCCTTCGTGCCTGCCCGCACTTTGCCGGACATGGCCTGTTCAATCACGGGCCGCAGCTATGTCTCGCCGACCAGCGTTTCGTCCGATCCGGCCGATGATGCCCGTTGCGCCGCATGGACGCAGGACTTCATCCGCGATTTCGCGCCGATTTCGAACGGCGGCAATCTGAACGACGACAACATGCTGATGAACCGCCAATATGGCAACAACCGCCGCTACCTGTCGGCGGCGTCGGCCGAGCGGATGAAGTCCCTTCTTGCGCGATATGATCCGCACGGGATGTTCGGCTACCTCACTCCACCAGCTTGACAGCATCGGGACGATATATGCGCACCACCATCATTCCGGCCCTGATCGCGGCTGCGGCCGCCTTCGTTCCCGGCGTGGCTGACGCCGCGCCCGCGACCGAGCCTGCGCCCGGCAAAATCATCTTTCAACGCCGCTGCGCCGCATGCCACAGTGTTCTGGGCGACGGCATCGGGCCAGACCTCAGAGGCGTTTTCGGGCGCAAGTCAGGCGGAGCGGATGGCTTCCGGCGCTATTCGCCCGCCATGCAGAAGGCAGGCGTGGTGTGGGATGCGCCCACGCTCAAGCGCTATCTTGCCGGGCCTTCCAAAATGGTTCCCGGCAACCGCATGCTGTTTCCGGGCATGACCAATGCCAGCGAGATCGACCAGCTCGTGGCCTTTTTGAAAGCCTATCGCTGACAGGCGCCGGGCGGATGGAGGTCCGCCCGGCGGTCACACGGTCAAGCCGCCATCTGGGGCACGCGGCCTGACCGGGCATAGTCGATAAAGGCCGCAAAGCTTTCCGGGTTGGCCATGGCGTCGGGGCTGGCGACGCTGGCGGGGTCCGCGCCCAGCAGCATCTTGCGCACCGGAAGCTCCATCTTCTTGCCGGTCAGCGTGCGGGGGATCGCCGGGACCACGACGATGTCGTCCGGCGCATGGCGCGGCGAGGCGAAGCGGCGTATGCGGTCGATGATCCGCTGCTTGAGCGCGTCGTCCAGAACCACGCCATCGGCAAGAACCACGAACAGCGGCATGAAGGACGGCCTGCCCAGATATTCAAGGTCGACGACCAGGCTGTCGCGGATCTCGTCCATCTCCTCGACCACGCGATAGATTTCGGCCGTTCCCATACGGATGCCGAAGCGGTTGATGGTCGTGTCGCTTCGCCCATAGATGATGCAGCCGCCATGCGGCGTGAAGCGAATCCAGTCGCCATGACGCCATATGCCCGGATAGACATCGAAATAGCTTTCGCGGTAACGGCTGCCATCGGGGTCGTTCCAGAAAAAGAGCGGCATGGACGGCAGCGGCTTGGTGACGACAAGTTCGCCCACCTCATCCTCCACCGGCCTGCCCTGCTCGTCGAAGGCGAACACGGCCACGCCCAGTTCGGCGCACTGGATTTCGCCAGCGCGGACGGGAAGCGTGGGCGCGCTGGAAACGAAGGAGGTGATGATGTCGGTCCCTCCCGACGGCGCGGTCAGCCACACATCCGCCTTGAGGTCGCGATAGACCCAGGCGAACGCATCCAGCGGCAATGGCGATCCTGCCGATATCAGGGTCTTGAGGGCCGAGAATTTCCGGGTCGCGCCCGGCCGCAACCCATCCTTCATCGCGCCGGTCAGATAGGCCGCGCCGCAGCCGAACATGGAAACCTGCTGATCGTCGATGAAATCCCACAGCGCTTCGCGATCCGGCCAGCCCGGATGACCATCCCACAGCATGACCGTCGCGCCGCACAGCAACCCGCCGACCAGCACGTTCCACACGATCCAGCCCGTGCTGGCGATGATGAGGTCCCGGTCGCCCGGCTGGAGGTCCGCCTGTAGCGCGAGCGTTTTCAGCAGCTTGACCACCGCGCCGCCATGGCCATGGACCATCGCCTTGGGCAGGCCCGTCGTGCCGGAGGAATAGACGATCCACAGCGGATGTTCGAAGCCCAGGCGCACCGGCTCCAGCGGAGCGGCGTCCTTCGTCGCATCGGCCCAGGACAGCAGGTCACGCCATTCGGGCGGCGGGCCGTCGCTGAACGCAGGGACATGGATCAGCGTCTTGACGCTGGGCAGCTTCGCCAGCAATTCGCTTACCGCCGCGCGGCGATCATGCTGCTTCCCGCCATGGCGGTAGCCGTCTGCCGCGATCAGCACCTTGGGCTCGATCTGGCTCAGCCGGTCGAGCACGACATGATGCCCCATTTCCGGGGCGCAGCTCGACCAGATGGCGCCGATGCTGGCGCAAGCGAGGAAGGCGACCACGGTTTCGGGCCGGTTGGGAAGATAGGCGGCGACCCGGTCACCCTGCTCCACCCCCAGCCGCCGCAGCGTCGCGGCGAGTGCGCCGACATCACGCTCAAGCTCGCGCCACCCGATCTCGCGCGGCGGCGCGCCGCTTTCGTCGCGGTGGATGAGGGCGGGACGATCGTCGCTGCTCTGGCGGAATATCTGTTCGGCGAAGTTGATCCGCAAGTTGGGAAACCAATGGACGCCGGGCATTTGATCGCCGGTGAGCACGGGTTCGGGCGAACCGTCCCCGCCAAGGTCGAAAAATTCGACAATCGCGCGCCAGAAATCCTCCAGCGAATCCACGCTCCATTGCCGCAACGCCTCATAATCGGCGAAGTGGAGGCCGCGCGTGTCCGCCAGCATGCGCTCGAACCGCGCCAGTTGCGATGCCTCACGCCGTTTCTTGCCGGGCGTCCAGAGGATATCACCTTGTTCAAGCGGCATCGGTCTGCCCTTCTACGGGACGGAACATCGGCATCATCCAGCCATCCTCCATCGGCTTGAACGTCACTTCCACCGGCTGGTCGATATGGATCGTGTCCAGGTCGGCATCGACGATATTGGTCAGCATCGTCACGCCTTCCTCCAGCCGGACATAGGCCATGGCGTAAGGGACAGGCCCCATCCGGCGCGCGACGCTGTAGCTATAGACGGTGCCCCGGCCGGACGCCGTTTCCCACGCCGTATCGCCCAGGCAATAGGGGCAGAGCGGGCGCGGATACCAGTGCGGCTGACGGCATTGGGTGCAGCGGGCGATCATCAGCCGTCCCTCCTTCGCGGCTTCGAAGAAGGGCGTGGTCGATGTGTCGAGCATGGGTCCGGGCAGAGGCCGGTCCTGATAGGGCGTCGTCATAGGTTACTCGCGTTCCAGAATGAGGGTCGAAGTCGCGTGCCTGCCGCCGATCATGCCGCCCAGGCCGCTGGCCACGGCCAGGGTGCAGCCGGGAACCTGAACCTCACGATTGGCTTCGCCGCGCAACTGGCGGACTGCTTCGATGACCTTGGTTATCCCGCCGCGATGTTCGGGATGATTGTTGCAAAGGCCGCCGCCATCGGTGTTGAAGGGGAGCCTGCCCTGGCCCGCGATCAGGTTCCCCTCCTCCACAAAGCGTCCGCCCTCGCCCTTGGCGCAGAAGCCCAGATCCTCCAGCTGCATGATGACGGCGATGGTGAAGCTGTCGTAGAGCGAGGCATATTGGATGTCCTGCGGGGAAACGCCCGCTGCCGCGAACGCCCTGGGCCCCGACAGCGCGGCGGCGGACCAGCTAACGTCCACCTGCCCGCGCAGATAGCCCTTATAGGCCTCTCCGGCGCCCAGCACATTCACGACCGGGCGGGCGAGCGAACGCGCGATTTCCGGCCGCGCGACGATCAGCGCGCCGCCGCCGTCGCTGATCACGCAGCAATCGAGCTTGTGCAGCGGATCGCTGATCATCGGCGAGGCGAGCACCTCCTCGACCGTGACCGGCGTTTGCAGCATGGCGTTGGGATTATATTGCGCATGCAGGGACGCCGCCACGCGCACGGCCGCAAGCTGCGCCGACGTGGTGCCGAATTCATGCATGTGCCGCATCGCCGCCAGCGCGTACATCGGCGCGGGCGCCCAGCCATAGGGGCGTTCCCACGGAAGGTCCGGCGTGTCGGGGGAGATATAGGGGCCAGTGGCACCAATCCCGCCGCCAGCGCTGCGCGGCCGCCCCGCAAGCGTGATGAGCGCCACGTCGCATTTGTTCGCGGCGATCGCCTGAACGGCATGGCCCACATGCGAAAGATAGGAAGCGCCCCCCAGTTCCGTCGTGTCCATGTGGCGCGGATTGAGGCCCAGATATTCGGCCATGTCGATCGCGCCGAGACCAGGGGTGTCCACGGCGCAAAAATAGCCGTCCACGTCGCTGAGCGTCAGTCCGGCATCCTCCAGCGCGCCGCGCGCGCATTCGGCATGCAGTTGCGCGGATGTCTTGTCCGGCGCCTTGCGCGTGGGATGTTCGAACGCTCCAACGATGCAGGCGCGGCGGCGCAGGTCGATTTCCGTCATTTCTGGCTCTCAGTCATGGCCTTCCCCGCTGCAAGCAGCTTCCCATGGGTCGGATTGGGCAGCGCGGCCCCGGCCTCGACGCCGCCCGCCTTGACCGCCGCGTCCGCCGCCTGATCGGGATGCGGAGCGACCGGCTTGGCAGGCGCATAGCCTTCGACGAAATCCACCTCCCATGGGACCTCTTCCAAGATCCAGGGCTGGAGGTTGTGCATGAAGCTCATCGTGCCGAACAGCCAGCTCCAGCGCCGGGGCACCCAGCTATCATCCAGGGAGTCGCTGTCCGTGCCATATTCGGCCTCCCCCCCGGCCGGGCAGGGCAGATAGAGGAAGATCGAACTGGCGATGCGGTGACGCCCCAGCCCCCAGCTCGACTTCTTCCAGCCCTGGCGCTCCATGTAATTTGCGCCGACCATGACCTCGTCAATGTCCTCGACACCGAAATTCGCATGGTTGAACCGTGTCGCGCCAGTCAATCCCGGCAGATCGGCGCGCAGCCAATAGAGATTGTGATGATCGTTCGTGCCGGGCGCGCGGGCGAAAACGCCGATACCTTCCTGAATATCGGAAAGCCGGAAGTCCAGATTGTCGCGATACCAGGCGAAACTGGCTTCCGGGTCGGGCGCGTGGAACACGACATGCTGGATCGTCTTGGGATTGGCCTTCACCCGCCATTTGCGATTGGCGTTGCGCCGCTGCACATTGCCATAGCTGTTGACCGGCTCCGGCGCGCCCCAGATGGTCCTCTTGTCATAGATGCGCAGACCCATGGCAATGCCGTCGCAATCCAGGAAGCGCGCCGTCCCGTCCGCATCGATCGCGACATCTGTGACATTCCGCAGCCGCGCCACGAGGCGATCCAGATTCTTCTGGTCGCGAACGCCCCAGATCACCTGCTGCACGCCGAAGCCCGTCAGCTTCTGTCCTTCCACAACGGCATCAGCAAGGGGGCGGATCAGAACGGACGATCCTTCCTCCAGTTCGAATACGGCTTCCCGATCGGCCCTGGCGGAAAGATGCAGGCCGAAATCCTCAAAATAGCGAACACATTGGTCGAGATCCTCGACACCATAAATTATCGACTCGATCCCTATGATTCCGCCCATATAACCTCTCCAGAGAATTTACAGACGCAGGTACACGAGCGCGGAGACTGCCAAAAATCCAAAGGTTCAATGCGAGCTATAAACATTTCCTTTCGCCTTGCCCGCCGTGCATCTCCCTCTCCGCTTCCAGGCACAGGTCCAGCAGCCAGCGGATCGCGCCATCTCCCGCGCGGGACGTGTGCCATTGGGCCGATTCAACGATGTCGGGAAAGGACAGCGGCGGCCGCTGGATCGTGATCGGCATGAACTGCGCGAAATATTCGGCATGACGCCGGTACATCGTCGCAAGCCGGTCGGTCCCCACGATGCTGCGCGGAATGGAGGTGAAGCTTTGCACGCTGATGTCGACGCGGCGGCTGATCCCCTGGTGGTCGAGATGCGCTTCGGTGAAAGCTGGCAGCCGGTCGGGACCAAAAGCCGCGATGACATGCCCCGCGGCCAGATATTCCTCCGCACTCAGCGCATGGGCATAGCGCCCTTCCGACCAGCTGATGACGGAATGTTCGTCGGTATAGAGCGCCTGCTTGGGATGAGTATCGGGCAGATAGGAATCGATGGTCATGATCATGTCCACCTCTCCCCGTTCCAGCCGCTCCATCATCCGGCGGTCGGGCGTGAAAAGCTCGAAGGAAACGCCCGGCGCCAGCGTCATCGCCTTGCGCGTCACATCGGCGATCAGAACGTCATAGGCATAGTCGGACACATGGATGCGGAACTTGCGCTCCGCCGTCGCCGGTTCGAACGCCGCGGGCGTGGTGATGCGCGCGCGGATGAACATCAGGGCTTCACGCACCGGGCCACGCAGTTCCTCGGCCTTGGGCGTCAGGACCATCGTTCGGCCGTTCTGGGCCAGAAGCTCATCCCCGAAAAAGTCGCGCAGCCGGTTGAGCGCGCCGCTCAAGGCAGGCTGGCTCAGGTGAAGCCGCTTGGACGCGGCGGAAACATTCCGGTCTTCGATCAGGGCATCGAGCGCCACCAGCAGATTGAGATCCAGCTTTTCAAAGCGCATCGACATCCTCTTCTTCTATATTGCTCCAGGCGGTCCGACGGAGCATCTTTCCCCCTCATATCGCCACAAGGACTGATGGATCGCCCGTTGAAATATCGCAATCGCGAATAGCAGTGATCACCCAGATCGATTGGACCCGCGCCGCCCCGCGATCTACTCAGTCTGCTATAGGGTATAACGATCTTCCAGGAGAGACAAGCTTGAGCACCGCTTATGAGCTTGAAGCCGACGGGTTGGACGATGGCGCGCTGGCCGCGATGCTCGCCGGCCTGGAGGCGCGCCGCAGGGAAGCGCTGACCACAGACGACATGGCCGCGTTCGAAGAACTGATCGCCGACGACATCGTGCATGTCCACACCACGGGCATCGTACATGACAAGGCGCAGCTGCTTCAGCATGCCGGTGGTTTCCTGCAATTCATCGACATCCGCCGGGGACCGTTGAAGGTGCGGCGTATCGGCCCCGGCGCCGCGATCATGACCGGGGAAATGACGAACATCGTCCGCAGGCGGGGACATGAGGAGCGGATCGAAGTGGGATCGTTCGTGACCCAGGTCTGGGTCAAGCGGAATGGAAAATGGCAGATAGCGAGCTTTCACGCGGTGCGCACATCTGAAAACGCATCCTGAACTCGCCTGAACAATCGGAGTGACCTCATGACCGGAATTTACGCATTGGGCATGTTCTCTCAGGCGAGCGGGGATCGCTGGCCCGGGATCGTACAGAATGGCCGGGTTCTTCCCCTGAGCAGGCTGTTGGACGGCGCGCCCGGCACCGTGGACGCGCTGCTGGCCGACTGGAGCCGTTGGGAAGCGGCGATCGGCGCGGCCATGCAGTCCGCTCCGCAGGACGGATGGCAGGACGAGCAGGCGCTGACCGCGCACCTGCCCAACATGCCCGGCGACGTGTTCGGCTCCGGCGCCAATTACCGCAAGCATGTGGTCGACATCATTGTCGACACCGGCCCCGGCGAGTTCAAGGACATGACGCCGGAGGAACGGCGGATCGCGGGCGGCAAGGTGATGGACGCGCGGGCGGCGGGCGGCAGGCCGTTCGTGTTCGTGGCCAACAGGGGCGCGCTCGCCGGGCCGGACACGGAACTGGTTCTGCCCCATGATCATGCCGAACCGGACTGGGAACTCGAACTGGCCGTGGTGATCGGGCAACCTGCCTACCGCGTTTCGCTGGACAAGGCGCTCGATTGCGTCGCTGGCTATTCGATCATGAACGACATCACCTCGCGCGATCTCAACGCCCGCCCAGACATGCCGCAACTCGGCATGGACTGGCTGGCCAGCAAGGGCGCGCCGGGCTTCAAGGTCTATGGCCCCTACATCACGCCAGCGCGTTTCGTGCCCGATCCGCAGAAGCTGCATGTCCGCCTGTCGCTGAACGATCGCGTCATGCAGGATGAGGGCACAGACGACATGATCTTCCCCGTGGCGCGGATCATCCACTTCATCGCCACCTATACGCCGCTGCGTCCGGGCGACATCATCATGACCGGATCGCCGTCGGGCAACGGCACCCACTATAACCGCTATCTCCAGCCGGGCGACGTGATGCGCGGCGAGATCGACGGGCTCGTCGGCGCGCAGGTCGTGCGGTGCGTGGCCGACCCGCTTGCGCCGGACGCCGCCACGAACGCGCGCAAGGCGGAGGCGGCGGCATGACCGCGGCCAGTCTTCCGCCGATCCGGCGCGTCGTCACCGGCCATGACGGAGACGGCCGCGCGATCATCCGTTCGGACGACACGGCGGCCACGCATGACGTGCCAGCCGGTGGCGCGCGCTTCCTGCAAATCTGGGCGACGAAAACCGTTCCCGCCGATGCGAACGACCCCGTGGACGGGCGGGAACTGGCGACCGGCCACACGATATCGTCGGGCTCGGTCATCCGCATCGTCGACATCCTGCCGGGCACGGTTTCGCCCATGCACCGGACCAGTTCGGTCGATTACGGCCTGGTGCTGTCGGGCGAGATCGAACTGGAACTGGACGGCGGTTCGGTCACGACGCTGCGGCAGGGCGATGTCGCCGTGCAGCGCGGCACGATGCATCTGTGGCGCAACAGCAGCGATACGCCGTGCCGCATGGCCTTCATCCTGATCGAGGCAGCCCCTTATGTGCATGATGGGCAGCCTTTGCCGGAAATCCATTTCTGACCGGCGGCGGCGCGACGGAAAGCGACTTTTGGGAGTATGACCGGATGAGCCAGAACCACGCCTGCTCTCATCGCAAGCCGATAGCCGTGCAGCGGCGGGGGCAGCATCTTGCCGTCGATATCCATTGCCACATGCATATTCCGGCGGCGGACCCGCTCATTACGGATCGGCCGCCCGCCTTTCCGTTCATCAACGCGGCGTCAGCGTCGGTCATGGCGGACATGCTGTGCAAGGTCGCGCCGAAACTGAACGGCACGGAAGAAAGGCTGGCGGACATGGACGCGCAGGGCGTCGATGTCCAGGCGCTCAGCCCCTCGCCCGGCCAATATTTCTACTTCGCCCCGGCCGAGGAAGGCCGCGCCGCCGCCCGCGCCGTCAATGACGGCATTGCGGAGGCTGTCGGCCGCCATCCTGCCCGCTTCGTCGGCATGGGCACGGTGCCGTTGCAGGAACCGGAACTGGCGGTGGCCGAAATGCGCCGCTGCGTGCGCGACCTGGACCTGCGCGGGATCGAGATCGGTTCGCACGTCAACGGCGTCGAACTGGCCGATCCGCGCTTCCAGCCCTTTTTCGCTGCGGCGGAGGAATTGGGCGTGCTGCTGTTCATGCACCCGCTCGCCATTACCGAAGGCCGCAGGCTGACGGATCATTATCTCAGCAACATCATCGGCATGCCGCTGGAATCCACGATCGCGCTCAGCCACCTGATATTCGGCGGCGTGCTTGATCGTCATCCGGGTTTGCGGCTGTGCGTGGCGCATGGCGGCGGCTATCTGCCCGGCTATTGGGGGCGAATGGATCACGCCTATCGCGCCCGTCCCGATTGCCGCGGGGCGATCACGCGCGAACCGTCCAGCTATCTTCGCCAGATATGGATCGATTCGCTGGTGTTCGATCCGCTCCAACTGGAATCCCTGGTGCGCAACCACGGCGCGGAGCGGATCTGCATGGGAACGGACTATCCGTTCGACATGGGCGAAGTCGATCCGGTCGGCTTCCATTCCGGGCTGGCGGACGGCGACCGGGCGCGCATCCTTGGATTGAACGCGGCAGAGCTTCTGGGCCTGACTGTCGAATAGCGCATATCGGCGGCCGGGACTTGCCCGGCCGCCATAGCTTTTCATCAACCCAATATAAGCAGCGGGTTTTCGACCAGCGCCTTGAACGCCTGCATCAGCCTGGCGCCATCCGCGCCATCGATTGCACGGTGATCGAAGCTGCCCGTCGCGCTCATCACCGTCGCGACGCCCAGCGCGTCATCGACGATAAAGGGCCGCTTCTCTCCCGCGCCGCACGCCATGATCATCGCTTGCGGGGGGTTGATCACCGCCTCGAACTGCTTGATGCCATACATGCCCATGTTGGAAAGGCTGGCGGTGCCACCCTGATATTCTTCGGGCTTGAGCTTGCCCTCCCGCGCGCGGGCAGCGAAATCCTTCATCTCGGTCGAGATCGCCGCGACGCCCTTTCCATAGGCGTCCTTGACGATCGGCGTGATGAGGCCGTTAGGCACCGAAACCGCCACGGAAATGTCGGCGCGGCTGAACTTCAGCATCTGGTCGCCCGCGAACTGAACATTGCATTCGGGCACCTGCATCAGGCTGGCCGCCAGCGCCTTGATCAGCAGATCGTTGACGGACAGCTTGACCCCCTGCCCTTCCAGCGCCGCATTCAGTTCGCTGCGCAGCTTGAGCAGTTTGTCGAGCTGAACATCGACCGTCAGATAGATATGCGGCACCGTCTGCTTGGCCTGCGTCAGCCGCCGCGCGATGGTCTTGCGCATGTTGGACAGCTGCGTCAGCTCATGCGGAATGCCGAAGTCCTGCGGCTCCAGCGGCGCGGAGGCCGGGACGGCCTGCTGGGCCGCGACCGGGGCGGCCTTCGCAACCGGCGGCGTCAGCCCAAGGTCGCGGCGAACGATCCGCCCGTTGGGGCCAGTGCCGGCAATGGCCGACAGATCGATACCCTTGGCCTGCGCGATGCGCGCCGCCAGCGGGCTGACCTTCACCCGGTCTTCCAGCCGCCCCCGGACAGGTTGCGCGGCGGCGGGCGGAGAAGCAGGCGCAGGCGGCTCGACAGCGGCAGGCTGGGCGTGCGCTGATGCGGCGGGCTCTGGCGCGGCAGGCGCTGGCGCTGGCGCAGCTTCCGCCATCCCGCTCTCCGCATCGGTTATCCGCGCGATGACGGTGCCGACCGCGACTTCGTCCGTCCCCTCCGGCACCAGCAGCGTGACGACGCGCCCCTCGTCCACGGCCTCGAACTCCATCGTCGCCTTGTCCGTCTCAATCTCGGCGATCAGGTCGCCCGCCTTGATCAGGTCGCCTTCCTTGACCAGCCATTTGGTCAATGTCCCCTGTTCCATCGTGGGCGACAGGGCTGGCATTTTCACATCGATCGTCATGGCTCAGTCTCCCAAGAACAGGTCTGCGGCGGCTTCGATGACGGCTTGCGCATCGAGCCGGTAGGTGCGGTAGAGGTCCGGCAGGTCGCCCGTCTGGCCGAAACGGTCATTGCCAAGCGGACTCACCCGCTGGCCACGCACCGCGCCCAGCCAGGACAATGTGGATGGCGCGCCGTCGATGATCGTCACCAGCCCCGCATCGGGCGAAAGGGCCGACAGCAGTGTTTCCACATGGCTCGGCCCGGCCGGGCCTCCCTTCCACCGTGCGGCTCGCGCTGCCGACCAGTCGCGGTGCAGAAGATCGGGCGAGGTGATGTTGAGGATGCCCAGGCCCGGCAAGTCCTCCGCCAACTGCTCGGCCGCCTCCAGCGCTTCGGGCGCGATCGCGCCGGTGAAGGCGATCGCCGCATCCCTGCTGCCGGACGGGGCGCGCAGCCAATAGCCGCCCTTCAGCATGTCACCGATCCAGCCGTCATCCTGGCGCTGATGCTGCCGGATCGATCGCGTGGTGAGGCGCAGATAGACCGAGCCGCCATCCGGCGCCTGCATATGCTGGAAGGACCAGCGCATCAGATGCGTCAGTTCATCGACAAAGGCGGGCTCGAAATAGGTGAGGCCCGGCTGGCCCATGCCGATCAGCGGCGAATTGATCGACTGGTGCGCGCCTCCCTCCGGCCCCAGCGTCACGCCGGACGGCGTCGCCACCAGCAGAAAGCGGGCATCCTGATAACAGCCATAGTTCAGCGCATCGAGCCCGCGCGCGATGAACGGGTCATAGACGGTGCCGACCGGCAGCAGCCTGCTGCCGAACAGGGGCGCGGCGAGGCCCAGCGCGGCGAGCATCAGGAACAGGTTGTTTTCGGCAATGCCAAGCTCAATATGCTGGCCAGCGACATGGCCCGCCCATTTTTGCGCCGACGGGATCTTGGCCCCGGCAAAGACGTCCTTCAACTCCTGCCGCCGGAACAATCCGCGCTGGTTCACGAACCCGCCCAGATTGGTGGAAACAGTGACGTCAGGCGATGTCGTCACGATACGGTCGGCCAGCGGATGGCCGGATTTCGACAGGTCGAGCAGAATGCGGCCAAAGGCGGCCTGGGTCGATTGCTCCTCACCGTCGGGAACGGGAAGGCTTTCCGGCACGGCGATGGCTTGCGCGCTCGGCCGCTCCGGCTGGCGCGCCAGCGGGCTGTTCGCGACGAAATCCCTAAGCGCCGTCGCGGCATTTTCGCCAAGGCCGCCATAGGGCGCCCATTCCTCCCCCTCCGCTATGCCCAGGCTGTCGCGCAGGCCGTGCATCTGCGTCGGGTTCATCAGGCCCGCATGATTATCCTTGTGCCCCGCGAACGGCAGGCCGAAGCCCTTGACCGTATAGGCGATGAACAGCGTCGGCCGATCATCCTGCGCCTGATCGAACGCCTCGACCAGGGTTTCCATGCAATGGCCGCCCAGATTGGTCATCAATGCTGCGAGAGCGTCGTCGTCAAAGCTGTCGAGCAACTTGGCGACATGCGGCTTGCCGCCGATATCCGCCGTCAGCCGCGCCCGCCATGCAGCGCCGCCCTGATAAGTCAGGGCCGCGAATTCGGCATTGGGGCAATTGTCGATCCACTGCTCCAGGCTCTTGCCGCCCGGCCGCTTGAACGCCGCGCGCTGGCGCTTGCCATGCTTGAGCGTGACGACGCGCCAGCCGCAGGTTTCGAAAATGTCGTCGAAGCGGCGGAACATCCGGTCGGCGGTCGTGCTGTCCAGCGACTGGCGGTTATAATCGACGATCCACCAGCAATTGCGGATGTCGTGCTTATATCCCTCGATCAGGCATTCGTAGATATTGCCTTCGTCCAGTTCCGCGTCGCCCATCAGCGCGATCATGCGCCCCGCATCCTGCTCCGCCATCTGGCCATGCGCGATCAGATAATCCTGCACCAGGCTGGCGAAGGCGGTGATGGCGACGCCCAGCCCCACCGATCCGGTGGAAAAGTCGACGGGAATCTGGTCCTTCGTCCGCGACGGATAGGATTGCGCGCCGCCCAGCCCGCGGAAGCGCTGCAACTGGTCGAGCGTCTGATTGCCCAGCAGATAATGGATGGCGTGCAGCACAGGCCCGGCATGCGGCTTGACCGCCACCTTGTCCTGCGGGCGCAGGGCATGGAAATAGAGCGCCGCCATGATCGCGGTCATGGACGCGCAGCTCGCCTGATGACCGCCGACCTTCAACCCGTCCCGGCTCTCACGGATATGGTTCGCATTGTGAATGGTCCAGGCCGACAGCCAGCGCAGTCTGGTATCGAGCAGTTCCAATGAAGAAATCCGGTCCGATGCCTCATCAGACGCCGATGGAATTGAAGATGTTTGCATGCTGGACATGATGCTCGTCCTCCTTGCCGCCGGACTACACGAAAAGGCGAGACAGGTCCGTGCGATCTATGCCAATATGGAAGACGTTAAAGCAATATTCTGCCGTTACATGAATTATCAGAGGCCAAATATGCCAAATATCATCGACGACATAGATGCGCGCATTCTTGATCAGATTCAGTCGGACGGCCGCATCACCAACCAGGAGCTTGCGGACCGGGTCGGCCTCTCGCCAAGCCCCTGTCTGCGGCGGGTCAGGCATCTGGAATCCGCTGGCGTGATCAGCGGCTATGTCGCGCTGGTCGATCCGGGTGCGATCGGGCTGGAAGTCACCGCCTTCGTGCGGGTGCGGCTCAAGGAGCAGGGCGACCGGCACCTTGCAATGTTCGAGGGCGCGGTCGTGCACCTTCCCGAAGTGATGGAATGCTATTTGATGACGGGGGAGAGCGACTATCAGCTGCGTGTCGTCGTCGGATCGCTGGAGGAATTCGAAACCTTCCTGCGGCACAAGCTGACCCCGATCGAGGCTGTTGCCGAGGTTACGTCCAGCTTCGCGCTGCGGCCTGTCGTCTATAAAACGGCGCTGCCCGTCCGCGCGCGGCGGACGGGCGAGCGGTAGCGGCGGGAATCAAGCAGGCCGGGTCACACGTCTTTCAGGCGCATGACCTGCGGCGGCCCGGACAGAAGGCCTTCCAGCTTTTTCGCCATGGACTGGAATGCCGCGCTTTCGAAATGCTCCTGCAAAGCCTCTGCATTGCGCCATTTCTCTATGATCACGATACGCGCGGGATCATCAAGGTCGGCGAGCGCCTGATATTGATCGCATCCCTCCTCCCGCCGGAAGGTGGGGATGGTCTCCGACACGATCTGCCATACCGCGTCCGTGTGGGCCGGTATCGTCTGCAAAATGGCGACCACGGGCAGGGCCGTGCCGATATCCTCGGAAGATCCCATATTTCCTATCCTTCATCTCAGGCGGCAAACCGCCCGTCCGTTTAACAAGGTCCGGTCAATAAGGCTGTCTGGCGATGTCCATCAGCGCCATGTTGGTGTGGAACTGATCGACGATGGGAACGCCGGCACGCTCCATCCGGTTGAGGTCGAGGCTCAGTTCCATCACGCGGTGGCAACGCGGATAGCGGCGGTCGCAATAAGCGTTCAGCCGTTCGTCCAGATCGCCCGAAGCGCAAATCTGCTCCGCCAGGATGACGGCGTCCTCCGTCGCCAGGCCAGCGCCATAGCCCGAATGCGGGGTCGTGCCATGGCAGGCGTCACCCAGCAGGACGACGCGGCCCGAATGCCACGGCTGGGGCAGCATCACCATTTCCAGCGGCCGGTAATTGATCGAGGTGCTTTCGTCGAAGGATTTGGCGAGCGAAGATACCTGATCGCAATAGCCGCTCATCAATTCCGAAAGGAGGCGCGGCCAGTCCTCAGGTTCGCGCCACTGATTTTCGGTCATCGGTTCAAGGATGAACAAATACATATGAGTCTTCGAAACGGGATTGAATCCCAGTTTTTGGCTGGCGTCCAGGAACAGCCAGGTCGTTTCCATTTCGGCGGGCCGGGGGAAGACAGCGCGCCAGGCGCCCATATGGACGAAAGCCGCACCCGGCGCGTCAGGGAAGATCAGCTTGCGCATCTGGGAATGCAGGCCATCGGCGCCCACCACCAGATCATAGCGCCCCACGGAACCGTCGCTGAAGGTGACGGTGACGCCATCCTTGTCCTGATCAAGGGTATTGACCGTCAGCCCCAGACGCACATTGGTGCCAAGCGCGCGGGTGCGTTCGGCCAGGATCTGGTGAAGGACGGGGCGCATGATCGCGCCGCCCGCCATGATGTCGCCGGGTTCCGGCACGTAAGCGGGCCTGTCCTCGATGATGGTCCCCCATCGGTCATGCAGGCGCACCCCGCCATGCACGCTGCCCAGGCGGCGCACATCTTCCTCTATTCCGATTTCGCTGAAAACCCGCAGCGTGGCGCCATTGAGCGTCAGCCCCGCGCCCGTCGCGCGCCATTGCGGGTCACGTTCGGCCAGATCAACGTCAAGCCCCTTGCTCCGCAGCAGGATCGCAAGGGCCATGCCGCCGATGCCGCCGCCCACGATCAGGACTTTCCGAATAACCTCTCCAACCATTTCCTGCTCCTTTCGCGCACGCCCTGGCACATGCGCGTCATTATTCTGCTATGCCGTCACTATCCGCGCGATCGCCTGCCGCCGCAACGTCAATTGGACTGTGCTTCCATCTCTCGCGGCGCCAGCGGCCTTGGCTTCATTCCATCGGGGCCGGTGCCGTCCCGATAGGGTTCGAAAGATGCCTGGTCGGGATCGAAGGTCATGTCCCAACTGGTCACCGCCTCGGTAAAGGCGGCCGGGCGCGCATTGGCCCACATGAGGGATCCGAACCGGTAGTCCCAGGCGCGCGGCACCCAATTGTCGTCCAGATAATCCGTGTCGGCATGATATTCCGCTTCACCGCCAGCGGGGCATTTGACATAATAATAGATGGCCGAACTGATGCGATGGCGGGATATGCCGCCCGTCTTTTCATCGGCCGTCTTCTGCCAGCCCTGCTTTTCCATGATGTTCGCGCCGATCATCACCTCGTCAATGTCGTCCACGCCAAAGGCGGTATGCAGGAACCCGTGCCCGCCGGGCGCGAAGGGCATGCGCGCATTGACCCAGAAGATGGAATGATGCTCATAAGTGCCATCGGCCCGTGCGAAGATGCCGATCCCCTTGGAATGGTCCGAATAGCGGAAGTTCAGGCAATCCCGGTAGAATTCGAACGATTCCACATAGTTGTCGGTATAGAATACGACATGGTTGATCGTCTTGGGAATGGCGCGCATCCGCCATTGCCGGTGCTGGTTCAGCCGGACGATATTGCCGGGCGTATTGACGGGATCGGCCACCGAAAGCACGGGACGCTTCGCCCATACCCGCAATCCCAGATACTGGCCATCGGGCGCCTGGAAAAAAGCCGACCCATCGGCTTCCCGCCGCACCGGCACCCGGCGCTCGACTCGCTTGACCAGCTGTTCAAGATTGTCCTGCGTATCGACGCCCCAGACGGTCAGCCGCACCCCGTCCCCTTCGAAATTGCGGGGCGGCAGCGCCGGATCGTCCGCATGCAGCAGGATGACCTTCGAACCCGACAACACCTCAAAACTTACGCGATCGTCAGCCTGGCCGGTCAGTTTGAGGCCGAAATCCTGCCAGAAGCGCGTGCATTCCGCCATGTCGCTGACGCCGTAGATAATCGTTTCAATGCCCAGAATCGCCATAGCGGCACTCCTCTCAACTCCACGCCCGCGGCACGATGCGTCGGGCAACGCGGCGGCCAGCGGTCCTATTCCAACGTGGAATGATAGCGGAAAGGCGGATGGTCAAATCGGCATTTGGTGCAATTGCTATTGGAATCACCGATAGGTCATGTCCTCCATTATAAGATGCGCGCAAGCTGATGCCCCGTCCACATCCGGGCAGATCGCGAGCAATTTATACGTACCTTCGGGTGCGTTCTTACGGTGAGCGCCCAACGGCGCTATCCTGCGCGGGTGAGAGCGGGAGGATAACTGCGGGCGGACCGGCCGCTGCGCTGTTCGACAGCAGCAGGCAGGGTCATCACGGCGGCTCTCGCACATTTTGAGGAGGGCGAATATGTACCCGTTTCAGGGCGAAAAGAGCTTTGTAGCCAACCGCTGGTATGTCGCGGCGGTCAGTGACGAGATCACGAGAACCCCGATCGAACGGACGCTGCTGGACCTGCCCGTGCTTCTATACCGGGCGGAGGACGGAAGTCCCGTGGCGATGTATGGCCTGTGCCCCCACCGCTATTTTCCGCTGGTGAAAGGTCAGCTTGTCGGCGACGCCATTCAGTGCGGATATCACGGCTTCACCTTCGACAAGAGCGGGAAATGCGTCTTCATCCCGACCCAGAATAGCGGTTCGGGATATACGCAGCGTACCTTTCCGGTCGTGGAGAAAGCGCCCTTCGTCTGGATCTGGATGGGCGATGCCGAACTGGCCGACGAAAGCCTGATCGTCGATTACGCCGCCATCGGTTTGAGCCAGCCCGGCTGGACGCATCCGCGCCCGATCCATTTGCATCTGAAGGGCCGGTATCAACTGCTGATCGACAATCTCATGGACCTGACCCATGTCGCTTTCATCCACAAGCAGATCGGCGGATCGGAAGCCTTCGCCAATGCCAAGGTGATCTACGAGGAAGCCGATGGCTGCTTCAAGGCGACGCGCCCGTTGGCGATGCCATGGACGAGCTACCATGATTTCCTTTACGGGCCGGAAGCGCGTTTCGAAGGCATGTCCCAAACCGAATCCCGCACCGTCTTCTTCGGCCCGGAATATATTACCACGTCAGGACCGGTGACCGTGTCGATCGAAGGATATGACACCGTGCCCGAAGGGCTTGGCCGCCTGTTCTTCCACCATGTCATCACGCCCGAAACAGAACATAGCACCCATTATTTCGGCACGACATCCCGCGAATTCCGCCTCGACGATCCGGCCCTTGACGAGATGCTGCGCGAATCCGACCTGGATGTCCGCACCCAGGACGTAGAGGCGATCGACGCCATCGAAGCACGGCTGGAAAAGGCCGCTGCGCGCGAACGGGAACTGCTGGTCCGCAGCGACACGGCAGCGGTGAAGGTGCGTGGCATCATACAGGCGATGCTGGACCGCGAGGCGGCCTGATCCGCCACAAGTTCCCGCCGCGGTTCCGCCGGGGTGATCCTGCGGAACCGCGGCGGGAACGCGATGCGCGCCATATACTGTAACTTATAAGTCATAGTTATCGGGCGCGTCCCGCCTATCACCGCAACCGATGGCCTCAATCCAAAATTACGATTGGCCTCGCGCAGGTTGCGAGCCTTATCATGCACATAGTCTACAACGAGGGTGAGAGGAGCGCGCGGGAACCGGCTTTCCGCATGAAGGCGATTCATTCGCATTTTGTCTTGCGCCGCTTGTTCGCTGGTTCTCGGCCAGCGTCCGGAATGCTTGTGCACAACTGAAAATTGAGAACCTGATTCACCGGGAGGATTGCAATCTTCCCGGACAGGGCGAGCGCGTCCGCGATGCCCGAAACGATATTCAGCGGCTGATGATCGGCCGTAGAACCCTAGGGAGGATATTTTGAAACTTCTTCATCTCAGTCTGTTGGGAGCATCGCTGCCAGTTCTATCGGTCTCTTCCGCAACCTTGGCCCAAACGGCTCCTGACAGCGCCGCCGCTCCAGAAAGCCAAAGCGCTGATTCCGGGCTGGAAGACATCATCGTGACGGCGCAGCGCCGCAGCGAGAATATCCAGCGCGTCCCGATCGCGATCACGGCGGTGACGGCCGACACGATCCAGTCGATGGGCGTGCGCGGCACGCAGGACCTGAGTTCCATATCGCCCGGCCTCTATTTCGGCACCCAGATCGGCAATGCATCGCCCTTCATTCGCGGCGTCGGGACCTTTGCGGTCAGTGCCGGTCAGGAAAGCGCCGTGTCCGTCTATGTTGACGGTGTCTATATCGCGTCTCAATCCGGTTCGGTGTTCGCCCTCAACAATATCGAGCGTGTCGAAATCCTGAAAGGTCCGCAGGGAACATTGTTCGGCCGCAATGCGACCGGCGGCCTTATCCAGGTCATCACCAAAGATCCAAGCCACGACACGCAGGTGCAAGGCACGATCGGCTATGGCAACTATGATACGACCGAAGCGAAAATCTATGCCAGCACCGGCCTGACCGACACGATCGCCGTGGACTTTGCCGGTTCCTACACGCATCAGGGCGACGGCTGGGGCAAGAATGTCGTGACCGGGCGGGACGTCAACAAGCGTCCGCACGATCTTTCTCTGCGGTCGAAACTGCTCTTTACGCCGGGACCCGACACCCGCATCACGCTCAGCGGCGATTATTCCTATAATCGCGGCGACGTCGGGGTCACCACCCGCGTTCGCGAAGGCGCCATTGCGGCAAATGGATATCGCTTCACCGGCGGATTCTGGGATTCGGCCAGCGACATTACTCCTGTGCTCAGAAATGAGGCGTGGGGGGCAAGCCTGAAGGTCGAACAGACTTTTGACTTCGCCAAGCTGGTCAGCATCAGCGCCTTCCGCAAATCGGAAGCAAAGCAGTTTCTGGACTTCGACGCGACGCCTTCGCCATTTCTCACCATCTCCCTGAACCCGCGTGAGCGGCAATTCTCGCAGGAATTGCAGCTCCAATCGCCGGAATCCAGCGCGATCAACTGGATCTTGGGCGCCTTCTATTATCATGGCAACAGCCGCTACTCACCGTTCGAACTGGGCCTTTACCCGGCTGCAAGCGGTGCGCCCGGGCTGATCTACGACCGAATCCTCGGTCATCAGGTTACGAATTCCTATGCCGCTTTCGCTCAGGCGACGGTGCCGATCGGCGAGTCCACGCGCGTCACCGCCGGTATCCGCTATACCAAGGATCATCGCCGGTTCGACGGGTCGGAACAGGAGATATTGACCTTCGCGCCGGTTTCTCCCCCCGCCACTGTCGCCGCGACGCAACGCGCCAGCGAAGGCAAGCCGACATGGCGGCTCTCCGTCGCGCATGACTTCGCGCCCGGCGTAATGGGCTATGCATCGTACAATCGCGGGTTCAAGAGCGGGGTCTTCAACCTGCAAGCGCCCGGATCGGACCCGATCAAGTCGGAAAAGATCGATGCCTATGAAGCAGGCGTGAAAATCGATGCGCTCGACCGGCATCTGCGGATCAACATTTCCGGCTTCTACAGCGACTATAAGAATATCCAGCTTCAGCGGAACGACGACAATGGCGTCTTGCAGTTGCTGAACGCGGCATCGGCCAAGATATATGGCGCCGACGTCGAAATCACCGCCATTCCCTTCGAAGGGCTGACGTTGCGTGGTGCTCTGGGTCTGCTGCATTCGCGCTATGGCGACTTCCCGGACGCGCGCCTCACCGTGCCCAATCGCGATCCGCTGACGGGCGCCCTGATCGGCGGCAACACGCAGACGACGTTCAACGCCAAGGGCAATCACACCGTTCAGTCTCCCGACTATACGGCGAATGTTTCAGCCTCCTATGAAACATCGCTTGGCGACGGGAAGCTGGCGGCGAATGCCAGCTACGTCCTTCAGGGCCGCACCTATGCGGAGGTCGACAACCGGACCTTCATCCCCGGAAACGGCCAGTTGTCGGCTGACCTCAGCTATACCTTGCCGGGCGATCATTACCGCGTCCGCGTGTGGGGCCGCAACCTCACCAAGGAAAAGGTCTATCAACAACTGACGGAACAGGCCTTTGCTGACGGCGCCATCGCTCTTGCACCCAGGACCTATGGAGTCGCATTCGACTTCACGTTCTAACCGTCCGCACGCTTGCAAAAGGGGGCTAGCGTAGCGGAAGAGACGTGTCAGGCAGGAACGATCCCAAACGGTCGTGCTTGCCTGACACGGCTTTTCGGATCAGCTTGGGCCGGATAGTGCCCGCTGACCTTGGAGGCAAATAGATGGCGCGCCGGACGCCCCCGCAATCCGCTTCGCGTGGCAAGGACGCTCTCGTCGAGGAATTGCACGCCGCGCTTGTCACCGACGATCCGCAGCGCGCGGCCCTTCTCGACGCGATCCTCAAGGTCGTCGTGGATCATGGGCTGGGGCCGGAATCGCCTCCGGTAGAGATAATGCAACTGCTGGGCGACAAATGGTCGTCGCTGATCCTGACCCTGCTGGGCACGGGACCATTCAGGCCCTCGGAACTTCGGCGGGTCGTCAATCTGATATCCCGCCTCGGCAATTCGACGCCCATTTCCCAGCGCGTGCTGACGGTCAAGCTTCGTTCCTATGAACGTCTGGGCTTCATACAGCGCACCGCATGGCCCACCATGCCGCCGCGTACGGATTACCGGCTGACTCCCCTCGGGCGGGATCTGGTCAACACCATCGCTGGAATCGTGGACTGGTCCTTATCTCACAAGGATGAAATCACCGCCGCCATTCACGCCTATGACCATGCGGGCGCGGATTAGCCGGACAAGAGGGATGCAGGAAGCCGCGAAGAACTGCGTATTGGCGCAACCGCGCGTCTTTACTTCCGCGCCTGCTACGAAAGTTTAATTTTTGCGGCTTGATTTCCCGCTAGCCTCGTTTCCAACAGTGCGGCCGATGCACAAGGGGGACGGGAATGAACGATATGGCGACTGCTTCTCTCCAGAAAGATTCGACTGGAGCGGGACATATCGTCTTCTTCGTGATCGCGGCGGCCGCGCCGCTGACCGCTGTCGTGGGCGCGACCCCGGCCGCGTTCGCCTTTGGCAACGGCGCTGGCCTGCCGGGCACCTTCATCGTCGCGGGCCTCATCTACCTGCTGTTCGGCGCATCCTTCACCATGATGACGCGGATGTGCGGATCGGCCGGGGGCTTTTACGGCTATATCGGGCATAGCCTTGGCTGGGCGACGGGCGTCGGGGGGGCATTCCTCGCTATCGTCGCCTATACCGCCATACAGACGGCGATATACGGCCTGTTCAGCTATTTCGTCGCCGCCAAGCTGATGTTGATCGGGCTGGACGTGCCATGGTGGGGCGTGGCGATCGCCTGCGTCGGCCTCGTCCACTGGTGCGGCGCGCGGGATATCGCTTTCAGCGGGCGGCTGCTGGGCGTGCTGATGCTGGGCGAAGTGCTGGTCCTGCTGGCGCTGGACATCGCGATATTGGCCCACACCGGGCGCGAGGGGCTGGAATTTTCCAGCTTCACGCCCGGCGCGGTCGGCGCTTCGGGCATCGGCATATCGCTCGTCTTCGTGATCGCATCCTATGTGGGGTTCGAAGCGACCACCATTTTCAGCGAAGAAGCCCGCGACCCGGCCCGGACCATCCCGCGGGCCACCTACATCGCCGTGCTGTTCATCACCCTGTTCTACGCGCTGTCGACCTGGGCCATGGTCCAGTTCCACGGCGCGGCGCATATCGGCGATGCTGCCCGCGCCAATCCGGGCGAACTGTACTTCGCCGCATCGCGCCTGTTGCTGGGCGGCTGGCCGACGCTGGCGATGGAGACATTGCTGCTGACCAGCCTGTTCGCATCGCAGCTTGCCTTCCACAACACGATCACGCGCTATCTGTTCGCCCTCGCGCGGGACGGGCTGATCTTCAAGGCGTTCGCACGCACTCATCCCCGCTTCCGTTCGCCCCATGTCGCGAGCATGGCGCAGAGCCTGAGCGCGATCGTCCTGATCCTCATCTTCGCGGTGATCGGCGCTGACCCCTATGCGATCGTCTTTTCGTGGATGAGCGCCTTTGCGACGATCGGCATACTGGCGGTGCAGTGCCTCGTCGCGGTGGCCGTGCTGCGCGCCTGCTCGCATAACAGCGCTGAGTTCAGCTTCGGCCGCCGCATCCTGGCGCCTATATTGAGCGGCGTGGGCCTCGCCCTCTGCCTGCTATTGGTCATTGCCAACCTGCCGCTTCTGGCCGGGTCGGATTCCCTCATCGTCCGCACCTTCCCCATCATTTCGCTGGGGGTCGGCGTCATGGGGGCGATGCTGGCGCTGCGCCTGCGCCGCCTGCGCCCCGACCGCTACGCCAGCCTTGCCCGATCGCTCGAAACCATCAGCTGATATGTGATTTACGGGAGACCAGTAGATGCGTGATGTCCGTGCCGCCGCCCTGTTGCTGCTGACTGTTTCAGCGCCAGCAGCAGCCCAGTTCACCGGCCCCGGCGAGCCGCTGGCTCCAGCAATAGCCTCCATCGCCGTGGAAAATGCCCATATCCGCACGCCTGCGGGATGGGCCACGCACATGGCGATCGCCAATGGCGTGATCATCGCCATCGGCGACGAAGCGGCGATCCGCCCCCATATCGGCCCGGAAACCAAACATATCGCTGGCGCGGGAAGGACGATCGTGCCGGGCCTTCACGACATGCATGTTCACCCGATGGGCGCGGGTCAGAATGCCATGGCCTGCGCTATTCCGCAGGGCGCGCCCCCCGCCAAGGTGCTGGCTGTCGTAAAGGAATGCGCCGCCCGCAAGGCGCCGGGCCAATGGCTGACCGGCAACGGATATGATCCCTCCTCCTTCGGCAAGACGCTGCCGCACAAGTCGATGCTGGACAAGATCGCGCCAGACCGGCCGGTATTGCTGTTCGACATCAGCGGCCACAGCACATGGGCCAATTCGAACGCGCTCAAGCTCGCGGGGATCGACCGGAACACGCCCAACCCGCCCGGCGGCATCATCGAGCGCGACGCCAGGGGCGAGCCCACCGGCATATTGCGCGAGCGCGCTTCCGCCATGGCGTGGACGAAAATTCCCGCCCCCACGCGGGAGGAGAACCGGCGCGCGCTCGACTGGGCGCTGTCGCAACTCGCCTCGCTCGGCGTGACCAGCATCGATGACGCCGGGCTGGGCCAGAAAGGCGCGCTGGCCTACGCCGATCTGGCGGATGCCGGGCGGCTGAAGCTCAGGGTACGCGGCTGCATCATGGCCACCGATCCCGATGCGATCGCGGTGCGCAACCTTTATCAGCGGGATCGCTTCCGCCCCGATTGCGTGAAGATCTTCCTCGATGGCGTCCCCACCGACGCCCATACGGCGGCGATGGTCGAGCCCTATTATTCTCCTGCGGGGCATGGCCCCCACACGGATGACGGGCGCGAAAAGGGGCTGCTCATGATCCCGCAGCCGGAAATCAACGCCATGGTCGCCAAATATGACGCCATGGGCCTGACCGTCAAATTCCACGCCGCGGGCGATGCAGCCGTGCGCGCCGGCCTCAATGCGATCGCCAATGCCCGTCAGGTGAACGGCTTCACCGGCCAGATGCACAATGTCGGCCATTCCAGCTTCGTCCAGATGGACGACATCGCGCGCGCCAAATCCATCGCCGCGACGTTCGAATTTTCGCCCTACATCTGGTCCCCCTCGCCCATCACCGACAATATCCGCCATGCCATCGACGAAAAGCGCATGCAGCGGTGGATTCCCATCAAGGACGCGCTGGACGCTGGCGTTCAGGCTGTGCCCGGATCGGACTGGCCGGTGACGCCCAGCGCCAATCCCTGGCTGGCGATGGAAACCATGGTGACGCGGCAGGCGCCTGGCGGCAAAGGCCCGATGCTGGGCGGCGATGAGCGCATCACGCTTGATCAGGCCTTCGCCATGTTCACCATGGCGTCTGCCCGCAACCAGAATGAAGCGATGCGGAACGGATCGCTGGAAACCGGAAAGCAGGCCGATTTCCTGATCCTTGACCGCGACATCTTTTCAGTCCCCGTTACGACCGTGCACGATACGCGCGTGCTGGCGACCTTCATCGGGGGCGAGCAGGTCTATGACGCCGCCCAGCCAGCGCCCGCGCAACCTTGAGATGGCGGCGGAGCGCGCCCTCCGCCACCCTGTTTCATGCCTGTTTCAGTCCCGTGTCATTCTTGTTGAAAAAGCGGTGCATTGAAGTCAATCTCCCCGAAAGTCCGGGCCGGCAGGAAAACGCATTGATCCCTGTCAATTCGGGCCTTCGGGGAGACACTAATGCAGCAAGCGCAGGACTCTACGTTCAATGCCGCGGCGATATTCACCGACGTGACGCATGCTTTCCGCAGCTTATTGCCTTGGGACGGGGCATGTTTCTATCTGGTGGATGATCAGGGCGGCACCTTCGCGCATTATCTGGTGCAATTGCCGACCGAACAGTTGAAATTGTACCGGAGCAAGCTGGCGTCGCATGATCCGCTAAGTCCCGCGCGCTTCAACGACAGCGATCGCAATGTAATTACTTTGGAGTCGGCGCAGCACGACTTCGATTCGGGTCTCTATGTGAACGCCTTCCTCAATGCATACGAATTGCCGCATGAGGTCGAACTCTTCTTCCGCGACTCGCAGGACAGGATCATTGCGGGCATGGGGCTGTTCCGCACGGCGCGCAGCGGGCGCTTCCGGGTGCAGGACGTCGACCTGCTCAATCGCGTGCATCCGCTGGCCGAATGCTCCTTCCGTTTCCTCGACCACAAGGCCCGGCGCAAGCCTTGCCTGCGCGAATCCTATGAGCTGACCCGCCGCGAGGCCGAGGTGGTGGCCCATGTTCAGGCGGGCCACAGCAACCGCAGCGTGGCGCGCCTGCTCGGCATCAAGGAAGCGACCGTCAAGGCGCACCTGTTCAACGCCTATGAAAAAATCGGCGTTTCATCCCGGACCGAACTTCTTTCCCGGATACATTTGCTGGGGCACTGACTTCGCCCGTGCCCGCAGTCTGATACTGATCTAAGACCTTAGTTGAATTCTTTCCCGGCGCGCGCGGCATAGCCTGTCCGCACCAATTGCGGGGGAAGTTTTTTGACGTTAGAGAATGATCTTCTTGAGCGGCGTTACCGCACCCTGGGGCGCAGTTCGCCCCTCTTCTACGACCGGCCGCTTCATCTGGTGCGTGGCGAGGGTGCGTGGGTCTGGGACAATGAAGGCCAGCGCTATCTCGACGCCTATAATAATGTGCCCCATGTCGGCCATTGCCACCCGCATGTGGTGGACGCGCTGTGCCGTCAGGCGTCGCGCCTCAACATCCACACCCGCTATCTGCATGGTTCGATCGTCGCCTATGCCGAACGCCTGCTCGCCACGTTCGACGCCCCGCTGTCCCGCACATTATTCTGCTGCACCGGCACGGAGGCCAATGAACTGGCGCTGAGGATCGCGCGCACCGCGACCGGCGGCACCGGCATCATCGTGACCGATTACAGCTATCATGGCAATTCGCAGGCTCTGGCGGAAGTCACCACCGGCTTGCCCGTATCGGAACCCTTCGCCGCGCACGCCCGCGCCATAACGCTGCCCGATCCCTATCATAGAGCGCCCGGCATGTCTGCTGAGGATCAGGTTGCCGCGCATGTCGATCAATTCCGGCAGATGCTCGCATCTTTCCGCGACAATGGCGTGAAGCCAGCGGCCTTGTTGTTCGACACGATCTTTTCGACCGAAGGACTGATCGACGTTCCCGTCGACTATGTCCGGCAAATCGTCGACCTGACGCGAGAGGCCGGAGCACTGGTCATCGCCGATGAAGTCCAGCCCGGTTTCGGCCGCATGGGCGATCACTTCTGGGGCTATAAGCGCTACGGCATTGTTCCCGACATCGTGACTCTGGGCAAGCCGATGGGCAATGGCCATCCGGTCTCCGCGGTCATCACGCGGCCGGACCTTGCCGATCCGTTCGGCGAGCAATCGCTCTATTTCAACACCTTCGCCGGAAATCCCGTCTCTGCGGAGGTCGCGGCGGCGGTGCTCGACGTCATCGAACAGGAAGGCCTGATCGACCGCGCTGCGGTGACTGGCAACCATTTGCAGGACGGTCTGCGGCATCTGGCCGGACGCCATGCCGCGATCGGCGACGTGCGCGGGCGCGGCCTCTTCACGGCGATCGAACTAGTGGCCGACCGGGAAAGCAAGGCGCCCCATCCCGCCGCCGGGGCGATCGTCAACGCCTTGCGGGACGAAGGCGTGCTGATGAGCCGCACCGGCCCTGCGAACAATGTTCTTAAAATCCGGCCGCCTCTGGCGTTCGGCATAGACGAAGCGGAGATTCTGCTCACCGCTCTTGATGCGGTCCTCACCCGGATGGGCCATCGCAATGTCTGATCGCGCGCCGTCCGTCATGGATGACCAGACGCGCATGCTGGCCGGAATCGCGGCCGAAGCCTTGCGTCATTGGGCGGGGGAGTTCGGCGAACCCAGCCTCATCAAATTTCGCGAAAATGCTGTCTTTTCCGTGCGCAATTCACAGGATCAGGCATTTGCGCTGCGCATCCACCGGCCCGGCTATCACAGCGCGCAGGCGCTGGATTCGGAACTGGCATGGATGAACGCGCTGGCGGCGAGCGGCCTTCATGTGCCGCATCCCCAGGCCTCCCTGACCGGCCATTACAGCGTCGCCTTCCTGACGCCCGATGCGCGGGAAACCCGTTATGCCGACCTGCTCGAATGGCTGGACGGCGAAACGCTGAGCGCCATAGAGGATCAGCCCGATTCCGACGAAGCACGGGTGGCCGGGCTTTACCGGAACCTTGGCGAAACGGCGGGCCGCCTGCATGAACATGGCGCGTCATGGTCGCCGCCCGCCGGTTTTCACCGCCATCATTGGGATGCCGAAGGGCTGACCGGCGACGCGCCGATCTGGGGACCCTTCTGGGACCTGGAATGGCTTTCCAGGGCCGAAGCCGCCCTGATCAGGGAAGCGCGCGCCGTTCTGGCGGAAGATCTGGGCAAAATGCCCCGCGATCCGTCCTGCTATGGCCTGATCCACGCCGATCTTCTGTCCGACAATGTGGTGGTGCAGGGGTCCGACATCCGTCTGATCGACTTTGATGACGCCGGATGGGGCTGGCATATGTTCGAACTGGCGACGGCGCTGCATTTCCAGATCGGCAACCGTTCGTTCGAAGCCAAGCGCGACGCGCTGTTCACCGGCTATCGCAGCACGCGGGATGTTCCCGGCAATTTCGAGGAGCAGCTGCCGCTGTTCCTGCTCGCCCGCAGCGTGACCTATCTCGGCTGGGTGGCGACGCGGCAGGAAACCGAAACGGCGCGCCAGCAGACGCGGTCGCTGATCGAACGCTGCTGCGACATAGCGCAGGCTTATCTGGCCCAGCGCCGCACGCATCATTTTCTAACTGGACAGAGACGATAACCAACTAATTATCAAAAATAACAAGATTACACGCAGGAAGAACACAACAATATTAGAAGAGGGACAATAATATGACCAACAAACCTTTATGGTGGAAGCTGACATCTTGCACATGCCTGATGCCAGTCGCCCTTTCCACGTCCGTGGCCTTCGCCCAGGGCGGCGCTGCGGCGCAGGATCAGGCTGGCGGGGACGGCGGCGAGATTATCGTCACCGCGACCCGGCAGGAAGTGACCCTGTCCAAGGTGCCTTTGAGCGTCGCCGCCTTCAACCAGGAAACTCTGGACCGCCAGGGTTCCCGTTCCGTCGACGACATCGCGCGCCTGACGCCCGGCGTCACCTTCTCGCGCGGCGACGCCCGCAATTCCGGCGCCGCCAACATCTCGATCCGCGGCATTTCCTCGACGGCGGGCTCGGCGACCACCGGCATCTATATCGACGACACGCCGATCCAGACGCGCTCGCTGGGCTATGGCTCCTTCTCCAGCTTTCCCGCCGTGTTCGACCTTGATCGCGTCGAAATCCTGCGCGGTCCCCAGGGCACCTTGTTCGGTGCGGGATCGGAAGGCGGCACCGTCCGCTTCCTGACGCCGCAACCGGACCTGGACGACTTCAAAATCTATGGCCGCGCGGAACTGGCGACGACCAAGAGCGGCGCGCCCAGCTATGAAATCGGCGCGGCGGCGAGCGCGCCCCTCGTCCCCGGCAAGCTGGCGGCGCGGGTCAGCGCCTATTACCGGCGCGACGGGGGCTATATCGACCGGGTCGATTATCGCACCGGAGACGTTCTGGATAAGAATTCGAACAGTCAGGGCACGGTGGTGTTCCAGGGCGCCATAGCCTGGCAGGCGACGGAACAGTTGAAGATCACCCCGTCCGTCTTCTTTCAGCGCGTGACGAACGATGACGGCAACGCCTATTGGGAAAATCTGTCGGACCGCAGCGACAACGACTATCGCAACGGCAACGCGCTGGCGAACACCAATCATGACAGGTTCATCCTGCCCGCGTTGAAACTGGACTGGGAAGGCGACAAGGTCGCGCTGATCTCCAACACATCCTATTTCAGCCGTGACCAGTCCTCGGTCAGCGACTATTCCAGTTTCGAAGCGTCGATCTGGGCCGGAAACCCCTTCTTCCCGCCGGAGATGGCGGCCGCATCCACCTTCACCAACACGCAGCGCAACTTCACGCAGGAAGTCCGGCTGCAATCGGCGGACCCGGATTCCCGCCTGACCTGGGTCGTCGGCGGCTTCTATTCGCATAACCGTCAGGAAGCGATCCAATATGTGGAGGACACCTATCTCCCGACCCTGATCCAGCAGAATATCGGCATCAGCTTCGAACAGTTCTTCGGCCAGCCGCTGGTGGACGGGCGCTATACGTCCGTCATGGACAAGGCGGTGACCATTGAAAAGCAACTTGCCGCCTTTGGCCAGGTCGACTTCGCCGTCACCCCGAAACTGAAACTGACCGTTGGCCTGCGCTATGCCAAGGCCAAGCTGGACGCATCGGCCAGCTTCGTCGGCCCCGTCATCGGCCCGCCCGTCAATGACCAGGGCGGCCAGAAGGAAAAGCCGCTAACCCCGAAATTCGGCCTTTCCTATCAGGCGAGCGAGGATACGCTGGTCTACGCCAACGCCGCGAAAGGCTACCGCATCGGCGGCTATAATTTCGCGGTCGGCCTTCCCTGCGGCGTTTCATCCACCGGCACTCCGGTTCCGGGCACGGAACTGGGCGCGCTTGGCCTGACGAACCGGCCCGCCTTCTTCGATTCAGACAGCGTCTGGAGCTATGAAGCAGGCGCCAAGAGCAAATTCCTCAATCGCAAGCTTTCCGTCGAAGCCAGCGCCTTCTGGATCGACTGGAAGAATATCCAGCAGACAGTGGCGCTGAACGGGTGCGGCTTCAACTTCACGGACAATCTGGGGTCGGCCACCAGCAAGGGCTTCGACGTCCAGTTCCAGCTGGCGGCGACGGACAATCTCACTGTCGGCGGGTCGGTCGGCTATACCAAGGCGAAGTTCAACGACACGGTCCTCGCCGGGCCAAGCGCCACGCGGAACCTGGTGACCGAAGGCGACCTGATCGACCTTCACCCGTGGCAGGTCTATCTCAATGCGCAGTACCGGTTCGACCTGATGGGCCAGCAGGCCTATATCCGGGGCGATTACCAGTATCTGAGCGCGCTCAAGGGAGAGACGGTCAACCTCAACCCGCTGAACGGCACCGCCGATCTCACCATCCCGGCCCAGCAGGAGGTGAACAACCTGTCGCTAAGGGCGGGCCTGTCCTTCGACGGTTTCGACCTGTCGGTGTTCGCGAACAATGTCACCAACGGCAGCGCGACCCTCGCCCGGTCGCATGATCCGGGCACCACGCTGTTCTTCCGCCGGGTGACGCAGCGGCCCCGCACTCTCGGCGTCACCGCCACATTCCGCTACTGACCTGTCATTCCGGGCGCTGGCCTGTGCCGGCGTCCGGTTCCCTTGCCGGAGTTCCCTTCACGATGCAGCGCAAATATTCACGGACACGGATGATCGCGGCCCTGCTGGCCCTGTCCCTTCCCAGCATGGCCCAGGCCCAGTTCGGGGCGGAAGCACCGCCCCCGCCCCTTGCCGCCGACCTCATATTGAAGAACGGCCATGTCTGGACGCCGCAGGGCTGGGCAAAGGATGTGGTCATTTCCAAAGGCGTGATCATCGCGGTCGGGGACGGCGCAGCGGCGAAGGCCGCTCCCGGCGGCAAGGTCATCGACCTCAAGGGCAAGACGGTGCTGCCCGGCCTCCACGACTTGCATGTGCATCCCATGTCCGCTGGCCTGTCGGAACTGCAATGCCAGATCGAACCCACCAGCACGATGAAGCAGGCGCTGGACGCCGTTGCCGGATGCGTGAAGGGCAGGGCGCCGGGCGAATGGATCGTCGGCCGCGCCTATGAACCGGCGGCGCTGGGCGAAACGCCTTCCAAGGGCCTGCTCGACCGCATCGCCCCCAACAACCCGGTATTGCTGACCGATGTCAGCATCCACAGCAGCTGGGCGAACAGCGCCGCGCTGAAGCTCGCCGGTATCACGCGCGACACGCCCAACCCGGAAGGCGGCATCATCGAACGCGACGCGAAGGGCGAGCCCACCGGGGTCCTGCGCGAAGCGGCGGCCAATCTCGTGCGGGTCAAGATTCCGCCGAGCAGCCGGACCGTCAATGCAAAGGCGCTGCAATGGGCGCTGGACAAGATGCTGTTCTACGGCATCACCGGCTTTGAGGATGCGCTCGTCTCCCGCGGCGCGGCGCAGGCCTATGCCGATCTTGCCGATGCAGGCCAGCTCAAGCAGCATGTCAGGGCCTGCATGATCGCGGCCGATCAGCAGCTCATCGCCCTGCGCCAGGTCTATGCGCGGCAACGCTTCGACCCCGGCTGCGTCAAGATATTGACGGACGGCGTGCCGACCGATGGACATACGGCGGCCATGCTGGAGGATTATGTTCCCCATGCCGGGCCGCATGCCGAAGCCGATCCCGCCCGCGCGAAGGGCCTGCTCCTGATACCCCCGGCCACGCTGAATGCGGATGTCGTCCGCTATGATGGCATGGGCCTTGTGGTGAAGATGCACGCCGCCGGCGACGCCGCCGTCAGGGAAAGCCTGGACGCCATACAGGCGGCGCGGGAAGCCCATGGCTTTTCGGGCCTTCAGCATGAGGTCGCCCATGCCAGCTTCGTCGCGCCCGACGACCTGAAACGCGCTAGGGCAATCGGCGCGACGCTGGAATTTTCGCCCTATATCTGGTCGCCCTCCCCCATCGTCGACAACATCGTCACCGCCGTGGGCGATCAGCGCATGAAACGATGGATTCCCATCCGCGAGGCGCTGGACGCCGGAGTCTTCGCAGTCGCGGGGTCCGACTGGAACGTCATCCCCTCGGTCAATCCCTGGGCCGCGATCGAAACGCTCGTCACCCGGCGCGCGCCCGGCGGCGGGGGCGAACCGGCAGGACCAGCCGAGGCGATCACCCTCAAGGAAGCGGTCCGCATCTTCACGATCGACGGCGCGCGGCAGCTTGGGCGCGGCGACGAGACGGGAACCATCGAAACGGGCAAGCGCGCGGATCTGGTGATCATCGACCGGGACATCTTCAACGTGCCCATCACCACCGTGCATGACACCCGCGTGCTCATGACGCTGATCGACGGGGAAGTCGCCTATCAGGCGCCCGGCAACGGCCTGACCGCACAATGACCCGGACGGCGGCTCGCCGGTCGCGGGCCGCCGCTCCCCTCCCTTGCTGAAGAAGAACGCGATGCAAGATCCCATTCGCCGGCTCGATGCGCTCAACTACTACACCGCCACCCGCAAATATGACGACTCCTATCCCCGCCTGACGCAGGATCTGGACGCCGATGTCGTCGTCATCGGGGGCGGCTTTTCCGGCATCAACACGGCGCTGGAACTGGCCGAACATGGCATCACCAACATCGTCGTGCTGGAAGGGCGGCATCTGGGCTATGGCGGCACCGGCCGCAACGGCGGACAGGTGATGGCTGGAATCGGCCACGACATCAATCTGGTCGCCCGCCATGTCGGGCCGGAAGGGATGAAGTCCCTTTTCCAGATCGCCAGCCTGGGCGCGGGCATATTGCGCGGCCGGGCGGAAAAATACGGCATCGATGCCGATGTCCATCGCGGCTATGGTTATCTCGCCACCAACGCGCGGCAGGAACGCACATTGCGCGCGTGGCAGGACGAATTCCGCGAAGCCGAGCCGGACGAAGACATAGAACTGCTGACCGGACCGGCGGTGAAGGACGTCATCGGCTCCGGCGCCTATTGCGCGGTGCTCAAACATATGGGCGGCGGCCATGTGCATTCGCTGAACCTGCTGCTGGGTGAGGCGCGGGCGCTGACGGGTTACGGCGCGCGCATCTTCGAAAACAGCGAAGTGATCGAGGTCGAGTATGGCGACCGCATCCGCGTGCGCACGGGTTCGGGCAGCGTCACCGCGTCGAAGCTGCTCTGGGCCTGCGACAGTTTCCTGCGGCGGCTGGAGCCTTCGATCCATGCGAAGACCATCAACACCTATTCCTTCCAGATCGCGACCGATCCGCTGCCCGATGAACTGGTGGCCCGGATCAGCCCCATTCGCGGCGCGTACAGCGACATCGCGCCGGTCATCAACTATTTCCGGGTGACGGCGGAAAACAGGCTGCTGTTCGGCTCCGCGACCCGGTTCGTGGAATATTTCCCGCGCGACTATGCGGCATGGACCCGCGCGCTGATGCTCCAGATATTCCCCTATCTGCGCGACACGGGAATAGCTTTCGCATGGGGCGGGCCGATGGCGTGCAGCGCCAATCTCTTCCCGCAGATCGGAACGCTGGAAGGCAGGCCTAACGCCTTCTTCGTTCAGGGCTATTCCGGTTTCGGCGTCACCCCTTCGCATATCGTGTGCAAGATACTGGCCGAAGGGATGAGCGAAGGATCGGCGCGATACGATCTCATGAGTTCCATCCCGCACATGCGCATATTGGGCCGCGACCGGCTGCGACCGGCCGTGATGTCCGCCGCCAAGACCTGGCACCAGATCACCGGCTATTTTCACGGCCGCTAAAGAAAGGAAGACTGTCATGCACAAGTTCCAGCCGAATGACGTGCCCGATCTCGACCCATGGGGCACGCTTGCGGACCTGGGTTCCGAAGTCCTCGAAGGCGAAGGACTTGCCTTCGGAAAAATGGTGGCGGGCACGCCCGGCGCGCCCCTCTCCTGCGCCTTCTTCGCAACGGGCAAGGGACGGTTCCGCATGACCTACCCGTTCAACGAACATGCCGTCGTGGTCGAAGGCAGCGCCACGCTGACCAACGAACTGACCGGCGAAGCCCAGACCTTCGCGCCCGGCGAGGCATGGTATGTGGAAAAGGGAACGCCCGTCCTGTGGGAAATCCACAGCGACCGCTTCACCAAAAACTACTGCGCCATCGCGTAAGGGGTCGCCCAACCATCTCTCCCGTTGGGCCGAGCGCACCCACCCCGTCCCCCTGAACACTTCCATTCTATTCGGCCTGAGCACCCCACTCCGTTCGGGCTGAGCCCACCACTCCGTTCGGGCTGAGCTTGTCGAAGCCCTCCCTTCTAAAAGGAAGTGGAACCCTTCGAATGACCGTCACCCCGGACCTGATCCGGGGTGACGCTCTGGAAAGCCTTCCCATGGAGGGGCAGGTCTAAAACCCCCTCAACTCAAAAGATTTTCCAGAAGCTGCCCGGCACTGGAAATGCCGTAGCGTTCATAGGCGCGACGGCGATAGGTAAGCACGCTGGTTTCCGCCACACCCAGATCGATCGCGGTCGCCTCCGCCGTCATGCCCGCCAGTGACCGGGCGCACACCTGCCGCTCGCGCGATGTCAGCCGCGGATAGGCGCGCGCGAGGCGGTGCTCGATCTTCTGGGTCAGGGACAGTCCGACCTCATCGCCCAGCAACTCGCCATGCCGTTTCAATATCGGCAGCGACAGCGCGGCGAGGGCGGCGAGCCGGTCCACCTGCGCCTCCCGCAGGCCGCGCCCGCAGTAGAAGCTCAGCACATAGTGGCGGCTGCCATAGGTCTGGACGAAGGCGATCTTTTCCTTGAGCCCCGGCCGGTCGAAACATTCGCGGCGGTACAGGGGATCGTCGATGTCCTTGGCCGCTATGGATGCGGACATGATCGGCGCCTGTTCCGGCATGGTCCTCACCAGGCGCAGCAGCGGGTCCATGGCGTGAAAGCCGCTGGAATAGAGGGAAGCCCGCCTGCGCGACGATCCGCGATGGCCCGATGAGGCGAGTTGCACCGGCGGCCCGTCATCGGCTATCCAGAAACCGAACAGTTCGTCCACGTCCGAAATGTCGTCGGCCGCCCGCAGGATGACTTCGCCCAGCGACGCGGTGCCCAGCGCGCTGATCAGGGCTTCGTAATTCTTGTCCTGCCAAGCCGCCGCAACCGCCATGTCCTGCTCCTTCAGGCAAGGCCCGAAGGCCGCCTGATGATGCTTTTAGGCCTGTTCGGCTGCCGATGAAATGGCCAAATGCGCGGCCTTCGCCGTGTCGATCGCCTCGGCCAATACCTGCGGATCGCCGATATGGTTGGCGAGCAGCAGGATGAGCTTGCTGTTGACGACGGCGCTGCGCCGCTCATCCAGCCCCTCGTGCAGGGCGGCCAGCCTGGCGTACAGGCCGTCCGGGTCGGCGATATTGGGTTGCAGATTGAGCGCCGCCATCACTTCTTCCCCATTGCGCGGCCCAGCGCCGCTTCCACCGCCCGCGCGTCCGGCGACCGCCACCGTGCGGCGACATATTGGTCCGGCCGGATCAGATAGGCCGAACCCCGCTCAAGATCATAACGCGCCACCACCAAAGCTTCTACATCACCCATGATTTCGAGCCGCAAATGCGTCACGCCCGCAGGCGCGTCGATGTCCGCATGCCAGCTCAACAGCGTGAATTGCCCATGCGACAGATGGTCGAGCAGCCAACCATCCGCGACCGGCGCGTCAAGGGCAACGCTCCCCGGCGGGATGCCCGCCCATAGGGCGCCTTGCTCGTCCGGCGTGTTGAGCGGACTGCCGGGATAGCTAACGGCCGTCGAGAGGCGGCCGGAATTGACGAACGGCCGCGCGAACGCATGCTGATGCGCAAGCTCCAGAACGGCGTCCCGCATCGCCGTCACCGCCTGCGACACCGGCGACATGAAGTCGGTCGAGCGGGTGGAATTGAGGATATTCTCGTCCGCCGTGACCACCGCCTCATAATCATAGCTGGCGATCAGGCTTTCGGGCGCTTCGCCACGCAGCACCAGATCCAGCTTCCAGCACAGATTGTCGGCGTCTGCCACGCCGCCATTACATCCCCGCGCGCCGAAGGGGGAAACGAGATGAGCGCTGTCGCCCGCGAAAATCACCCTGTCATGAACGAAGCTCTCCATGCGGCGGCACTGGAAGGTGTAGACGCTGTACCATTCCGGCTCGAATTCGATGCCGTCGCCCAGCATGCCGCGAATATAGGGCGCGACATTTTCCGGCCGGATGCAGGCTTCGCGGTCGATATCCCGGCCAAGCTGGAAGTCCAGCCGCCATACCTCGTCCGGCTGTTTGTGCAGCAGGGCGGAACGGCCCCGGTTGAACGGCGGATCGAACCAGAACCATCGTTCACAGGGACGATCCCCCTTCACCTTGATGTCGGCGATCAGGAAATTATCCTCGAACACGCGGCCTTCGAAATCCATGCCCAGCATGTGACGGACAGGCGAGCGGGAGCCATCGCAGGCGATCACCCATGGCGTTTCCAGCCGGTATTCCTGCCCGCCCGTTACGACGCGCAGAACCGCCTGCTTGCCATCCTGTTCGATGCCCGTGACCTCATGGCCCCAGCGGATTTCGACATTGGGAAGCTCCGCCAGCGCGTCGATCAATATATCTTCGGCATGATATTGCTGAAGATTGATGAAGCCCGGCATCTGCTGATGCTTCACGGGCAGCATGTCGAAACTGTAGATGGGGTCGGCGGAATCGCCCCAGAAGACCTTGCCGACATTCCAGACCGCGCCCTTTTCCGCCATGTGGGCGCCGACGCCCAGCCGGTTCCAGATATCCAGCGTGCGCTTGGAAAAGCAGATCGCCTTGGAACCGGCGGGCACGAAGTCGAGCCGGTTCAGGATGACGACGCGATGGCCCCTGCGGCCAAGGTCCAGCGCGACGGTCATCCCCACCGGACCGCCCCCCACGATCGTCACGGCGGGCGGCGTCGGGGAAATTGCCGCGAGCGGCGTCGTCCCTACGGGGCGCCACACCGGCACCCCGTTCATGCTGTTGGTTGCGGCCATCGCCCGTCTCAGCCCTGAAGTTGCGCCCAAACCTCGCGGTCGCGTTCTTCCGTCCAGATGCGCGGCCAGTCGATGCCGTCAAACTCGTCCCACAGACGCTGCACATCGAAGGGCAGGCAATGTTCGAAGATCGGCCAGCGCCCGAATTTCGGCTCCAGCGCCGCATGGGTCGCTTCGAATGCTTCCTTGAGCGTGCCGCCGCGCTTGTGGGCCGCGCCGACATGCTCGATCATGCCGAGCAGGAAGCCGCGCGTCTGTTCCACGGCGGCGTCGGTAGCCTCCAGCCCATGCGCAACTGCGCCACGCCCGCCGATCAGATGCTCGGCGCGGAACGCCTTGACGCGGTCAAGCGTGTCGCTCGACCAGTCGAAATGGAACGCGTCGCCGGTATAGAGCGCCGCTTCCGCCTCCACCAGATCGCCCGCGAACAGGGTCTTCGTCTTCGTATGCCAGCCGACGATGTCGCCCGCCGTATGCCCCCGGCCGCAGAAATGCAGTTCGATCGTGCCCCGGTCGCCGCCCAGGTCGATGTCGAAGCGGTCCTCGAACGTCTGGGTCGGCCAGGTCAGGCCGGGGATTTCTTCCGGCTGCTTGAACAGGCGCGGCATGCGGCCAAATTCGCTGTCCCAATCCTGCTTGCCGCGTTCCTCGATCAGCTTGCGGGTGGTTTCGCTGGTGATGATGTTTTCCGCATCGAACGCGCTCGCGCCCAGCACGCGAACGGCGTGATAGTGGGTCAGAACCAGATATTTGATCGGCTTGCCGGTATGTTCGCGCAGCTTCCTCAGCCAGTCTCGGGCGGCGGCAGGCGTTGCCCGCGCTTCGAACGCGACGAGGAAATCCTCCCCCTCGATCGCGCCGACATTGGGATCACCCTCTGCGGTCAGGGCGTAGACGCCGTCCGCGATGACTTCCAGGGTTTCGGTCTTTTCCGCCACGTCGGCGGAGGATGCAAAGGGCTTTGCCATGATCGTCCTTTTCCTTTGGGTCGGCGCACAAGCCGGGATTTTTGGTTGGGGAAATGATATTCGGGGTCAGCCGGGATCAGCGTCCTGCTGCACCGCTGGATCGGCGGCGGCGAAGGCCGGAAGCGCACGCGCCGCCGTGGCCGCCGCGGTCAAGCGAGGGAATGGCGACAGGTCCACGCCGAACCGCTCGGCCGAATAGATTTGCGGCACCAGATAGACGTCGGCCAAAGTGGGTCCGTCACCAAAGAGGAACACCCCGCCATGCACTCCGGTCATCGCTTCCAGCGCGGTGAACCCATCGCTTATCCAGCGCGCGATCCAGTTGTTGATAGCGGCTTGATCCGCACCCAGATCATTCTTCAACGCTTTCAATATTCGCAGATTGTTGAGGGGATGGATGTCGCAGCCGATGATCGCGGCCATCGCTCTCACCTGCGCCTTTCCCCCCGCATCCTGCGGCAACAGCGGCGGATCGGGATAGCGTTCCTCCAGCCATTCCAATATCGCGGGCGACTGGATCAGCACCTGCCCGTCCGCCTCCAGCGCCGGAACCAGCCCCTGCGGCTGTAGGGCGAGAAATGCCTGATCCTTCTGATCCCCCCGCCGCAAGTCGTGCGCCACCTGTTCGTAGGTGACCCCTTTGAAGTTGAGCGCAATGCGAACCCGGTAACTGGTGCCCGAACGCCAATATCCGTGCAGCCGCATCATGACAGGGCCGGAAGGATGCGCGCGGTACAGGGGCCAAAGCCGATCGGCACAGCGCCTTCGCGGCTTGCGGTGGCTGCGATGGTCAGCTCATCGCCATCCTCCAGGAAGCGCCGCTCCTCGCCGCTGGGCAAGGCGATGGGCGACTTGCCGCCTTCGCTCAGTTCCAGCAGGCTGCCGCGTTCCCCCGCTTCCGCTCCCGAAATCGTGCCGGTTCCCAGAAGGTCGCCCGGCCGCAGGTTGCAGCCGTTGGAGGCATGGTGCGCGACGATCTGCGCCACGGTCCAATACATATTGCTCGCCGGTCCCCGGCTCAACCGGATGGGCGGCAGACCCTCGGCGCGCATCCGTTCGCTGCTCAGCAGCACTGCCATCTCGATCGCAAAAGCACCCTCGTTGCGATCGGCGGGATCGTTCAGATAGGGCAATGGATCGGGGTCGCCCTCCGGCCTCACCGGCTGGGCGATGCGGAACGGAGCCAGCGCCTCCACCGTCACCACCCAGGGCGAGATGGTCGTGTGGAAATTCTTGGCCAGGAAGGGTCCAAGGGGCTGATATTCCCACGCCTGGAGATCGCGCGCGGACCAGTCGTTGAGGAGGCCCAGGCCAACGATATGATCCGCCGCCTCGCCGATCGGAATGGGCTGGCCGAGTGGATTGCCCTGCCCAACCCAGACGCCCAGTTCCAGTTCATAGTCCAGCCGTTGAGTGGGACCGAAGACCGGACTGTCCGCATCGGGCGCCTTGCGCTGGCCCAGCGGCCGCCGCACCGGCTCGCCGGAGGGACGGACCGAAGAGGCACGGCCATGATAGCCGATAGGCACCCACTTATAGTTGGGCAGCAAGGGATTGTCCGGGCGGAACAGCCGCCCGACATTTTCCGCATGATGGATGCCGACATAGAAGTCGGTATAATCGCCGATGGTGGCGGGCAGGTGCAGCGTGCAGCCGTCCGCTGCATGCAGGGCAGGCGCGATACGATCCCGCCATCCGGCGTCCGACAGGATAGACGACAGGCTCCGCCGCAGCGCGCGCCGGTCCGCTGCCGGCAATGCGAAAAGGGCGTTGAGCGTGGATGCGCTGACCGCATCGGCGGCGGAGGCCGGAAGGTGACCAGCAATGACGGCGAGGTCCAATATCAGGTCGCCTATCGCAACTCCGGCCCTGCGTTCACCATCCCCTATGGAGAAGATGCCGAAGGGCAGGTTCTGAATGGGGAATTGAGGATGTCCGTTGGCGGACTCCACCCAGCTGGTCAGGGCGGGATCGTGCGTTTCGTCCATGCGGCCGGTCATGGCAGCTTCGCCCTTTCCATGTTCGCCCACACCGCGTCATAGTCCAGTTGCATGGGCGGCGTCCGCATCGCCCAAGGCGTGGTGCGGATGACGTGCCGGGTTTCGAACATGAAGGCCATCGTGTTCTCGATCTTGAAGGGTGCAAGGTCGGCCGCGACCGCCTTTTCATAGCTGGCCCGGTCTGGACCATGGCCGTTCATCTGGTTGTGAAGCGATCCGCCGCCGGGCAGGAAGCCGCCTTCCTTCGCATCATATTCTCCGGTGATGAGGCCCATATATTCGCTCATCACATTGCGATGGAACCATGGGGGCCGGAACGTGTCCTCCGCGACCATCCAGCGCGGCGGGAAGATGACGAAGTCGCAATTGGCGGTGCCCGGCGTCTCGCTGGGGCTGGTGAGGACAGTGAAGATGGACGGATCGGGATGGTCGAATGACACCGTGTTGATCGTGTTGAAGCGCCGCAAGTCATATCGATAGGGCGCCAGATTGCCGTGCCATGCGACGACATCGAACGGGCTGTGGCCCAGCGCCGTCGACCAGAGGCCGCCCTGGAATTTCTGGATCAGCAACGTGGGCACGTCCTCATCCTCGAACCAGGCGACCGGCGTTTCGAAATCGCGCGGATTGGCAAGGCCGTTCGCGCCGATCGGTCCAAGATCAGGCAGGCGGAAAGGCGCGCCGTAATTTTCGCAGACATAGCCCCGCGCCGGACCGTCGAGCAGCTCGACCCGGAAGCGAACACCACGCGGAATGACCGCGATCTGCTGCGGCTCCACGGTCAGGAGGCCAAGTTCAGTGACGATCCGCAGCGATCCTTCCTGCGGCACGATCAGCAACTCGCCATCGGCGTTGAAGAAGGCGCGATGCTTCATCGACAGGTTGCAGGCGTACAGATGAATGCCTACGCCCGCGCCCGTTCCAACATCGCCATTGCCACCATAGGTGACGAGGCCGTCCACCCAGTCGGTGGGCGCTTCGGGAAAGGCCAGCGGGTCCCAGCGCAGACGGTTGGGATTGGGAGGAACCTCATCAAACGGGGCGGAGCGCAGCAGGCCAACGTTGCGATAGGGCTCGAACGCATCATGATTGGCGGCAGGCCGCAAGCGATACAACCAGGAACGCTTGTTTTCCGTGCGCGGCGCGGTGAAGGCCGTTCCCGAAAGCTGTTCGGCATAAAGGCCGTAGGGTACGCGCTGGGGGGAATTGCGCCCGACCGGCAGCGCGCCGGGCACTGCCTCCGTCGCCATATGGTTGCCAAAGCCGGGAACCATTGCCGGTTCCACAGCGGCGGTATCGCCGGAAGCTGCCACAGGGTCATGCGCCGTCAACTCAAACTCTCCTCTCCTGTGCCCCGTGGCGGATGAGGGGCAGGATATGGCGGGCCGCCGCGCCCTTCTGTCATCGGAACTGATGACAGCAACGCGCGCGCGGCGTTTTTAGACAGGGAGCAGAGAGAAATTTCGTCCCGCGCCCATAGGAGAGCGATAATGGCATATGCAGGCCCCTTCACGATCGAACCAGCCGCCGCCCGGTTCCTTGAGCGGGACGCCGCGCTGTTCATCGAAGGGGCATTCTGCGCTTCGGAGGGCAGCGAGCGGCTGGCCGTCCATGATCCCTCGACCGGCGCAGTCATCGCGCATGTTCCCGACGCGACGACGGCGGATGTCGACAAGGCGGTGCGATCGGCACACGCCGCATTTTCCGATGGCCGCTGGCGCGATCTTCGCCCTGCCGACCGGGAACGCGTCCTGCTGCGCCTCGCCGATCTGCTTGAGGAACGCGGGGAAGCCGCCGCGCAGATCGAGACGCTGGAACAAGGCAAGTCAATCAATCTGTCGCGCATGCTGGAAGTTGGCGCGTCGGTCGATTGGATACGCTATGCGGCAGGCCTTTCCACGAAGATTTCGGGTCGGACCTTCGACCTGTCGCTGCCCGGCGGACGGGCGCATTGGACCGCCTATACGCGTCGCGAGCCGATCGGCGTCATCGGCGCCATCGCGCCCTGGAATTTCCCCCTGATGATCGCGCTGTGGAAGGTCCTGCCCGCTCTGGCATCGGGATGCAGCGTGGTGCTGAAACCGTCCGAAGTGACGCCGCTGACCGCGCTGCTCATCGCGGAACTGGCCGTGGAGGCAGGCGTCCCCGCTGGCGTTTTCAACGTTGTGACCGGCAGCGGCGCGGTCGCGGGCCGTGCGCTGACATCGCACCCCCTGGTCGCGAAGCTGAGCTTCACCGGATCGACCGCCACCGGCAAGGCCGTGGGCCACGCCGCGATCGACGGCATGAAGCGCTTCACTCTGGAGCTGGGCGGCAAGAATCCCGCGCTGGTCCTGCGCGACGCGCGGCTGGACAAGGTCATTCCGGGCCTGATGGCGGGCGGGTTCCTGAATGGCGGCCAGGTCTGCGCCGCCGCATCCCGCATCTATGTCGAAGCGCCGCTATATGATGATCTGGTGGCCGGGCTGCGGCAGGCGATCGGCGGCGTGACGGCGGGACCCGGACTGGACCCGCAAGCGCAACTCAACCCGCTCGCATCGGCGCAGCACAGCATGAAAGTGCGCGGCTTCCTTGACAACGCGCGCACGGCCGGAGCGCAGATCCTCCAGGACGTCAGCGTGCCGGACGAAGGCTATTATGTCTCACCCGCCCTCGTCCTGGACGCGCCCGAACAGGCGCAGCTGACCCGTTCGGAAGTCTTCGGCCCCGTCCTGACGATCACGCCCGTCGCGGATGCCGAAGAAGGCCTGCGCCGCGCCAATGACAGCGACCTTGGCCTTGCGGCAAGCGTCTGGACGCAGGACATCGATCAGGCGATGACGCTGACCCGGCGGATGGAAGCAGGCACGGTCTGGGTCAACAGCCATGTGTTCATCGATCCGAACATGCCTTTCGGCGGGTTCAAGCAATCGGGGCTTGGCCGCGATTTCGGCTCCGAATGGCTTAACGGCTATACGGAGGAAAAGGCCGTCTGCATCGCGCATTAGACCGCCCGGCGCGACCCCGTCCTCCATGAGGGCCGCGCCGATCCCGTGTGATGATGACCATGGCGGACCCGTCAGGTCGCGCCGTGATGGATATTTGGCCACTTGCGCTATCACTGCGGAGATCGGGACGGTCGGCCGTCCCAAAAGGGTGCGCAGATCATTGCCGTCATGGAACAGCGATCCCGTGGAAGCAGCAGCGTCCCAGCTCGCGACAGCCTGGGCAAAGGGCGCTGGCATGCCCACGCCAGCGAGAATTCCGGCATATTGTTCTACCGGCAGGTCGGCATAGGGAATGTCCCGGCCAAAATGCTTCGACAGCTCCGCGGCATAATCCGCCATCGTATAAGGCGTGTCGCCGCCAAGTTCGTAGACTTTGCCTTCATGGCCCGTCCCCGTCAGGACGATCGCAGCCGCTTCGGCCAGATCGTCTCTGGTGGCGAAGGATATCTTCCCGTCCCCGGCGCTGCCGATCAGCTTGCCGCTTGCCCGTACGCCCTCAAGCCCGTGCAACGGATTTTCGGCATACCAGCCATTGCGCAGGATCGTGAACGGCACACCGGCTTCACGAAGCGCCGATTCCGTTTCGCGGTGCTCCTCGGCCAGGCTCAGCAACGAGGTGTCTGCATTCACGATGCTGGTATAGACGATCCGCTTCACCCCCGCGATTTTGGCGGCCTTGATGACATTTCCGTGCTGTTCGCCGCGCTTTCCCAAGTCAGCGGATGAAATAAGCAAGAGGACGTTCACCCCTTTCAGAGACTGCGCCAATTGTTCCGGGGATTTATCATAATCGAAGCTACGTACTTCGACGCCCAGATCAGCCGCTTTTTCCGGCGAACGCACGAGCGCCAAGATCGAGGACGAGGGGATGCGTACTTTCAGCGCTGCAATCGTCGATCGTCCCAAGCCGCCATTTGCACCTGTAACAGCGATCATCATGAATCCTTCCGTTAATGTCTGCTGGAAGCGCTCCATTTATGCGACTTGAATAGCTTGGGTAAGTACGTACAATATTGTTAGTATGAAATCTCCGAGCCAGCATTCCAACAGCACGCCGTTGTCCACCGCCTTGCGGGAAGGCGACCTGATGGCGGTCGCATGCCCGTCCCGTGAGATATTCCGCCATATTACGAGCCGCTGGGGCGCCATGGTAATCCTGGCGCTGGAGGTAAGGACATATCGTTTCAGCGAGTTGCGGCGGCGGATCGGCGGCGTGAGCGAGCGCATGCTGGCGCATACGCTCCACCTGCTGGAAGGCAACCACCTCATTCTGCGGCAGGCCCATGCGGTCGTACCGCCTCATGTCGATTATAGCCTCACCGATCTTGGACGGGAAGCAGCCATATTGTTGCGTCCGCTGGCCGACTGGGTAGAATCCAACGTGCACAGAATGATCGGGGATGGGAATGGCGTGGCGGGGGAAATATATCCCCGCGCTGGGAAATCGAACTAAATCCGCCAATACTGTTGATGACGGAACGGCGGTGCATGTGATAGCGGCATGCTCCCGTATCTCCAACGCCGATCCCATCCTCCGAAAGGACCGATGAATGACCCGAGTGCAGAGGCGAAATGCCGACGAGTCGCGAAAGCTGCTGCTTGATGCCGCTGAACGGCAGTTCGCGATGCATGGCTATGACGGCGTATCAATGCGCATGATCGCTTCGGACGCGGCGATTTCCCTCGGTTTGCTGACTTATCATTTTCCGACCAAGGAACAATTGTTCGAAATGGTGATCGCCAGGCGGGCCGATGAGCTTAATCATGTCCGCCGTCAGGCATTCGACGCGCTGCGCACATCGTCCATCCACGACATCATGGACGCTTTTTCCAGGCCCATCGTGGATGCGCTGACTGGGCCCGATCGCGGATGGCACTTTTACGCCCGGCTCCTTGCGGTCATGGGCCGCGATCCCCGATGGGCGGCGCTGGTGACATCGCACTTCCTCGTGTCGGTGAATGAAGGGATCGAAAGGCTCATCGCGGCCGAACCCAGACTTGACCTGGATAGCGCCAGCGAAGCCTTTTCCTACGCCATCTCCGTCTTCACCGGCACATTCGCCGTGTCCGGCTCCGATGCATTGAACTATCTGCCGACCAGCAGTCAGAAGGATTTGAGGGCAGCCTATCCGACGATGCTCGACTTTATCGTCGGCGGGATCGAGAAGATCGCCCACCGCCGCGAAGTGACGCCTCCACCCGTGCGGGGAAAAGCGAAGGCGGCCAAGGTGCCCAGTGCGCGGAAGGCACAGTCGAAGGCCGAAGAAGGCCGGACAGTCTCCGGCAGCGCCAAAAGGACCAGCAAGGCCGTCACCGAAGCAGGTTGAGGCACTCTGCGAGCATTTCGCGGCTGCGTCCTACGCCGCTTACGGGATTGGAGTGAACTCCTGCGCAGGCATGCGAAGGAGGCAGGTGCCCGTGAGAGCCCCGGTCAGTCTGGGGAGTTGTGCTCCGTTCCCGCCAGAGCAGGGCAAATTTCCGATCGCGAATATCTCCAAGCTGGCGAACAAGCTGTAGTCCGTCGAAGATCGATCAACGCCATCATTGACTCATGGGCCGTACGATCGTACGGTTTCTCCATAACTGGAACAAGCAGGTGAGGATGGGAGTATGATGCGGCTCGTACCATCAGGCGAGAGCAGTGGAGGCGAACAAGGATTTCGCCGCCTGCACTGTGCGTGATTTCCGGGTAGTCCAGATACAATTCTATCCGCCGGACCCAACTGTCGCCCACGGGGGATCGCCGATGATGTTCGGCAATGTCAGTTTACGATGCTTCGGCCGCCGCTCTGCGGCCTAAGGATCTCAGATAAATAGCCTTTTTAATTCGAGGATTTGCAATGGCCCTTCCTTTGCCGCCCCAGGTTTCCGTCGCCGATTTCAAGCAGGCGCTCGAACAGTTCGCCCAGGCAGTTGGTTCGCAATGGGTGTTCACGTCCGAAGACGATGTGATGCTCTATCGGGATGCCTATTCGCCCTTGTGGGACGAGCCCGATGAACTGATCCCTTCCGCCGCCGTCGCACCAACGACGGTCGAGGAAGTGCAGGCGATCGTTCGCATCGCCAACCGCTTCAAAATCCCCTTGTTCGCCATCTCCACTGGCATGAACCTGGGCTATGGCGGGTCCTCGCCCAATCTGCGCGGCAGCGTGATCGTTGATCTCAAGCGAATGAACCGCGTGATCGAGGTCGACGACAAGCGTCATTTCGCAATCGTCGAGCCTGGCTTGTCCTATTTCGACCTCTATCATTATATTCAGGAACGCAAGCTCAAGGTGTGGCTGGATATTCCCGATCCCGGCTGGGGCAGCCCGATCGGTAATGCACTTGACCACGGGATTGGCTATACGCTCCAAACCTATGCCGACCATTTCGGCGCGCATGCCGGAATGGAAGTGGTACTGCCCAATGGCGAGGTGATGCGCACCGGCATGGGCGCAATGCCGGGCTCCAAGACCTTCGCCGAATATCGCTATGGCTATGGCCCCTATGTCGATGGGCTGTTCGCACAGGCGAATTTCGGCATCGTCACAAAGATGGGCTTCTGGCTGATGCCTGAACCGGAAGCCTATATTTCAGCCATGATCGAAGTGCTGCGGCGCCAGGATCTTGCCCCGCTGGTCGACATCGTCACCTATCTGCAAAATACGGGCATGGTGACGATGCCGGAATATGGCAGCCCGGTCCTGCGAAAGATGATGGACCCGCGCGTTCAGAAGCTGGCCTGGGACCTGTCCGCCACGGACGAGCAGCTCGACCAGCTTGCCCGCGATCTGGGCGTCGCTTCCTGGAATGTCGAGCTTCAATTCTATGGTTGCCGCGAAGTCGTGCGCGCGGCCTGGGAATCGTCCAAGGCAAAGATCCTTGCCGCCATTCCGGGCAGCACTGGCAAACTTCTCCACGAATATCATTTCCCCATGTCCGATGAGGATAAGGAAAAAGTGGCACGGAAGGTTTCCCTGGGCATTCCGTCGTTGAATATGTTCTCCATCGGCGCGCGAACCGAACTCAATCCCAACCCTAGTGACGGCCATCTCTGGTTTTCCGCCGTCACGTCCAAAACGGCTCAGGCCGTCTTCGATGCGCAAAAGATGTTCATCGAAGCAGCGGAGCGCCGTGGCGTGCCGTCGATCGTCACGCGCTTTATGCCGCCGATTGCCTGGCTGACGCGCAGCTTCCTGATGATGACCGCATTCGGCATGTCGCGGGAAGATGCGGCGAAGAACAAGGAAGTGCGCGAGCTGTACAATTATTATGTCGCTGAAGCCGCGAAGGCCGGTTTCGGAGAATATCGCTGCGCGCCAGCATTCCAGGACGTCGTGTCCCAGGCCTATTCGTTTAACGACAATGCCTTGCAACGCTTTGCCGATACACTGAAAGATGCGGTTGATCCCAACGGCGTCATTGCGCCTGGACGTGGCGGCGTATGGCCTACACGCTTCCGGCCAAGCGGCCGGAAGCTGCTCCAGCCCGCTTCCTGAGCCCGCTCCGGGTCATGACAGCCTAAGGAACGAATATATGCGACTGGTAAGCTATTCCCACGATAATCAGCGAAGCTGGGGCGCCGTTACCTCCAGCGGCATGGTGATCGACCTGCGCACGCCGCTAGCCTCTTCGGGCGGCGCCACGTTGAAGCAGGCGATCGAGAATGGCTTGATCGAACAGGCGCGCACAATCGCCGAGTCGGCACAGCCTGGCGGTGTGCGGCTGGAGGATGTTTCGCTGGATCCGGTCATCCCCGATCCCGGTCAGATTCTTTGCATCGGCCTCAACTACAAGGATCATCTGGCCGAAACGAAATTTGCGAAGGCCGATCACCCAACCGTGTTCGCGCGCTATGGCCGCAGCCAGATCGGTCATCGCCAGCCGATCCTGCGGCCGGTCGAGTCAGATATGCTTGATTATGAAGGCGAACTGGCGATCGTCATCGGCCGCCGCGTCCGGCGCGCCTCCGAAGTCGACGCGCTTTCGGCCATCGCTGGCTATTCCTGTTACAATGACGCGAGCGTTCGCGACTTTCAGCGCCATACCACGCAATTTCACCCTGGCAAGAACTTCCCCGCGACTGGCGCTTTCGGACCATGGCTGACCACTGCCGACGAAATTCCCGATCCGGCGGCGCTCACCATTCAGACGCGGCTGAACGGCGAGGTGATGCAGTCAGCAACGCTAGATCAGCTGATCTTCACGATACCTGAACTCATTGCCTATTGCTCGATCTTCACTGAGCTTCTGCCAGGTGACGTCATCGTCACCGGCACGCCAGGTGGCGTCGGTTCGGCGCGCAAGCCGCCGGTCTGGATGAAGGCTGGCGACGTAGTCGAAGTTGATATTCCGGGTGTCGGCTGCCTCTCAAACCCGGTCGTGGACGAAAGCACGGGACCGGCCGCCTAACGGATTAGACCGTCCACGAGGGCGGCTAGCCCACCTATTTACCGCCGGAAGCTAACTTTCCGGCCACTCCGGTGTGCCTTATTCCGCCGCCCCTCTCGCAATATGCTTATTGCGCCCGTTACTGGACAACCGTACTATTTTTATTGACGTGATTACCGCACAGTCGTACTAATAGCATGGACAATGTCGAGGACGACGCAGCGCCCGGTCCGCGACCATGGAGAGAGACAATATGTCGCAATATGCGGGACAAACCGTTTACATCGCCGGCGGCGGCAATGGCATCGGGCGTGCGCTCGCACTGGCCTTTGCCAGCCGGGGCGCCAATCTCGCCCTAGTCGATATTCTTCCCGATGGGCTGACCGAGACCGAGGCGGCCGCACGATCGGCGGGAGCGCCCAAAGTTACGAACCATATTGCCGATGTCAGCAATCGTGAGCAAGTTGATCGAGTTGCAAGCGAAGTTCTCTCAGCGCATGGCGAGATCCATTATTTGTTCGCCAACGCTGGGGTTGGACTCACCGGCATTCCGCTGGACAAGGTGAAGCCAGAAGAACTGGAATGGTCGTTTGCCGTCAATGTTTTCGGCGTCTTTCATTCCATTCAATCGCTGTTGCCCTCGATCAAGGCGCATGGGAAGCCTGCGCATATCCTTAGCACAGCATCAGTCGCCGGACTGTTCACACCGCCCGGGACGCATTTATCGGCTTATAGTTCAGCCAAGTTCGCATTGCCTGCGATCATGCAGGGGTTTCGCGACAGCCTGGAAGGCACGCCTGTCAAGGTGTCCACAATCTACCCAGGCCTGACGAAGACAAATGTAGAGCAGCGTTCGCAAGATCTGCGGCCGGTGGTCGAGGGCGCTGTGGCGCCGATGCCCAGCTTCGTCAGCCCGCTGAACGGCGAGGATGCGGGCGCCGTGAGTGAGCGGATCATCAAGGGGATGGAGGCTGGTTTCCACCATATCTTCCCCCATACGGAAGTCGCCCGTGAACAGCATGACGCATATTCGCAGATGATCGCCAACGGGCTTTCAAATTCAGAAATTCTGTTCAGCTGAACTGAGGGAGATTGGCGAAACTATTCGTGAAGACAGCAATCAGGAAAATATGATTCAGGAGGGGAAAGATGAAAGCTAAACATGGAATTCTACATTTCGGATCTGTGATGGCCGCGACGATGCTTTCGCAAGCCGCAATGGCGCAGAGCGCGCCGCCCGCAGCGCCGGTGGAACCGCAGCAGCCGGGGATCGGCGTCGAGGAAATCGTCGTCACCGCCCAACGGCGTGAGGAGCGCTTGCAGGATGTGCCGATCGCGATCACGGCGATCACTTCAACGCGCCTTGCCGCCACTGGCGTCGCTACGGCGCAGGACCTTTCGGTTGTCACGCCCGCGTTGACGACAGGGGCGCAGAACAATTATTTTCAGCCTCGCCTGCGCGGCGTTGGAACGGGGGCCTTCGGTCCGGGCATCGAAAATCCGATCGCGACCTATATCGACGGCGTCTTGAACCGCGCCGGGTTTGTCGGAGGCTCCAACTCCTGAGAAGGTGGAGCC